>NZ_OY782764.1:3045000-3345000 GCF_963678225.1 uncultured Cohaesibacter sp. | reverse complement strand
CGTCAAAAGTGTACCATCCCTCGCAATTACGACAATATCGAGAGCGATGTCACTTGGCCCCAGAATTTTGAAAGCGGCGCGTTGCGCCAATTTTGCCACCTGCGGCACAATGGCGACATCGGCAGCCTCGCAAAGCTGTAGCACGGCCAGAGCCGTATTGGCATGCCTAACCTCTTCGACAAGCCCTGAAAGGCCACCAAGGGATGCCACCTCGGCAGCCATCCAGTCGAAGTCTACCTGACTGCGCCCGGAGTGCAAATCCATATGCCCCTGAGCCAGCTTGGTGAGCTTGGCAAAACCGCCCCCTATCGTAACGCGAGCTACGGGATTGCGCCTTAGATATTTGAGCATGCCACCGACGAAATCGCCCATATCAAGCATGGCGAATTCCGGTAAACCATAGAGCGCGCGCACGGTTTTTTCTGATGTGGAACCCGTACAGCCCGCCACATGGGCTTGCCCTTCGGCTCGCGCAACATCAATGCCTCTGTGAATGGAATGTATCCATGCGGAACAGGAAAAAGGAACAACAATACCTGTGGTTCCCAGAATGGAAATGCCACCGACGATACCAAGCCGCGGGTTCCATGTATGTTTAGCAAGCTTCTCGCCATTGCGCACGGAAATGGTGATATCGACATCCGGAACAAAGCCATGCTCATTTGCGAGCTCTTGCACCACTTCACGCATCAATTGGCGCGGTACTGGATTGATGGCTGGTTCCCCCACTGGGATCGGCAGGCCCGGGCGCGTTACCATCCCCACGCCTTTGCCAGCAAAGAAGCGAACACCGGCACCGGCAGGACCAAACCGCACAGATGAAAGAATGAGCGCACCGTGTGTTACATCCGGATCGTCCCCTGCATCCTTGATGATTCCCACTTCAGCGAAATCCGCTTCCAACCGTTCACAATCGAGCGCGAATGAAGGTGTTTGCCCCTTGGGTAGCGTGATCGATACGGGATCGGGAAAGCGCGAGGAAACCAGCGCTGAAAGGGCCGCTTTGGTTGCAGCTGTTGCGCAGGCGCCAGTTGTCCAACCGCGCCTTAAAATTTGCTCTTTCTGTGCTTTTTCCGTGTCATCTGTCATGTACTTAGGTATATAGTGGAGCCAATCGGGAAGCCATATCTAAAAGAGCCAGAGCCTAGAAATACATGTTGAATTCCCCCGCCCAAGACTCCTATAGCCAAATACTGTTTGATGGATTACCCGAGTTCGAGCCTGGCTGGGTTTGGCTCGTTGGGGGAGGCCCCGGGGATCGTGGTCTTTTGACCCTTCATGCGGTCAATGCATTGCGTCAGGCTGATGCGATTGTCTATGACGCACTGGTAGATAAAGCCCTTCTCTCCTTTGCCCGACCAGACATTATCGTCGAGTTCGCAGGCAAGCGTGGTGGGCGCCCCTCCTCCAAGCAGAAAGATATCAATCTGCGCCTCATCGAGCTGGCCAAGGAAGGCAAGCGCGTGTTGCGTTTCAAGGGTGGAGATCCTTTCATTTTCGGGCGCGGCGGCGAAGAAGCCTTGCAGCTTGTAGAGGCCGGGGTTCCTTTCCGTGTGGTTCCGGGGATTACAGCGGGGATCGGCGGTCTCTGTTATGCGGGCATTCCGGCCACCCATAGAGATATCAATCAGTCAGTGACCTTCCTTACCGGTCACGACCACACCGGAGAAATGCCCACAGCCCTTGATTGGGATGGCATAGCCAAGGGTTCTCAGGTGATTGTCATGTATATGGCCATGAAGCATCTGCATGGCATCACGAAAAAACTGATGGATGCGGGACGCGACCCTGAAGAAGGGGCTGCGGTTATCTGCAATGCCTCAACCCCGCGGCAGGAGGTATTGACCTCTACCCTTGCCCACATCGCAGATGACGCCCACAATTCCAACATGGAGCCACCGGCCATCGTTGTGATCGGCAATGTGGTGAAATTGCGTGACGGGTTGGATTGGCTCGGCTTTGCCAATAGTGGCAAGACACTTGTCTCCGATCCCCTTGGCATCAAGTCCTGATTGGTCCCCTTCATGAGCAACATGCCACTTCTGCCCACGGGGCTTATTCTCGCAGCAAGTAGCTCGAACGCAGGTAAGACCACGCTATCGCTTGGCTTGCAACGTCTCTTGAGCCGTAGAGGCCTCCACGTCACGCCCGCCAAATGTGGGCCGGACTATATCGATCCGGCTTTCCATGCTGTGGCATCCGGGCAATCATCCATCAATCTGGACCCTTGGGCCATGACCCGCGAGGATCTGCAAGCGCGAGCCCTGCGGCAGAGCAGTCTTGGCGATCTACTCTTTGTAGAAGGCGTAATGGGATTGTTTGATGGCGCGGCCAAAGGGCAAGGCTCCACCGCAGCGTTGGCGCATGCTCTCGGACTGCCGGTCATTCTCGTTCTGGACGTCAAGGGTCAGGCACAGACAGCGGCCGCGATTGCCAAAGGTCTGTGTGAATTTGACCCAGCGCTGACGATTGGCGGTATCCTGCTCAATCGCGTCGGCTCCAAGGCTCATGAGCATCTATTGCGTGAGGCATTTGAGCCACTTGATATACCAATCGTTGGTGCCGTGCGCGGCTCGGATCAGTTGCAATTGCCCTCCCGCCATCTGGGTCTTGTGCAAGCGGGTGAACATGACGGTCTTGACGAGATGATCGACCGGATTGCTGACCATATGTCAGAGAACGTCGATCTTGATCTTATCCTGGAGATTGCCAATAAACATACGGCAAAGAGACCTGTGCCTTCTGGCATTGCCGCTCCCCTTCAGTCTCTCCCCCCTCTTGGACAGCATATAGCCATCGCGCGGGATGAGGCTTTCAGTTTTATCTATCCGCATCTCTTGCAAGACTGGTCTGATCAGGGGGCTGACCTGTCCTTCTTCTCCCCCCTTGCCGATGGAGTCCCCCATCAAGATGCGGATGCCATCTATCTTCCCGGCGGATATCCGGAGCTTCATCTGGACAAGCTGGCTTGTGCCGCAACCTTCAGGCAGGCCGTGCGCTCTGCAGCCGAGCGCAATGTGCTGATCTTTGGGGAATGCGGGGGCTATATGACGCTGGGGCGGTCCATTATATCGGCTGATGGGGTTGAAGCGCCCATGCTGGACCTGTTGCCCATCACCACCAGTTTCGCCGAGACGAAACTATCGCTTGGTTATCGCAAGCTGTCGCATCAATCCGCTCTGCCTTGGGCTCCCCAACTGGCAGCCCATGAATTTCATTATGCGACCATTACCCTGATGGGCGCAGCAGAACCGCTCTTTGAAGCACGAACTGCAGCCGACAGGGCTCTTGCTCCAATGGGGCAACGGGTTGGATCCGTACATGGCTCCTTTGCCCATATCATCGCCCCATTGAAAAATCAGGTTTGAAGGGTAAGGCGCTTTAGCCCCTCACCCATTCGCTTAGCCTTTCTTGCTGGCCTTTTTCGGCAGGCGCAGGATATGCTCAAACTCAGCGTCATACAGCTTGGACTCTTCGAAATTCTGCGCGCCCAAAGCAGGGCCGACAAGAATGAGCGCTGTGCGGGTGAGTTTGGACTCGCGAATTTTCTGGCGCAAGGTTCCAAGCGTCGCATGGATGAAGGTCTGGTCTGGCCACCCTACGCGATAGGCGATCACTGCGGGGCAATCTTCACCATAATGCGGGGTCAGCTCGCGCTCGATATGAGCAGCATTGCGCACCGACAGATGAATGGCCATGGTCGCGCCGGATTGACCCAGAATCGCGAGGCTCTCCCGCTCCGGCATGGAGGAGGATTTCATCGACGTCCGCGTCAGGATAATGCTCTGGGCAATACCGGGAATGGTCAGTTCCGTACCAAGGGCTGCGGCAGCGGCAGCAAAGGCAGGAACGCCAGGCACCACTTCATAAGGGATTTCCAGCGCATTAAGGCGCCGCATCTGTTCAGCAATCGCCCCATAGATGGAGGGGTCACCCGAATGGACGCGTGCCACATCCTTGCCCTCGGCATGAGCCTGTTTGATATCCTCGATGATTTCATCGAGATTCATGGCGGCAGTGTCTTTGACCAGTGCCCCTTCAGGCGCCTCGGCCACAGTGGCCTCCGGCACCAGAGAGCCCGCAAAGAGGCAGACAGGGCAGCGTTGGATAAGCTTTAGCCCACGCACGGTGATAAGGTCCGGCGCACCGGGGCCAGCTCCGATAATATAGACAGTCATTCCCTGTTCTCTCCATCAATTCTTTTTGCATATCCGCGCGGGGTGTAGGCCATCCAGCCATTATCCCCTACAGAGCGATCACCAGAGCGCCACGGACGCGATTGGGACGAGCCCACAAGCACGACCGTCAACATATCGATTTCTTCGATGTCCAGCGTCGCAAGGGTGCGCATCTTTAGCTCTTCATCCGGTCGGCCCAGATTGGACGCGAGCAGAACCGGCGTTTCTTCCGGGCGTTTGGTGAGCAGGATTTCCTTGGCCCGCAACAACTGGGTTCTGCGCTTTTTGGAAACGGGATTGTAGAAGGCAACCACGAAGTCTCCTTCTGCAGCTGCATTGACACGCTGCTCGATGGTTTCCCATGGCGTCAGCAAGTCTGAAAGCGAGATGGTGCAAAAGTCATGGCCAAGCAACGCACCAAAGCGTGCCGAGGCGGCCTGCAAGGCAGAAATGCCCGGCACATGCGTGAGCGCCACCCGCTTGGCAGCATCCGACACGCCGCCATTGTCGGCATCACGGTCCAGTAGCTCCATCACCAGAGCGCCCATGGCGTAGATACCGCCATCACCAGAACAGATCAGTGCCACATCATGGCCCTTGCCTGCTTCTTCCAGCGCATAGCGGCAACGGTCCTTCTCGCTCCCCATGGGGAAGTCACATCTGCGTTCGTCATCGGCCATCGGGCCGAGCAGATCGAGATAGAATTTGTAGCCAACGAGTTTTTCAGCACTGGCAATGAGGCTAGTCGCCTGGGGCGTGCGCCAATAGGGCGTGCCCGGGCCAATGCCGATCACGGCCAGAGAGCCGCGCTTCTTACCGGGCATCTCAGCTTTGAAAGGCTCGGCGGCAAGGCCGACGGCGCAGGTGGCTTTATCCGATTTCACCTTGGCAACAAGAAGAGAGCCTTCAGGCCCTGCCGCAGCAAGGGCCGCTCCTTCTGCAACGCCATGACACCCAACCTCGGCGAAAACCACATCGGAAGGATTTTTCAAACGCTCTTTCTCAGCTTCCAATTCTTCTGCCGCGAAGAAACGGGCCGGCACGGCAAAATGTGCGGCAGCCTGATGGATTGCGTCTTCATCCATTTTGACATCGATGGATGCCAGCAGGCCTATCGCTTCGGGCGCAAGGCTGTTGCTTGCCAGCACGCTTTCGATATGGGTGATCAAATCAGCGGCAGCTATGCCCCGTTCGCAGCCCACCCCAACGACGAGTTTTTGCGGGCTATAGGTTAGGCTTGTTTCCGTGCTTGCTTCCGGTACGGGGGCAAAGCTCGCATCAAGGCTGATGGCAGCGCTATCGGCACGGGCAATTTCGCTATTGTCGAGCCAATCCAGATCGGATGAAACGGAGACAGCTTCGCCATCGACGATCCGCGCCATGACAGCGGCTGCCTTTTTGGCATGTTGCAGCTTCCACCCCTTTGGTGGATTGTCGAGCGCCAGACGGTAACGGCAATCACCAGCAGTGGTGACAGCAGCCTGGGCGCTCAGTGCCTCGGCGAGCAGATGCGCCAGATCGTTGGCGCCATGATGTCCGCCCAGCAGTGGCACAACCGACTTGCCATCGCGAGCAACGGCCAACACCGGCGGTTCATCAAACTTGCTATCGAGAAGTGGCGCAAGGGCGCGAATGACAATACCGCTGGCATAAAGCGCAACGATGGCACGCCCTTGAGAAAACAACCCCTTGAGATGGGCCAGACTATCAGCGAAGGAGACATCGAAGCCTTCTATCTCGCCCTTGCCATGCAGCTCCACCGGATGACCGGCATTCTTGAGTGCGGTCTTGATGGAGACAGCCAGTTCACCCGCTGCCGCGCTTGGGCAGACGATGGTAATGGGCATTAGTTTTTCCATGCTTCGTCCCCGTCATAAATAAGGATCATTGAGAAATAAGGCGCTGTAGCGTCTTCGAGTTCGGCAAGCGGGATAGCCTTCTCATTGGCCAGCGTTGCCCGCTCGACATAACCGGCGCGCTTCATGAGATCGAGTTTCTCCAACAGGGCACGCAGGCGCGGCAAATGACGCCCCACCTTCATGATGGCAAAGGAGCCTCCAAGCTTCAGACGGGCTTCCAGCTCATCGTCCGACATCGGGCCAGCAAGCACCGTCAGCACGTCATTGCGGCTGACAAGCGGCTGCTTCAGGCGGCAGGCGCAAGCGACAATGGAGGTAACGCCGGGAATGATGTCGGTTTCAAAATCACCAGCCAACCGGTCGTAAAGATACATGAAGGTGCCATAGAAGAAGGGATCACCTTCGCACAGGAAGACCACGTCATTGCCCGCTTCCAACTGGGCGCGAACCTCGACAGCCCCCACGTCATAGGCGTCCTGAGCGGCTTTACGCTCTGGCCGCATGGGCACCGCGATGGAAATCTCTTTCGTGCCTTCCGCGATATGTGCCTTGGCGATATCGCGGGCAAAGCTGTCTCCACCTTCAGGTGCCGGATAGGCAATCGTGGTGGCATTGCTGATAAGTCGGGCGGCCTTGAGAGTGATCAGGTCAGGGTCTCCCGGACCGACCCCCACGCCGTAAAGAGTGCCTTTATTCTTGCTAGTCATTGATTGTATTTCTCGTCTTGGTCTCTAAGGGCTTGATGAAAGCCCACTGTGTCACTGGCATGGAAGGTTTCCAGCCGAAATAGGGGCCGACAGGCGTCGCCCTTGATATGGAAAGTCGTGTCAGCTCGCCGCCATGCTTTTCGAACATCTCAAGAAGCAGATGCTCTGAACCGAGGGTAACCGCATGGGCCACAAGGCGCCCGCCGGGCTTCAAGGCTTGGAGGCAATAGGCAACGACCTCTTGAGACAAGCCACCGCCGATAAAAACAGCATCGGGGGCGTCCTGTCCTTCAAGGCCTGCGGGAGCCGTGTCGGCAATGAGTATGAGACTCGGCACACCCAAGCTGTCGGCATTGTGCCGCGCAAGGGTCCGGCGTTTCTCCTGTGGCTCTATGCCAATGGCACGACATGTGCGATGGCTACGCAGCCATTCAATAGCAACCGAGCCACAGCCGGTGCCTATATCCCACAACAGCGCACCGGGATGGGGCATGAGCTTGGCAAGCGCACTGGCGCGGATATCCCGCTTGGTCATCTTGCCATCATGCTCAAAGGCCTCATCGGGCAAACCGGGCTGGATGGGGTACCAGCTTTGCAAATGCTTCGGTAGCGCGATGGCAAGCACATTGAGATCGGCGAAGTGTTCGTCTCCAACAGCCAAGTCTCTGGCTGTTGCACAGACTATGCGTTCTGCCGCACCGCCCAGGTGCTCCAGAATGGTCAACTCGGCATCCTCGATACCGCGCGCACAAAGCTGGCTGGCAACCTCCTTTGGTGACGCCCCATCTCGCGACAAAACAAGCAGGCGCGCCCCCGGATAATAATGTGGCAAGAGCGTTTCGATGCTGCGCCCGTGAATGGTCAGCTTTTCAGCTTTATCCAGCGGCCAGCCCAGTCGACTGGCAGCGAGGCTGAAAGATCCGGGGAACGGCAGCACACGCATATCATTTCTCTGGAAATGACGTGACAGCGTTCCGCCAATGCCGAAATACATCGGATCGCCGCTGGCCAGCACAACGACAGGCGTGCCCCTCAGGCTTTCCAATTCCTCAAAGGCGCCAGAGAATGGCGTTGGCCAGCCTCTCTTGTCAGCACCATCAGCCAGATCATCGGGTATCATGGCCAAATGACGCGCACCGCCATAGATGGTCTTCGCTTCGGCGATAAGCGACCATGCCAGATCACCAAGGCCATCAAGCCCATCTTCGCCGATGCCGATTACGCTCAGCCATGGTGCTTTTTTCTGTTGGTTCATCAATCCGCTCGCTCCTACATCGGTTTGTCGCTCTGACCAAGCGCAGCAATGGCCAGAGCATTGACGGCCGCGCTCGCCATGGGCGTTCCGCCCCGGCGGCCGAGCATTGCGATATAGTCAAGCTCAAGCTCTGCAGCTTCATCGACCAAGGCCTGTTTGGATTCCGCTGCACCCACAAAGCCAACGGGAAAGCCGAGCACCAGAGCTGGCTTCCCTGCCCCTTGCCGCACCATTTCCAAAAGCCGGAAAAGCGCAGTGGGAGCATTACCGATAGCGACGATTGACCCTTCCAGATGGGGACGCCATAGCTCCATGGCCGCGGCGGTTCTTGTGGTTTTCATTTCATTGGCAATGTCTGCGACCTGCGGATCGTTCAAAGTGACCAGAACACGGTTCTTTGAAAGCGCAGCCCCTTGAGCGAAAAAGCGCGGAGAGATGCCTCCGGCAACCATTTGCGTATCCACCAGAATGGTCGTACCCCGCGTGAGAGCCGCAAGGCCTGCGTCTGCCGCGTTGGGTGTAAAGCGCAAGTCAGCGACAAGATCTGTCATGCCGACAGAATGCATCAGCCGAACGGCGACCGGTTCAAGCGAAGGAGGCAAGGTGGCCAGCGCGTCGCCGGCTTCTTGCCTGATGATGGAGAAGGAGCTGGCATAGATTGCTGCCGGATCCTTCTCATAGTTATGTGACGTCATCTTGATACATCCACCCCTTCTCCGGGCGTGCGATGGCTTAGGCCACCGCTCCCGAGAAAGGTTCAATCCTTTTTGTACATGCTCTTGGGACCAAGCGGATGATCGGCCTGCGGATATGGATGGTGATGATGGTCGTGCCCATCGCCATGAGAGTGGTCATGCCCGTGGTCATGACTATGTCCATGGTGATGATCATGATCATGATCGTGACTGTGATCATGATGGTGAGAGTGACCATGATCATGGCCGTGACCTTGGGAGTGAGCGTGGTCGTGGCCATGATCATGGTGGGAATGCTCCGACGAAGGGTGATGCTTGAGACATTCGTTGGTGCATTTATTATCTTCGCAATATTCGCAGTCTTTGGTGTCCACCCCTTCCACATGGTGGTGATGGCTTTCCTGCTGCAGGCCGACTTCGGCCTCGAACCCCAGAACCTGCGCACGATATTTGCACAGCTGGCAGTTCATGTTGTTGGTGCCTTCCAATATTTCCTGAACGCGATCCTCGAAGGTTTCGATCACATAGTCCTGATCATTCAGATAGGCTGCCTTGACGAACTGGATGTTCGGATGGCGTGCGGCAACTTCATCCGTGAAATTGTAGATGCGGCGCACGAGAATGCCGGTGAAGAGGAAATATGGGAAAACGATAATGCGCTTGTAGCCAAGCTTGGCGGCATGTTCGAGGCCCGGCTCAACCAGCGGGAAAGTCACGCCAGAATAGCAGACCTCGCCCCAGCCAAAGCCCATGCCTTCCCAAAGCATCCGCATCAGCTTGTTGACATTTGAGTTGGCATCAGGATCGGAGGCACCGCGCCCGACAACCATCAACAATGTCTCAGTGAGAGGCACTTCACCATGTTCGATATTGGCAGCATCCACCGCTTCCTGCACGCGCGCGCCCGCAGCCTTGATCATCTTGATATCAAGGCCAAGCTCGCGCCCATATTCGATGGTCACGCCCGGTTTCTTGGCCTGATAGGCATTGAGTACAGACGGAATATCATTCTTGGCGTGGCCCGCAGCAAACAACATACCCGGCACAGCCAGAATGCGCGTACATCCCTGCTCAACCAGTTTGTCGAGACCGTTCGAAAGCACCGGATTAGCAAATTCAAGATAGCCATAGTCAACCGGCCAGTCTGGAAAGCGCGGGCGCAGGCGCTCGGCAAGTTTGGCAAATTGGTCGACGGCCTCCTTGTTGCGACTGCCATGGCCACAAATCATTAGGCCTAATTTTTCTTCGCGATTGGAACTGGTCATTCTGGTCCCCTGTGGTTCTCTCATCATGAGCCGAAATGGCTCCTTGTCTGGTTTTCAGCAGGGGTTGAAACAGTCCGGACACAAGTGGTCCAGCCTCTTTCTACCAACCTGCAGGTCAGTCTTGGCATCCGGCTTGGATCCGCCTCACTGACTTGATTTTCAGCCCCCGTCATGGGAGGCGCTGCAAAGCATTGGGCCGGGCGTTCATCTCCCGACAGTTGGTTCGGCGTCATCTCATCAAAAGATCTGACCATTCTCCATTTTTACGGTTCGCGTCACGACTTTTTCCCGAAAGGCCCGGTCGTGGCTGACGATAATCATAGCCTGTGGCAGCGAAAGCAGTATTTCGATAAGCCGGACGCGTGTCTTTTCATCCAGATCGTTGGTCGGTTCATCAAGCAGCAGAATATCCGGCTTCATGGCGATGACCGTTGCCAGCGCAACGAGCCTTTTCTGCCCGCCAGATAGCCGATGCGTGACCCGCTCCTTAAGGTGAGACAGGTTTAAAAGCGCAAGGGTCTCCTCAACGATGGCGTCCGCCTCAGTGCGACTGTAGCCCAGATTGAGTGGACCGAAGGCAATGTCTTCCTTGACAGTTGGACAGAAGAGCTGGTCATCTGGATCCTGAAACACCAATCCGACACGACGACGCAGCTGGATAAAGTCTTCTTCGGTGACAAAATCCTGCCCGAATGCGGAGATGCGTCCATCGTGGGATTTGTATAAGCCCACCAGCACCTGCAAAAAGGTGCTCTTTCCAACCCCATTGTCGCCAACGAGTCCGACCCTTTCGCCTTCTTCAAGCGTCAGAGACGCACCGCTCAGACAGGGCGCGCTACCATGATAGGCATAGCTCAGCTTATCTGTTTCAAGCAGCAACGACATGCATCATCTCCAACGCCAAGAGCAACAGCACAAAAAGGAACGCTATCATCGAAAAGGTAAAGTCGCGTCTTGTATAGTCGAAATCCTTGAGCAAATGAAATTGTCCGTTAAATCCACGGCATTTCATTGCCATGAGTATGCGCTCAGAGCGCTCGAAAGACCGAATGAGCAGCATGCCGACAAGATAGCCGACGCTCTTGTAAGTGTGCAGATTGTTGCCCGGAGCAAAGCCTCGGCATTTCATAGCTGTTTTGAGCCGCAGATATTCGGCATGTAACACCTCGATATAGCGCACGGTAAACAGCAGCAGATGCACGAGCCTTTCGGGCACTTTCAATTTGGCTAGGGCCTGCCCGAAGGTGACCGCATCAATGGTTGCCAACAGGGCCAGAGAAGCCATCACAATGGCATTGGCGCGCAACAAAATGACAATGGCCTGCCTCAAGCCTTCATAGCTGGCAGAGAAGCCAAAGACCGATGCCATTTCTGTGCCGGGCGTTGTAAAGGGCAGCATGACTAGCAGCAGAATGATAAAGCTATCGACTGTCAGAACCCGCTTGAGGGAGTTAACAAAGGGCATCCTTGCTTGCAGCAGCAGAAACAGACCACCCAAAAGGGCAATTCCCAGGGGAAGCAGCTTGTCCAGCTGAACCACGCAAATGGAGAAGACAAACACGGCGACAATTCTCACACGAGGATCCTGCTCGCGGATCCAGAGGCGATGAGAAAAGATTGCACTGATGCTGTTTGCCTCTGCCCGGCCCAGCCCTTTGGCTCGACCTGCATCCCCCAGAATATCGCTCATGCGGTTTCCTTCGCCGTTGCAGAGAGTTTCTTGCGTTCACCGCGAGCGGCTACGTAAAAGCCAATGCCGAACAATCCGCAGATATAGCCGATACCACCAAGGATCGCCTGCATGTCATTCTTCTCGGTATATTCAGAAATCACCTTACGCAGCGGTTTGGTTTCATTTCTTACAGCCTTTGAGAACTCTGGCTTAAAGGCTTCAAGCTGTTCGTGAACCTCTGCCGCAATAAGCTTCTGCAGCGCTTCCGGGCCAAGGCCTGCGGTCACAGCCACATCACCGTCGGCGCCTGTACTGATCTCTTCGAGAACAGCAGACACCTCAGCTAAAGCCTCATTCTCCTTCGCATCGCCTCCGATCGAATCAGGAAGTTCATCAGCAGCCATATGGAAAGTGCCAATATGCCCTGCGCCAAGATTGGCCTTGAAAGTCAGGGGCACTTTAACCGTGGGCTTATACTGGAATATGCCGTCTTCGTCTGTCTTGGTTTCGCCGAGCTTCGTACCCTCATCATCAAACACTTCAACCGTTGTATTCGTCGACATATCACCGTTGGAAAATCCCAGTTCTCCCTCAATGACAGCACCTTCGGCGTAAGCGGACATGATGACCTTGTGGGCCAGTGCCGGAGAGGCAAATGCGCAAACAAGAAGAAGCAAGCCTGCCGTCGCTATTTGTTTCAATCGGGTCATCGGACTCCCCCCTTGTTCATTGCATGCAGCAGTTCCGGCTTCACTTTGTGTATGAGGTAGATGGCAGCAGCAGACAAAAGCCCTTCGATAATCATGATCGGGATATGAGCCACGAAGACAATTTTCGCCTGCAAGGCGAAGTTATCACCTGAAAAGCCAAGAGACAGAGCAACAAAGAGCGTCGTCAAGGCGATGGCCAATGCTCCGGCAACGCCCCCAAATACAGCGGCAAGACTGGACGATGTGGTTCGGATCAAAAACGGATTGACCATCAAACCAACCAATACTGCGGGCGCGGCGATGTTCAGAGTATTCACTCCGAGCACCGAGATGCCTCCGAAGGCGAAAAAGACTGCTTGTAGAAGCAGCGCGACGAACAATGCTGGAAACGCAGCCCAGCCGAGAATAATCCCGGCCAGACCGTTCAGGATGAGATGAACACTAGAAAATCCCAGCGGCACATGGATGAGCGATGCAACAAAGAATGTTGCGCTGAGCACCCCGGCAGCCGGAATGAGGTCCATCGTCAACCTCCGCAAGCCTACGACGATACCAACTGCGGACATAGCGGACCCCACAATCAGCACCTCGTTGGAAAGAGCACCATCAACGATATGCATGGCGCGCCCTCCGGCTACGGTATGGAAGGCTATTTGAGGTCATAAGCTCTCACCCAAATAACCGCATCCTGCGAAAGCTCTTTGCCTTCATATTCGGTGTCAGGACCAGTCCCAAGGGCAGCGAAGCCCCAGAAGCCAGCCTTTGGAATACCGAAGGTGAAATAGCCATTCTCATCGGAAAGAGCGACCAGCGCACCACCCGGAGCCGGTTTGGCAGAGGCCATTTGCGGCTTGTTGGCATTCATATCCGGCTCAGCAGCCATATATTCAATCTCGATTTCGGCACCAGCCACCGGTTTGCCTTGCGAAAGAACGCGCCCGGTAAAAGTGGATCCGGCAAGAATATTGGTCGGCTTGTTGAGCGGGACTATTTCGGTTTTGAGCCCAGCGGGTTCATTCCAATCAGTGGGAAGCCCGCCCTTATTCAGATAGCTCTTGGCGATCTGCTGGATATAGATATCTTCGCTCTCTTCATAATAGGGAGCAGGCCGCAAGACGAGCGTATAGTCGCCGCTGCGCTTAACCTTCACACTGGCGTCGAACGCATCTGCGTCATTGGCTGAGCCCTGAAAACGCATGGGCACCAGTGTGTCCATCAGGTCAATCTTCTTGCCTTTATGCAGGGCATAAAAGGCTTCCGGCGTGCCCATATCCATAACATGGCCGTTTTCAAACGGATGCCAGAATATGAGTTTCAGCGGAACATCGCCCGCTTTGACCAGATTGACCTGTGGGGTATAGACCAGCTGAAAATGCGCATTCGCGGCGCTGGAAACCATGAGGGCGGAAGCTAAAAGCGCCCCTGTCAGTAATTTATGCATAGAGTCATCTCCTGTCGGCAACAAGCCAATTTGGAGACGCTGTGGGAATGGAAGTATCGGCAAGGGACTGCTGGTGTAAAATAGGGCACCAGACTATCTCTCTACCCAACGCTCACCCCGGCGTCTTGTTTAGAGGCGGCAAGGCTGACTATTCAGCCTGTACCAGTCTGATGGCAGGTCTCCTGGCTCACGGGTCATAGCAATTGACTAAACCTTCCCAACACCCCGGTGTCAGTGGATTTCTCTAATCAATCGCTCGCCGCTTACAGTTGCGGGGGCAGCCATGGAGTCGGTCCCTGATGGGTAAGCCTCACCATGTTCCCTTTTCATTTTCTCATCACGCCTGGACGAGAAAAACCATCGAACAATTCATGTGTAGGATTGCAAGCAAGGCATGTCAACTCGCCTTTGGCTTGCCCTATGGTTTGGACACAGAAAAGCTGAATTAAATCAGCAATTTTCCTAATACTCGATGCCTTCCTGTGCCTTGACACCAGATCGGAACGGATGCTTGATCAGCGTCATTTCGGTCACCAGATCAGCTATTTCAATCAACTCGTCCTTTGCGTTGCGACCGGTGATAACAACATGGGTATCATCTGGCTTTTCTTCGCTCAGGAAGCCCACGATTTCCTCAATCGGCAGATAGTCATAACGCAAGACGATGTTCAACTCGTCCAGCAGCACGAAGCGGTTTTCCGGATCGAGAATCGCTTCCTTTGCCGCTTCCCATGCTGCGCGGGCATTGGCGATGTCCTTGTTACGATCCTGTGTCTCCCAGGTAAAGCCCTCGCCCATGGCTTTGATCGTCACCTGCTCGGGGAATTTTTCCAGCATGCGCTTTTCGCCCGAATCCCATGCCCCCTTGACGAACTGGATGACAGCGATTTTGTGCCCGTGCCCGATGGAGCGGAAGGCCATGCCGAAGGCGGCGGTGGATTTGCCCTTGCCTTTGCCCGTATGAACAATAATCAGGCCCTTTTCCTCGGTCTTGGTGGCGAGGATTTTTTCACGCGCGGCCTTTTTCTTTTTCATCTTTTCTGCATGGCGAGCGTCGAGCTCTTCCTGCGTCATACCGTCTGTCTTTTTCATAGGAACTCCCCTTCCTGCTGAGTGGCTGGTTTCTTGTTTTCTTCCAGATTGAATCGGGCACTGTTAGATCTTGGCGTCCAGAGGCCTCGATCCAGCGCCTCCAAAAAGCGATCAATCATGTCATCATAAGCGGGCCGGTTCTTGTCCTTGAGGAAATCAGCAACAGCATCATCCTCGATATAGGCCTCATAGAGCTGATCGAAATGATGATCGCCTACGGCGTTGGTCGTCGCGGCAAAGGCAAACAGGTAATCAAGCGTTGCCGCGATTTCGAACGCGCCCTTATAGCCATGGCGCATCACACCGGCAATCCATTTCGGGTTCGCCGCCCGCCCACGCACAACGCGCGCTATTTCCTCATCCAGCGTGCGGATAACGGGGCGTTCGGCACGAGAATGATCATTATGATAGACTTTCGGTGCAGCGCCACGGAAACTCTCGACACTGGCAGCAAGCCCACCTTCAAACTGGTAATAGTCGTCCGAGTCGAGCAGATCATGCTCGCGATTATCCTGATTCTGGATCACCGCATCTACTTTTGACAAGCGACGCTTGAGACTGTCGGCGGCACGGTCACCATATTGCCCGGCGCCATAGGCAAATCCACCCCAGGCGACAAAGGCCTCGGCAAAGTCCGAACGCTTGTCCCAGATTTTCTCGTCGATCAGGGCCTGAAGCCCCGCCCCATAAGCCCCCGGCATGGAGCCGAACACACGGAACGTGGACTGCCTGCGAGCCAGATCTGCGTCAACGCCCTGCGCTTCGGCCTCGGCCCTTTCGCGGCGCACACGGGCGGCCAGCGGGTTGGCGTCCTCGTCTTCATCCAGTTCGGATACCTGCCGCACGGCGCTATCGAACAGGTCGATCTGATGGGGGAAGGCATCGCGGAAAAAGCCTGAAATTCGCAAGGTCACGTCCACGCGTGGGCGCCGCAATTCCTCAAGCCGCAGCACCTCTATGCCTGTCACGCGCCCCGATGCTGGTTCCCAGACGGGACGGACCCCCAGCAGGGCCAGCGCCTGTGCAATATCATCGCCACCGGTGCGCATGTTGGACGTGCCCCAACAGGTCAGTACGATGGCTTGAAGCCATTCGCCTTCATCCTGAAAGTGGCGTTCCATCAGCCGCTCCGCAGAGAGTTCTCCGATGTCCCAAGCCGTTTTGGAGGGCACGGAGCGCACATCGACAGCAAAGAAATTGCGGCCCGTTGGCAGAACGTCCGGTCGGCCTCTTGTGGGGGCTCCCGAGGGACCGGGCGGCACAAACCGTCCACCAAGGCCGGCCAACAGATGACTGGTTTCTTCGGGCCCGCAGGCATCAATCGCTGCGCTGAGGTCTCCCTCTACCCAATTGAGCACAGCCTTTGTTGCCGCAAACCCGTCAGGGCAGACCACCTCACCTGCAACCAACGCCTTGGCGAGCAGCTCGATCCGCTCGACCGTATCGCCGCAATGGCGCCACAGGGCGTCTGAAAGAGGGGCAAGAAGATCAGGGCGCAGACCGTCCCATTCTTTGGCAAAATCGCAATCCAGAGGATCGAAGCGAGCCCCCGCCACTGTAAGGTCGAGATCCGCAGCAATGGCGCGGTGGAAAGACTGCTGAGCGGGTTCGTTGCCCCGCGGCACCCGCGCAATCGCGACCAGCAAATCGGTTCGATACCCCCCTTCCGGCGAGGCACCCAGAATATGCAGACCGTCGCGTATTTGTAGCTCCTTAAGGTCGCACAAATGGGTGTCCAGTTGCTGCAAAGCGGTCTGGTTGTCATCATCAGCAGCCACGCCTGCATCCTTATCAAGGCCGGTGCGGCTGGCCAGAAAGCGAATTTCCTCCAGCAGCTTGTCCGATCTGCGCGGATCCACCCCTTGCGCGGTGTAGAATTCATCCACCAGTGCTTCCAGCTCTTCGCCTGCACCATGGCTTTCGGCGCGGGTGAGCGGTGGGGTCAGATGATCAATGATCACCGCGCTGGAGCGGCGCTTGGCCTGACAACCTTCGCCGGGGTCATTGACGATGAAGGGATAGAGATGCGGCACCGGCCCGAGCACAGCTTCGGGATAGCAAGCCTCACTGAGCGCGAGCGCCTTTCCCGGCAGCCATTCAAGATTACCATGCTTGCCTGCATGAATGACCGCATGAACGCCATAGACCCGCCGCAGCCAGAAATAGAAGGCAAAGTAATTGTGCGGCGGCACCAGATCCGGATCGTGATAGGTATCTTTGGGGTCGATATTATACCCACGGGCAGGCTGCACACCGATGGCCAGATTACCAAAGGTGAGGATCGCTAGCTGGAACGCTTCACCAGTGACCATCGGGTCATCCTCTGGCGGCCCCCAGCGGGTGACGACGCCGTTCTGAACGGCCTCAGGCAGTGCCTCAAACATGGCCCTATAGTCGGCCAGAGTCAGCAGGTTCTCGCTCTGACGGATGGCCTTGCCCAGTGCATTGGTCGGCCCTTTGAGGATCTGCTGCATCAGCGCGTCGGCATCTTCCGGCACAGGGCCAATTTGATAGCCCGCATGCTGCATGGATTTCATCAAGGCAACAACAGAGGCCGGACTATCCAGCCCAACCCCATTGGCGATGCGGCTGTCCTTGTTGGGATAGTTTGCCAACACCACGCCAACCTTGCGGCTTTTGGGTTCGGAATTGCGCAAGCGGGCCCAGCCTTTGGCCAAGGCGGCGACATAAGCAATCCGATCGCTATGTGGAACCAATTCCACGGGTTTGTAATGCGTCTTGCTATCCAGCGCGCCTTCTTCCTTGAAGGCTATGGCGCGGCTTAGGATGCGCCCATCCAGCTCGGGCAGAACCACATGCATGGCCAGATCCCGAGCAGAGAGACCGCGCGGGCTTTCCTCCCACGCCAGCTTGCTGGAACCTGACAGAATGACCTGAAGCACCGGACAATCATAGTGATCGAGAATGGTAGGCTCGTAAGCCTGCCCGGCCTTGGACAAAGCAAAAGCGGTGCAATTGAGTAACACAGCGGGCGGCAACTGAGCCAAAGCGCCTTGGAGGAATTCCTGCGCCTCGAAGTCCTTCAAGCTCGGTAGAAAGATCGGCAAGGCATGCAGTCCGTTTGCCTCAAGCGCTTCTGCAAGCGCATCAATCGGCGCTGTCATGGCGCTTTGCACGTAAGACCAATAAAAAAGGATTGGCACCACTGCACTTGGCGATCCATTGGCCATCTCAGCCAAATAGCGCTGTAGACCCACTTCGCCGCTAAAGCTTTCCCCGTGTTTGAGAATGCCTACGCGCGGCAAAGGCACAGGATGAGGCACAGCCTCTATGCCCCCCGCAATCAACGCCTCGGCAAACCGGAGCGCAAGGGCCATATTTTCTGCTCCCCCCTCAACGCAATAGCGCCAGAGCTGGCGCACAATGGCCACAGGTTCGCTAGACCATTCCGCCAAGCTTTCATCCCACTTGTCATCGCCGGGCATGACGAGCAATTTGACGTCATAGCCGCGCGAAAGCTTCTTGAGCTGCTCTAGCCCGTAACGCCAATATTCAACGCCACCAAGAAGGCGCAGCACGATGACTTTTGCGTGGCTGGCGGTTTGATCCACATAGAGATCAACAGAATAGGGATGCCCCAGCGCCATGAGGTTGGCCAGACGCACCGAAGCGGCCTCATCGGGGCGAGACCGTGCCGACATGGCAAATGCTGAAAGTTCGCTATCTGCAGAAGACAGAATGAGGATATCACCGGGGGTCTGCCCCAGATCCACGGCCTCTTCACCGTCATCAATCCGTCCTGCATCAGGCGCCAGAATGTGCATGTGGGTACGGTCCTTATTGTCCTTGGCTTTGTTATCTTTGGCTTTACTATCGCGGGTCTTCTCTAGCCTAGGGTCTTGTTGGCGCGATCCAGATCGAAATCCTTAAGACCAATGACCACCAGACCTGTCGAGGTCTCAGCCCCCGGATCGAACCAGCTTTCCACGCGACGCCCGACCGCCTGCACCACAACGCGTGCCTTTTTGCCTTCAATCGCCGCATAGCCTTTAACGCGCAGGACGCCGGACTGAGCCAAAACATCTGATACGGCCTGTTTAAGCGCATCCATCGAGGCAAAGGCGCGCGGCGCGACAACTGCAGAATGGAAGTCATCATGGTCGTGATGGTGATGATGATGATGATGATGGTCATGATCATCATCGTGATCATGGTCATCGTCGTGATCGTGATCGTGATCGTGATGGAGATGGAGATGATCATGCGCGGCTTCTCGGCTGTCGAGATCCTCTTCCGCGCCCGCTTCAAGGCCCAAAAGTACAGCGGTCGAAACATTGCCATTGGCCGAGTGAATGGTTTTCACCCCATCGCGCCGATGCTCCGCAATGATCGCTTCCACCCGCGCCATGGCATCCTCATCAATGAGATCGGCCTTGGAAATCACAATCATGTCCGCGCATTTGAGCTGATCATTGAAGAGCTCATCAATCGGATTTTCGTGATCGATTGAGTCATCCTGTTCCCGCTGACGCACAACGGCCTCTTCATCGGTGCTATAGTGGCCTTCGCTCAGCGCTGCGGCATCGGCGATGGTAATCACGCCGTCGACGGTGACCGAAGCGCGTACGCTGGGCCACTGGAAGGCCTGAACAAGAGGCTGGGGTAGCGCCAAGCCGGATGTCTCGATAACGATATGCTCCGGACGTGGTTCGCGCTTGAGCAACATTTCCATGGTCGGCAGGAACTCGTCGGCCACCGTGCAGCAAATGCAGCCGTTTTTCAGTTCGACAACATCGTCTTCGGTGCAATTGGGATTGCCGCAGCTTGAAATCATTTCGCCGTCGAACCCCATATCGCCAAATTCATTGACGATGAGGGCAATTTTCTTGTCCCCGGCCTGTTCAATCAGATGGCGGATGAGCGTGGTTTTGCCGGAGCCGAGAAAGCCGGTCACAACAGTGGCTGGAATTTTGGGCGATGACAGAGGAGCCTTGAAAGACATGATGAGCCTCTAGGAGTCGTTTGAGAGTTCAGAAGGGAAAGGATGCAGGCGGGCGATTGTGTTCTTGCGAATATGCTGCGGACGTTCACGCCATTGCGGCAAGCCGTCTTCTGCCTTTACATAGCTTTTTGCAAAGGCAACAAGATCGTCCACCCTTTCGGCGCTGCAGTCGAGTTCGCCAACGACGAACTGATATTTGTCCTTTGCCAGAAGAGCGGCAACACAGCTGCGCTTGCAGCTGCTCATGCAGCGGGCGGCCTGAATGACGAGTTGGCCATCCAGATCAGCATCGGCCTTCACAGCGGATTGCACCGCGCCAAGGAGCTTCTCGCCCTCTGGACATTCTGTGGCTAGTCTTTCCGGATTCTGTTTGACTGCCGCACTGTTGCAGGTGCTGCAGATTTGCAAAATTGCCTTATTTTTCAAAGCATGATCCTAACTTCGCATCAAAGCATGAAGGCTTTTGATACCGAGTTCAACGAAACACGCCGATAGCAGGGAGGGAAAAGCAAGGAAGCAAAAATCAATTTGCCTCATCTCCGATACACCCCGACCGGTTAGTGAGAATAGTGGTGGCTGGCAGGTCTCCTGGCTCACGGTCTTGCGCCCTGTTCCCTTCCCAAACCGTCTGGTTCAGTGGTTCCAAAACAAGGCAATCCGCTTACAGTTGCGGGGGCAGCCATGGCATAGGCCCCGAGTTGGGTCGTCCGCACCATGTTCCCTTTTCATCTTCCCCGAGTCTATCTAGGGAAGAACCATCCGAGATCTTTTTGCGTGATTGGCCCGCTGATGTCAATCTTGTTCAAAATCATTATGGTGCTCGAAGTTGGCTTATCGTCAAAGCGATGCACCGGACAAATCAAGACCAAGACAAAGAAAAAGCCCGATACCGGATGGATCGGGCTTTTCATTAGAAATAGTAGTGAGACGACCGGTTAGCGGCTCTCAACAACACTTCCGATGTACCTTCATGTCGGTCTAGCGGTTGCGCGCGTCCAGTTCATCAACTGCATTGACGTTGCCTGCAGAGCGCCCGTTTGCATCAAAGAATTCGGTGTTTTCAAAAAAGGTATCAGCAATAGTCTTAGCCAGTTCGGCACCGATCACCCGCGCGCCCATCGTTATAATCTGGGCGTTGTTGGAAAGCGCTGCGCGCTCGGCGGAATAAGTATCATGGCATTGTGCTGCCCGAATACCGTGCACCTTGTTGGCGGACATGGCAACCCCGATACCGGTGCCGCAACAAAGAATAGCGCGATCATATTCACCATTCACAACAGCGGTCGCAACGCGCTCAGCCATGTTGGCGTAGAATGGATCGGCTTGGCCTGCAACCCTCGAGACCTCGGACACCTCATATTTGCCCTGTCCTGCAAGATATTCCGCCAAAATGTGAGCAAGCCCTTCGCCTGCACTATCACCGGCAACAGCAATTTTCATGATATTTCTCCCTATTCTAACTGCTGGTCATGAACAGCGACACACTCTCCCGGGCTTTCGAGATATTCAGAAAGCCTCCATGCAATGAACCCAAACGGGGAGACATTGCGATGTGGTCGCTGGGTCGTTCTCTGCTCACCGGCACGCGTGAAGGCGGACAGGGGCGGAGAATAAGAAGAGGCATAAGCACGCATAGGCAAAACAGCGGCGCACGCCTCAAGGGGCCGAAGAGCAAACTGCATTTGCTCGGAGGGGAACCCGCACCAATTGACTGCAGCTAAAACGGGAGATGTCATGCACCCTCCCCTTTTGCCGCATCAGCAATTGTCAAACTGAGGCCGGCTCCCTCGATAGCAGACAAGGCATCAGCAGAGGGCGCCGTATCTGTTATAATGTGATCGAACTCGTCCAGGTCAGCGAGTTTGTGCAGGGCAGTGTGATCAAAGCGCGCGTGATTGACCAGCAGACAGCGCTTGGTGCCCGAACGCATCATGGCGCGTTTGCTTTTGACCACCACATCATCCATGTGAAAGACTTCAAGCCCGGAAATTGCAGGCGTGGAGATGAAGGAAATATCCGCGCGCAGATTGGCTAGACAAGTTTCTGTCAAACTGCCGAAATAGGCGTTGAATTTGCTCGAATAGCTTCCCCCAAGCGAGATCAGCGCAATGCCGGATTCTGCCCTGAGAGAATCCAAAATCGCGGCATTGTTGGTAATCACAGTCAACGGGCGTTTTCTTGGCAGATATTTGCCCAGAAATGCAGCCATTGAGCCATCGTTGACCATGACGGTCATGCCCGGATCAATCAGGCTCAAGGCGACTTCTGCCATGGCCATTTTCGCGCCCTGGCTTTGTCTTTCACGATATCTGAAGTCGCTTTCAAAGCGGGTGCCAGACTCAATGGTCGCGCCACCGCGGATCTTACGGATCATGCCTTCGGATTCCAGATCATCCAGATCGCGATGAATGGTCATTTTGGAGACAACAAACTGCTCTGACAGTTTGTCGACCTCAACCTCACCCTGGGTGACCAGAAGGTCCATGATCGCCTTTTGACGGTCCTCGCGCTTCATACGGGCTCCTTTCGAATCCATCTGTTGTTTCGCAATGGGCGACTATCGGACAGACCCGAGAAAAATTCAACATCACATATATTTCACAACAAATAACACAGTGCAAATGTTATTTTGTGATTTTTAATTGCGTTATTTTTCACAAAGGTGTAGTCAAAAGGCAACATGGAGGGAAAAATATGTCTGCCTATTCTTCAAAGAGAGCACTTGAACACGCACGCCGCGATGCATTGACCTTTTCTCTGGCCAACTGCATTCGCGCTCTGAGCATTGACGCCGTGGAGGCCGCCAATTCAGGCCATCCCGGAGCGCCCATGGGCATGGCTGATGCGGCAACGATACTCTATAAAAACCATCTCAAATTCGATGCCTCCGCGCCTGATTGGCCAGATCGCGATCGAGTCGTGCTTTCCAATGGCCACGCCTCGGCCATGCTCTATAGCTTGCTGCATCTGACCGGTTATGAGGACATGACCAAAGACCAGCTCCGCAATTTCCGTCAGATGGGGGCCATTACGGCAGGCCATCCTGAATATGGCCACGCCAAGGGCATAGAAACCACCACAGGTCCGCTTGGTCAGGGCATTGCCAGCGCCGTGGGCATGGCCCTCGCCGAACAGATCATGGCCAAGGACTTCGGGGA
Source organism: uncultured Cohaesibacter sp. (assembly GCF_963678225.1). Lineage (NCBI taxonomy): Bacteria > Pseudomonadati > Pseudomonadota > Alphaproteobacteria > Hyphomicrobiales > Cohaesibacteraceae > Cohaesibacter > uncultured Cohaesibacter sp. The sequence continues at coordinate 3,322,005 of NZ_OY782764.1, read as the reverse complement.
AGATCTTGTCGATCATCATACCTATGTGTTCATGGGGGACGGCTGCCTGGAGGAAGGGATCGGACAAGAAGCCATTTCCCTTGCGGGGCATCTTGGCCTTGGCAAACTGATCGTACTTTATGACGACAACGGCATCACCATTGACGGCCCGACATCGGTTTCCTTTTCCGATAATATTCCCAAGCGACTGTCTGCCTGCGGCTGGCATGTCCAGAGTTGTGATGGACATGATGCAGCCTCTATCGATGCAGCCCTGACCCTTGCCAAGGCAACCACAGACAAGCCGTCCCTGATCGCCATGAAGACGGTGATTGGGCTTGGATCGCCAAACAAGGCTGGTACAGAATCCTGCCACGGTTCTCCTCTTGGCCCCGAAGAAGCAGCGGCAGCCAAGGCGGCGCTTGACTGGACAGCAGAGCCCTTTGAAATCCCGGGCAATCTGTTGCAGGAATGGCGGATCATCGGCTCCAAGGGCAAGGAGGCTCGGCTGGTATGGGAAAGTCGTCTGGCACAAGCTGACGATGCTCTACAAGCTGAATTTCTGCGCCGCACAGCCCGCACTCTGCCCGCCGAGTTCAAGGGCGCCGTAGCAGACGCGCGTAAGGCCCTCTTTGACAAGCCACAAAAGGTCGCCACCCGCAAAGCCAGCCAGATGGCTCTTGAGGCGCTGGCGCCTGTATTGCCGGAATTGATTGGGGGATCAGCCGACCTGACCGGCTCCAACCTGACGCGCGTACCTGCTGTCGACAGCCAGTTCAAAAAAGGCGAACCCGGCCGCTATATTGGCTATGGCGTGCGTGAATTTGCCATGGCCGCAGCCATGAATGGCATGATGGCGCATGGTGGCATCATACCCTATGGCGGCACTTTCATGGTCTTTTCCGATTATGCCCGCAACGCCATACGCCTGTCTGCCCTCATGGGGATCGGCACCATCTATGTGATGACACATGATTCCATCGGCCTTGGTGAAGACGGCCCAACCCACCAGCCGGTGGAGCATCTGGCCTCTTTGCGTGCCATGCCTAACCTGTTGACCTTCCGGCCTGCGGATGCGCTTGAAACGCTGGAATGCTGGGAGTTGGCCATTCGTAATCGTAACCGGCCTTCGCTTTTGGCTTTGTCCCGTCAGGCCGTACCACAGCTACGCCTCGAAGAAAACAGTCAAAATCTTGCCGCACGCGGGGCCTATATTCTCAGGCATGTCGGTGACGGCGAACGCGCCCTGACGCTGCTTGCGACAGGCACCGAAGTCAGCCTTGCACTGGAAGCGGCTGAAAAGCTTGCCAAAGACAAGGGCATCGCCGTGGCGGTGGTCTCCATGCCAAGCTGGGAGCTTTTCAAGGAGCAGGATGCCGACTATCGCGCCAGCGTTCTTGGCACTTGCCCGCGTATTGCAGTGGAAGCGGCTGCGAAATTCGGCTGGGCCACCTTCGTTGGTGACGAAGACAATGTCATAGGAATGGACAGCTTCGGCGCTTCCGCTCCGGCAGAAGAACTGTACGAGGCATTTGGCATAACAAGCGACGCCATCATCGCGCGCGCCAGTAAGCTCCTCGGACTGTAATGCACCTTGCGTGGCGCGCTGTGTCGTCGCCACGCATACACAAGACTTGAAACGCATGTCCGATCCCCTCGCCACTCCCCCTTCGCGAGAGAGGACATGCCAATGGGAGAGAGAAAATGAAATTTTTCGTCGATACCGCAATCATTGAGGATATTGTCGAGCTTAATGACTATGGTCTGCTCGATGGTGTCACAACCAACCCGAGCCTGATTGCCAAATCGGGCCGGGATTTCAAGGAAGTTATCGCTGAAATCTGTGGTGTGATTAGCGGACCGGTTTCCGCTGAAGTCGCCTCCATGGATTTTGATACCATGATGGCGGAAGCCGATTGCCTGAGCAAAATCGCCTCCAACGTCGTGATCAAGCTGCCGCTTACGCTTGATGGCCTCAAAGCCTGCCGTACGCTGACCGACAAGGGCATCAAGACCAATGTTACCCTTTGCTTTGCAGCCAATCAGGCCCTCTTGGCCGCCAAGGCCGGAGCAACTTACATTTCGCCGTTCATCGGTCGTCTGGATGATCTCAATCTGGATGGCATGGATCTTATCCGCGAGATCCGCGCTATCTATGACAATTACGACTTCAAGACCGAAATCCTCGCAGCATCCATTCGCTCGGCCAATCATGTGAAGGAAGCTGCATTGGCAGGCGCTGACGTGGCCACCATTCCACCATCCGTCATCAAGAGCCTGGCAAATCATGCTTTGACGGACAAAGGCCTTGATCAGTTTTCCAAAGATTGGGCTGCGACAGGTCAATCCATCCTGTGATTAGGTTCCTGTGATTGGAGCCCTTTGATTGTCGCCCTTTGATTGGGCAATGATTCAATACCATCCTCCAAGAAGAAGAGATGAAGCGGGGAAAAGCAGCCTCTGTCCCCTCTTCCCACGATCGGGCTTCCTTCAATCCTATCCAGTGAGAGCCCCAACTCCCCGTATAAGCAACCAGATCCAATTGTCGTTCATCACGGCAATTGGATTTTTTTGCATCGTCAATTGCAGCAGTCTACTCGATACGAGCATAAAAAATCGGCAGCCCTTAGAATAAGGACTGCCGAGTGAGGTATCTGTCATGGAGAACAGATAGCTTCTTTATTGTGGGGGGGTGGGGAATTTCTATCAGCCTTCCATGCGCTGCTTGATGCCCTTTGCAAGAGTTTGCAGGATGAGACAACAAGAGGTCGCACCGGCATCCAAAACGCCGCGAGAGCGTTCACCAAGGCGCGAGGCGCGCCCGACCTTGGCCACCATATCGACCGTGGCGTCACGCCCCTTTTCGGCGGCAGCTGACATCGTATCTAGGCTTTCAGCAAAATCTTTGCCGGAACGCCATGCTTCATCAAAGGCCTCTGTTGCCGGATAAAGCGCATCAAGAAGGGTCTTGTCACCGACATCCGCCGAGCCGATTTCCTTGACGCCCTCAAAGGCTGCATGCATCATTTTGGCAAAGACCTCGGCATCAAGCCTTTCCTGATCTTCCAGCTCATCAGCCATACTCGAGAAGAGATAGCCATAGAGCGGCCCCATGGAACCGCCCAGATCTTCGATCAGGGTTTCGCTGAGGGTATTGAGGGCATCAGGCAAGGAAGGCAACGGATCGCCCAACTTTGCGCCGGCTGCCGTGAAGCCTTTGCTCATGTTGATGCCATGGTCGCCATCGCCGATGGCACCGTCAATCTCGGAAAGCCAGCCACGGTTGGCATTGATCGCCTCAATGAGTTCAACGACCAGGCCGCCAGCGTCCTTTATAGCAATGGATGCAGTCATGATTATATCCTCGTCAGGCCAAGAGAACGTGCAGGTGCTGACAACAGACGGTCAAGCTCACTGTCCAGCCGCATCATCGTCAGGGTGACGCCCTGCATTTCAAGTGAAGTGAAATAATTGCCAATGAAGAGATGACGCGTGTTCATGCCACGGGCTTGTAGCACCTCCGCCAGCCGATCATAGAGAATATAAAGCTCCATGATGGGGGTGGCACCAAGTCCGGAAACCAGCAAGGCAACGTCATCATCATTTTCAAACGGCAGATCAGGCAGGATGTGGTCAAGCATCAGGTCGGCGATTTCGCTTGCCGGTTTGATTGGCATAACGGCTACACCCGGTTCACCATGGTGCCCGATGCCGACTTCCATATGCCCGTCTTCGATGGAGAAATTGGGCTTGCCAACTGCGGGAATGGTGCAGGGTGAAAGGCCGATGCCGATGCTACGGGTCGCGTCTATGGCCTTCTGGGCAGAGGCAATCACTTCGTCCAGATCTGCGCCTTCATCTGCGCGGGCACCGCCTACCTTCCACATGAGGATTTCGCCAGCCACACCACGCCGCTTCTTGATTTCATCCTTGGGAGCGGATGGAACGTCATCATTGGCCACAACCGTCTTGACGGTCAGGTCATGTTTTGCGGCCTGTTTGACGGCAAGCTTCACATTCATGTTGTCGCCCGCATAGTTGCCATAGAGGCAAGCAACGCCTCGCCCGCCATCAGCAGCAACGAAGGCATCATGGAAGGCTTTGGCGGACGGTGAGGAAAAGATTTCTCCAACAGCAACGGCATCCACCATGCCATCGCCAACATATCCCAGAAAGGCCGGCTCATGGCCAGACCCACCACCCGTTACGATACCGACCTTGTCCTTTTGCGGGGCAAGCGGACGCCGCAACACGCGCGCATTCTCAGTGGCCGCAAGAATATCCGGGTGGGCTTTCAAATAGCCGCGGACAGCATCTTCCACGACGAAATCGGGATTGTTAAAGATCCGGTTCATTTGCTTTCTCCATCGTACTTTTCATGGGAGAGTCTGACATCGCAGAGGCAGACATATCGCCAACAATGCGCCCCAGCGCCCTGAGGCTACTGCTGGCTTCTGGTCACCCCATATTGCATCTGTTTCATTTGGTTCATGACGCGCACCATCTCTTCACTCGAGAGAACCGGTGGTTCACCCATCTGGCGTGCGGTGATATACATGTGTGCGAGTGTTTCCACCTCGATCGCCAGAGCAAACGCCTGCTTTATGGTGCCACCCAGAGCAATCTGACCATGCTGGCCCAAGAGGCAGGCCTTGCGTCCTTCGAGCGCTTCTAGAGCAGAATCCGAAAGAGCCTGCGTGCCGAATGTTGCGTATGGGGCACAACGGATATCGTTGCCGCCAGCAACCGCGACCATATAGTGAAAACTCTGGATGCCCATCTGGTGGCAAGCGAGCGCTGTGGCATGCGTCGAATGGCAATGCATTACCGCATCCACATCAAGGCGATTGGTGAGAATATCGTGATGGAAACGCCACTCTGATGAGGGTTTGCGGGCACCTTCAAAATTGCCATCCGCATCCATCGCAACGATGTCTTCGGCTTCCATTTCGTCATACGGCAACGAGGTTGGCGTTATCAGGATCTTGTCACCGCTCCGGGCTGAAATGTTTCCTGATGTTCCCTGATTGAGGCCAATGTCATTCATTCGTCGACATGCCGCAACCATCTCTTGCCGCAGCTCTAATTCTTCCATCGTCCTTCCTCCAGTTTGGACGGAGCGGCTGGTCTTCTAGAAAATCAGCACAGTTCTCCTGTTTCCGGCGCCAAGGACATTCTCCTGCCCTTGTACGCGTCAGATTGAACGGTTTGTTTCGTTATGAATTACAGGTGGTCCTACCCGCTTGCTTCAGGCCGTATTCAGCTGGCCATTGGCAAAGTGGGGGCCGAATTCATGAGTTTTTCGGTTTCTTCAAAGCTGACGATACCCGCGTCCGATCCAAGGCCAGTGGACACCAATGCGCCACATGCCGAAGCAAATCGTGCTGCCTTTTCGATATCCCAACCGTGATTAAGACCTGCAATCAGACCTGCCGTGAAGGCATCGCCGCAGCCGGTCGTATCCTTGACGTCAATATCAAAAGCAGGCAGCCGGAACATGGTGTCCTGTGTCGCCACAATGCAACCGTCTCCGCCCATGGTCAGACAGCAATTGGTAGCCCCGGCATCAAGGAAGAATTTTGCGGCATCTTCAGGAACGCTCAGGCCACACATGGCTTCGGCATCTTCGATGCTGGGAACGAAATAATCGACAAATGGTAGCGATGGCTTGAGCACATCCAGCGTTTCAGCTGTAGCGGACAAAAGGTCAAATGTCGTCTGACATCCGGCTCCCTTGGCCGCTTTCAGCAATGCTGTAGTCGGAGCGCCGTCCAGTTTGGCTAGCAGAGGCATACCGCCGACATGCACAAATTTGGCATCCAGAATGGCCGGATAGTCCTTTTCGCCAAGGCTCAGCTCATCGGATGCACCACGGCGATGCAATGCCGGACGGTCGCCGTTGGGCCGAACATTGAGAATTGTGGACGATGTGGGCACACCGGTTAGCTTGCGCATTTCGGCGATATCGACGCCGAAGCCGGTCAGTGTGTGCAGAATGAAATCGCCCTTTTCGTCATCACCGATGGCACCAACCGCGCGGGTATTGAGCCCGAGTTTAGCACAATCGATTGCCGATCCTCCCGCCGTTCCAGCGACAGTCAAACGAATCTCGTCGATGAAGCGTAGCTGTCCTCCCGGTGGGATTTCTTCTACGGGTCGGCCAAGGATATCCAGAATATACAGTCCAACCACACTTACATCAAAAGCCATGATTTCCTCCTTGCAGTAGACTTTTCGACTATAGCCTCGGTGCGCATTGTTCAGCCTCCCGCACCATGGCCATACCTTTGATTTCAGGGTCTCCGGTCAGCTTCTTCTTTAAAGAAGCAGGCGCTGACCGAAAATAACATTCAATGCCGGTTTGGCGCTTCAACCATACGCCTCATCACCGGTTTGACGAGTTGGCGAAAAGAGCCCCGGCCAGGATGATGAAACATCCGATAACAAACGTTTGCCAAGTGCTCGGGATGCCAGCCAGAATGAGGACATTGTCAACCAGCGTGATCAACACGACCCCGAGCATGGCGCCGATAACCGTGCCGCCACCGCCGGTGATCCGCGCTCCGCCCAGAACGACGGCCGCAATCACATTCAACTCGTTACCGGAGAGATCGAACGGGTTTGCCAGACGGTTGCTCGCCACATGGATAACACCCGCGATACCAGCCAGAAGTCCGGCATAGGCAAAGACGAAAACCTGCACTTTACGATGATCATAGCCGAGTCGCTCGGCGATGCCTGCGCTGCCGCCGACAGCAAAGATGGCGCGGCCCATCAGCGTACGGTTCAAAATCCACCATGTGACCAAAGCGGCAACAACCAGTACCAGAACATAGGCTGGCAGAATGGCGATCGAGCCACTTTGTGTGCCGACCCGCATCAGTTCGGCTTTACCGAAATTCTCCATGGAGAGAGGAATGTTGACGAATAGTTCCGTGCCGATGAAAGTCAGAAGGAAGCCATGGATCACATACTGCGTTCCGATGGTCACGATAAGTGCCGGAGCCTTGAGATAGTGTACCAACAGGCCGTTGCCGACACCGATGATCATCCCCCCAAGAGCAGCCATCAGAATGATGACCGGCATCGGCAGCCATGGCATATAGGCAGCAACGGCTGTAGTGATCCAATACATCATCAGACCAGCAATGGCTGCAAAGGACATATCGATGCCGCCAGCGGCCAGAATGACCAGAAAGCCAAGTCCGAACAATCCTGTTACTACAGACGCACGGGCAATATCGAAGATGTTGGAAATCTGCCAGAATTCCGGAGATATCGTACCGATCACGACACAGACGACCACAATCAAGAGCAGAGTGAATATCGGCGGATAGCGGATCATCCAGCTCGCAATACGGGAGATCTGGCTGTCGCTTTTCTCGCCGTTGATGCTGTCTATTGTAAAATCACTCATGACCGTTTCCCCGTTGAATTTTCCGCTACCATTGCCTGGTAAAGGGTATTTTCTTCCAAATTTTCCGCTTCGAATGTTTCAACCACCCTGCCCCGACGCATAACGAGGATGCGGTCGCAGTTCTGAAGCAACTCGGGCAGGTCATCGCTGACGATGATCACGCCCATGCCCTGACTGGCAAGCTTTTGAATGATGCGGAAAATTGTATCCTTTGACCCGACATCAACGCCAACGGTCGGTCCGTGCAAGACGAAGACCTTAGGCACGATGGTAAGGCCCCGTCCGATCAGAACGCGCTGCTGGTTGCCACCCGAAAGGGATTGAACCGGATCATCGAGATTGGCGATCACGATCTGAAGGTCCTTGACCAGTCGCTCGGCCATTTTCTTGCTGCGCAACTTGCTAATCATGCCGAACTTGTCGCGCAAGTCGTCAAGGATCTGGGCAATAATGTTGGATTGAATGGGCTTGGTCAGGAACAGTCCCTCAGACAATCGATCCTCCGGCACATAGCCGATCTGTTCCTTAATGGCATCCACCGGTCGGCGCAGATGAATGGTCTTGCCGTCCAGCACAACCGAGCCCCCGTCAGCCGGTTCAACGCCAGCCAGGGCGCGCGCCAGCTCGTTGCGGCCAGAGTCCAGCAACCCCGTAACACCGATGATCTCGCCATGAGCCAGAGAGAAGGAAACGTCCGCAAAGGCGTTGCGCCGTTTCAGTCCACCGACAACGAGCAGATCCTTTTCACCGATCTCCGTTGAGCGATAGCGCACGACATCAATCTTGCGCCCGGTCATCCAGTAGCTCAAATCGCTCTTCTGGTGTCCGGCAACATCGCCTTCCTGTACCTTTTCGCCATCACGCATGATAATGAAATGACCACCAATGGACATGACCTCATCAAGTTTGTGGGTCACGAACAAGACAGCGACACCGCGACTGCGCAACTGGTCAACAATTTCAATCAGATTGTCGACCTCGCGCTTGGTCAGCGCTGCGGTCGGTTCATCCATGATCACAAGTTTTGCGTCCGAAGCGATAGCGCGTGCAATTGCGATCAACTGCCGGGTCGCGATGGGAAGCCTGGAGACTTCCGTCGAGCAGAAACGTGCGTCCGTCGGCAAATTCACGGATTTGAGCGCCCGCGTTGCTGTTTCTTTCAATTTGCCAAGATCAAGGCTTCGCGACAGCTTGCCATCGGCACCCACCAGTTGTTCCGAAAGGGCAATATTCTCGGTGACGGTTAGGTTTGGCAGGAGCGACAGATCCTGATACACGGTCTCAATGCCGTTCCTCAGAGCGCCCAGAGGATCCAACCCCGAAACCTTTTCTCCGCTGATCAGGATCTCCCCCTCATCAGCAGGCTGCGCACCTGAAATGATTTTGATGAGCGTACTCTTGCCGCAGCCATTTTCACCCATGAGGTGATAAATCTGACCCGGATGGATGCAGAGATCTATACCGCGCAGGGCATGGACGCCGCCAAAGCGCTTATGGATCCCACGGACTTCCAGAAATGGCGTTTCATCCTGAGATGCTTCCGCATCAACCTGAGAAAACTTGGGAATGGTGCCTATGCTATTCATGCTATATCCCGCAAACCCTCGGTTCCTCGCGATCAGCTCCGGTTTTTACGAAAAAGGGGCCAAATCTGAACGGAGAGACGACCGTTCGACACAGACCAAGAGGGTTTTGTGTCTATGAGTAAACCTTAGCGCCGTGTCCTCATGGCGTGGCGCCAATTTTGATGCAGCCCCTCTGCCCCGCTTCCCTTTGTGCTTTCCAATTCGCTCAAAGTGAGAAGCAGGCTCTTGTGATTGACTGCATCCTTTGGCCTGAAGAGCGTCACCCGTTGCCGGAAGACGCTCTTCCGGGGAGATTTCCGCGAAAGGAACCTTTGCTGGCTGCTGCGCGAAAAAACTCCATCAACCTTCAAGACTTTGTCTTAGAATTGATATTCGTCGACATTGTCCTTGTTGATATCGAGCCAAGCCTGACCAACAAGAAGAACCCCTTTGCCCGGGCCTTTTTTCAGTTTCATGTTGGTGTAGCCAGGAACGCCCAGATCCATGCCGTCTTTGAGTTCTTCACCATTGAGAACCAGATGCGCGATCTTGTTCATGATGAAGCCGGCGTCTTTCGGATCCCAAAGGCTGATGCCGGTGACAGCACCACTCTTGAGGTAGCGGCTCGTATCGGTAGGCATACCGATACCATAGACACAAACCTTACCGGTCAGCCCGGCTTCTTCGATGGCGCGACCGATGCCGATCACGTCAACAGCAGAACCGCCCTGGAAGCCTTTGATGTCAGGATACTTTTTCAGAAGTTCCTTGGCTTTGTTATAAGCGGTGTTTGCATCGTTGAACGACTCATTCTTTGCGGAGACGAGTTTCATATTCGGATATTTTTCTTCGGCATTTGCCGCAGAAGCATCAGCCCACTGCACGTGAGTCAGGCTGCCGAGCGAGCCAACGAAAGATGTCCAGGTACCTTCTTCGCCCATGCATTTGGCGATCTGGTCGTTGAAGTGCGCGCCGAAGGCATCATTGTCGAACGCTTCCATGTCGACCTGGGTGTTTTTCAGGTTGGAAGCTTCGTGGGTAATGACGGTGATGCCGCGGTCCATGGCGCGCTTCAGGGCACCTTCCATCATTGGCGGGTCAAATGGTACGACCGCAATGGCGTCTACGCCCTTTGCGATCAAGTCTTCGACCAGGCGGACCTGCTGAGCTGCATCACCCTTACCCGGGCCGATTTCCTTGGTGGTTACACCTTCGGTAACTTCACCATATTCCTTGACACCTTCATCCATGCGGCGGAACCAGGTTTCGCCGAGCAGTTTGACGACGGTAACGATTTCCTTGTCGTCTTGTGCAACAGCCTGACCTCCCGAGAACATTGTTCCCACCATCAGGGCGCACATTGCGAGTTTGTTAAGTTTAGACATTGCGGTAGTTCCTTTCTCTCCCTAAAACCTTAAAGAACTCCCTCTGGCTCACATGCCCGGCATCGAGGGTGCCTGCCGGACAGACCGGTCCTTCCCTTTTTTAAGATTTGGTGAGGCGCCAGATCCTGAGATCAAACTTGGACACAGCCAAGAAGACCAGCAGAAGAACGCCCCAGGCGAAGTCCCGGAAAAAGTTCGAGATGTTCAGGAAATTGAACATACTCGATAGAATCTGCAGCGCAGCCGCTGACAGGATCACGCATGAGATGCGGCCATATCCCCCTTCAGGCTTCACGCCTGCCATCACAACGATCAGGATGGCGATGAGGACATAAGAGGTGCCATAGTCCCATTTGACGCTCGAAATACGCGCAGCAATGATGAAACCGGCAACCGAAGCCAACATGCCGGAAATGGTGTAGGCCGTCAGAAACAGTCTCTTTTCATTAAAACCGGCAAAGCGAGCGGCTTTCGGGTTGCTTCCAAGGAGGAAGAGCCGCGTTCCGAATGGTGTGAAACGCAGAACAGCACCGATAATGATGGCAATGACCATGAACAGGGCAAAGCACATCGGAACCCCCATGATGGGCGAATGACCGAATGCATCAAGCGGCTCGATATAACCCAGGCGCACACCGGACCCGTTGGTCAGAACAACACTCACCCCTGTAAAGGCAAGCGAGGTACCAAGTGTTGCGATGATCGGCGTCAGATTGGCACGAGACACCAACAGACCATTGACGATGCCACCAACAAAGCCAACACACAGACAGACAAATCCGAAGGCGAAAACATATGTCATCGGACTATCATCAGGTGAGATGAATTGGGGGACCAGCAAGGCTGCCGTGATGCCTGAAAGGTTGGCCAACGCGATGCCAGACAAATCAATGCCACCGTTGCCCGAAATCATCGCCAGGGTCACGCCAATTGCGAGAAGCCCGAGCTCGGGGATCTGGATAGCCATCGATTGAAGGTTATAGGCGTTGACAAAGTCAATTCCAGAAATGGAGACCGCGGCCGTTAGAACCAGCAGATTGACAACAACAAGAAAATTGAACTGGCGGTCGGACGTGACGGATTGCCACAGAGACCTGTTCGACACACTATTGGACATATATTCCTCCCTTATTGCGACGCAAACCCAACAACCAGGTTCGCGGCCCAATGGTTTTCGTTCGCTCGGACCTCACCCCGATCGAACCCGCCAATGCCCTTTGAAAGATCCCTCCCTCAAACATTCGACAAGCCAAACATCTCCCGTTAACTGACGAGCCTATCAGCTCCCAGTTGGCTTGGACTTGACCGAACTCGGGTAAAACACCTATTAAAGCAGCAAAAGCAGCGGTGACGTTTGGATACCGTTATCCTTGCGTCACATGGACGGTAACCTTTGTCAGATATTTTTGTCAAGTGTCAAATTGAAGATAGTAACTGCACAAATCCCTTGATTTATTTGGGATTGCAACCACAATTACTTTTGCTATAATAATTTGACAATTGAAAAAATATAAGTTCGGGAAGGCCTAAGGGATATGAAATCGCCGACAAAAACACAGTCTGGGAAAACGGCTTCGGTGGGAAAACCACCGGCGGCGAATGGCGTTGCAACACCGGCGACTTATCAGAACGACCCCAGGTTGTGGGCGGCATGGCTTTATTACCATGACGAATTAACACAGAACCAGATCGCGTCGCTATTAGGCGTGTCGCGCGCGACTGTTGTCAATTACCTACAAGAAGCACGTGCTAACCACTATATCAAGATCTCGGTACGTAGTGACCTACTCACCAGCATCAATCTGGCGCAGACCCTCAAGGACAAATTCGGCCTTAAGGAATGCATGGTTATACCCGACGATGGCGGCCTGCTTTCCCCCACTCAACGCATCGGCAAAGCCGGAGCGAGCTTTGTTGAAGGGGCTTTGGCGCCTGACGATGTGGTTGGCGTTGCCTGGGGCCGCACCGTGCAGGCACTTGCCAACAACCTGACCGACCAGTCCATGTCTAATCTCTATGTGGTTCAGGTCGTCGGCAGCCAGCGCGGCACATCAGATGGCTTCAGTTCAGAGGAGTGTGTATCCCTCATTTCTCTCAAGCTGCACGCAAAGACTGCCAATCTCCATGCACCGGCCGCTCTGAGCAATAAGGAATTGCGCGACGCTTTGCTGAAGGAAACCATCATTCAGGAACAGTTCGCACGCATTCGCTCCTGCAACAAGATTCTGTTTGGCGTCTGTTCGGTCAAGGACAACAGCCTCGTTTTTGCCAGTGGATTGACCAATGCCGAGGAAAGCAAATATTACATCGCCAACGGCGCGGTCGGCGTGATTTCCGGGCGCTTCTTTGACGCCGATGGCAACTGGATCCAAGGGCCGCTAGATGATCGCCTGATGGGCATCACTCTTGATGAAGTCAGGCAGGTTCCTACACGGATTGCCGTTGCTGGTGGCACCGACAAGACGGCCTCTATGCTCGGTGCGTTGCGAGGAGATTTCATCAATGTGCTCGTTACTGATGAACAAACGGCATTAAGCATTCTCGACAAGGCCTGACGGCCAGCCCATTGCCCCACTCTCCACAAACGGACGATGCTATTTGAAAGTTCTCTCACTGAGTGGAAGACTGAATATTCGCTCATTGCAAAGACGCAGGAATTCGGCTTCTGCATCGGACGCGCGCCGTTTGGGGTTGGAGACCAGATGGACGTCCACAGGCGGCAGATTTTCATAAGGGGGCAATTGGAACAAGAGCCCCCGTTCTACATCCCTTCTGGCAACATGGACCGGCAGAGCTCCGATTCCGATATTGGCAACAATCATGCGTCGCACTTCCACTAGGTTGGATGAGACCCCATGCCAACGGGTTGCCGCCTGAACTCGCGCCCGAAGATTCGCCACTGGCTCCAGAGCGCCCCCTTCCACTTCTGTCTGGAAGGAAACACTGGGCTCGCCGATCAATTCCGCAACGTCTATGTCTTTCTGCCTGAAGAGACGGTGGTTTGGACCACAATAAAGAGCGAAATACTCGCGATAGAGAATCTCCGCGTCCAGCGTCTCGGCGCTGTTGTTGACGAGGCAGACGCCGAAGCTGGCACGATTCTGCCCCACCCGACTGACAATCTCTTCACTATCAGCCACAGAAATTGAGAATGTCACCTTGTCGTGCAGGCGTGCATATTGTGCCAACACTTCGTCAAATTGGGGACAAACCACATGGCTGGCAACGACCAGCGTTATGTGCCCTCTGAGTTCGTCTTCGCCACGATCCAGTAGCGAGGGCAACTGGGACACACTGCCGAAAATCGTAGAGCATTCATAATACAGAATATCTCCGGCCCGGGTTACCCTGAACTGGTTGGGTTTGCGCACAATCAGCTTGTGGCCCGTTATTTCTTCAAGCCTTTTAAGCGCAGCACTGACCGTAGGTTGTTTCAGCCCCAGAAAATCTGCTGCTTTCGTGATGCTTTTTTGCTCAACCACAACCATGAAAGTTCTGAGTAGGTTCCAATCAAGATTCCAGGGAAACCGCTGTTCATAGGGCCGCATCATAGATCCAATCTATACTCATCATTGGAATTATTTATTTGCTTGATGATACATCCCATGCAACCTTCAAGACAAGGTGGCAAAAATTTAGTCACTGCTAAAAATTAGGCAAAACGCCAGGGAACAGTTTTCGCTTCAAACAGGAGAATCTTAATGATCAACCGTCGCAGCTTGTTGAAGTTTGTCGCAGCCACCGGCACGCTCGTGCTGGCAAGCCTTAGCATTTCCGCTCCGGTTCTCGCCGACGAACTCGACACCATCAAGGAAAAAGGCGTTATTCGCATTGCCATGAGTGGCGCTTATCCTCCGTTCAACTTCGTCAACGACGCCAACGAAGTGGTTGGCTTTGACCCGGCCATCGGCACCGAGATCGCCAAGCGCATGGGCCTTGAAGTTGAAATCATCACCACCGCGTGGGACGGCATCATCGGCGGTCTCTTGGCCAACAAGTATGACGCTATCGTCGGCTCCATGACGATCACCGAAGAACGCGATAAAGTCGTTGATTTCGTTGGTCCATACTATGCTACCAAACGCGCCATCTTCACCAAGGAAGGCTCTGAAATCACAAGCGTATCGCAGCTTGATGATGCTACTCTGGGTGTTACCCTTGGTGAGACTCACGAACAGTGGGCCCGTGAAGCCGGCTACAAGATTCGCACCTATAAAGGCCTGCCGGAACTTCTTATGGAGCTAGACAATGGCCGCGTTGATGCAATCGTCAACGACCGTATCGCAGCCATGCTCGCCATCAAGGAAAACGGCTACAAAATGGTTGAACTGCCAGACCTGGAAACCGAAGCTTTCGGTGCTGGTATCGCCATCCGCGAAGGCAACCCGGATCTGAAAGCGGCCATGCAGAAGGCACTGGATGACCTGATGGCTGACGGCACCTATCTCGAGATTGCCAACAAATGGGTTGGCGGCGACATTCGCTAATTTCAAAACCTAATATTTTTCAAAAATTATTTGGTCCGCAGGTTTTCTGCGGGCCAAATTTTCCCGAAAGACTTTTCTCATGCAGACTGACTATGGCAAGCTCAGCTGGGAAGAGGTGCGCGATATCGACAAAGACCGCGTCGTGATTCTCAACGTTTCAGCAACAGAAGATCACGGGCCCCACATGCCTCTTGATACCGATACGGTTCTGGGCATGGCGGTTGCAGAAGGTGTAGCCAAAGCCATACCTGATCAGGTTCTTGTCATGCCGCCCATTTCCTATGGCTTCAATGAGCATCACAAGGATTTTCCGGGTGTTATCTGGATACAGCCCGAAACATTGATTGCGTTCGTAACCGATGTAACAAAATCCCTCGCGCATCATGGTTTCCGGCGCATTCTGCTGCTCAATTCCCATGGGTCCAATCATCCGGTTCTGGATTTGGCGGCGCGGAAGACGGTCATTGAAACCGGCATTCTTTGCGTGTCTGCCTCCTACTGGAATCTGTGCTCGGACAAGATCAATGCCATACGCGCGTCGGATATCGGCGGCATCGCTCATGCGGGTGAATTCGAAGCGGCGATCTACAAATATCTGCATCCGGATCTGGTGCATCTGGAAAAGGCCCAGAACCAGAATCTGCATGATGGCAAGAGCAAATTCTTCAACCTCGATTTGGCGCGCGGTGGCGGCAAGGCGATGTTGATGCGCTGGTGGTCTTCGGTGTCCCCTGACGGCACCATGGGCGATCCTGCGCTCGCAACAGCCGAAAATGGCGAAGCTTTTCTGAAAGCTGCGATTGAAGAAACAGCCGATCTGGTGCGTGAAATCCGGGAGCTTCCGCTTCTGGAACGCAAGGATCATCATTGAGGACTGCACTATATGGATATTGATCTTATCCTCCGGGTCTATCCCCACTTTCTCAAGGCGGCCGTACTGACCATCGAGCTATCGATTCTGACGGCCATATTGGGCTTGATCTGCGGCTCGCTGGGCGCGGCGGCACGTTTGTCTCGCCTTCAGGCTGTCAGGTTTATTGGGTCAGCCTATGTCAGTCTGTTTCGTGGCACCCCTGCCCTCATTCAGCTGTTTCTGCTGTATTTTGGCGGCCCACAGATCGGCATCCAGCTCGATGCCTTTGAAGCAGGTGTCATCGGACTTGGCGTCAATATCGGCGCATATATGACCGAAACCATTCGTGGCGCCATTATTTCGGTGCACAAGGGTCAGACGGAAGCGGCCAGAACGCTTGGAATGAGCCGTTGGCAGGCCATGCGTTATGTTATTCTGCCACAGGCCTTCCGCCTGATGGTGCGCCCGCTGGGCGTTAACATCAATGCGCTCATCAAGGGCACGGCACTGGTTGCGGCAATCTCGGTTGTCGAACTGACCTACACTGCCCAGCGCTATATCGGCTCAACCTACAAGCCATTTGAAATGTTCATCCTGGCTGGTGTTCTTTACATGATCATCATCTATGCAACCGGACGCGGCATAAGCTGGCTTGACAAGAAGGTGCGGATTCAATGATTTTTCAAGATTTGATTGGAGGCCGTCATGGGGCTTGATTTTTCGGTCGTACCCGGCTTCTTCGACGTCATCATGCAAGGCGTTTTCTGGACCATTGCCATTACGCTGGCTGCAGCTGTTCTCAGTTTCTTTGGCGGCATCTTTTTCGCCGTTATCGCGCTTTATGCGCCACGTGTGATCAGCTGGCCGATGAAGGGCTTTGAATGGCTCTTCATGGGAACGCCGCTGCTGCTTCAGCTGTTCCTGATCTATTTCGGTCTCATCCAGATCGGCATCGATCTTCCAGCCTTTGTGGCCGGATCGCTGGGACTCGGGCTGCATTTCGCAGTTTATAACTCAGAGCTGATCCAGACCAGTATTCTGGCCGTGGACAAGGGGCAGATGGAAGCGGCACGCACCCTTGGGCTCAGTCGCGGCCAATCCCTGCGCTATATCGTGATCCCGCAGGCTGTGCGCGATGTCATTCCGCCGATTGGCAACAACATGATCGCTCTTTTGAAGGACTCGGCTCTGGTTTCGGTTATCGGCGTTACGGAGCTGACCCTATCGGCGCAGCTGGCCATTGGGCGCACATACCGACCGTTCGAATTCTACGCGGTTGCAGCGGTTTGCTACTACATCATCAATCTGGGCATGGAGGCGGTGTTGCGTCGTATCGAACGCCGTGTTCAAGCCTCTCGTTAAGCCTGTCGGAAGGATCATTCCATGACGCATCATCGTCCCTTTGTCGATATTCGCCACGCCCAGAAATGCTTTGGTGAGCTTGAAGTTCTCAAGGATATCAGCCTGCAGGTCGAGCAGCAGCAAATCGTTGCCATCATCGGCCCCAGTGGCTCGGGCAAATCCACGCTCCTGCGCGCGATCAACGATCTTGATCCGCTGACCTCTGGCGAAGTCTGGCTGGATGGCGTGCAGGTGAACAAGCTGTTGCCACACGCCCAATATGAAAAGCATATCAATCAGGTACGCCAACAAATCGGCATGGTGTTCCAGCATTTCAATCTGTTCCCTCACCTGACCGTGCGGGAAAATATCACGCTGGCGCCCAAGCTGCTCAAGGGTGTTTCCGAGGATGAAGCCAATGCACTCGCCGAGCAGCAGCTCGAGCATGTCGGGCTCATCGACCGGATTGACTATCACCCCTCACAATTGTCTGGCGGCCAGAAGCAGCGCGTAGCCATTGCGCGCGCGCTCGCCATGAAACCCAAACTGATGCTGTTTGACGAAGCAACGTCAGCGCTTGACCCGGAACTGGTCGAAGAGGTCAACCAGGTCATGAAAATGTTGGCTGAGGAAGCCATGACCATGATCATCGTCACCCACGAAATGGGATTTGCCGAGAGCGTTTGCGATCGGGTTCTGTTCATGGATGGCGGTGTCGTCGTCGAGGAAGGCGCCCCTGAGATTGTCTTCCACAATCCGACGCAAGACAGAACCAAGAATTTCCTTAGAAAGCATCTCGAAGGCGCAAAATGAGCAACAAGACGTCTAATCTCTTCTATCAATCCCGCGCTCCAAGGCCATTTCTGGACCGCGCAGAAGGGATCTATATGTATGACCAATCCGGAAAACGCTATATTGATGGCTCTTCCGGCGCGATGGTTTCCAACATTGGGCATTCCAACCCCAATGTGCTGGAAGCGATGAAAGCGCAGATGGACAAGTCCACCTTCGGCTATCGTCTGCATTTCCGCACGGAACCGTCCGAAGATCTGGCGTCTATGGTGGCAGAACGCATGCCGGGCAATCTGGACCGCGTGTTCTTTGTCTCAGGCGGCTCGGAAGCCGTTGAAAGCGCCATCAAACTGGCGCGCCAATATGCCATCACGCAGGGCCAATCGAGCCGCTGGAAGGTCATTTCCCGTTTTCCGTCCTATCATGGCAGCACCTTCGGGGCGCTGGCTCTGACCGGTTATGATCCGCTCGCCCGCCCATTTGACCCGATGATGCGGGATATGCCCAAGATCGCGGCTCCTGCATGCTATCTGGATCGGGACAACCTGACGGATGAGCAGCGTGGTCTGAAATATGCCGAACTGCTGCGCGACGAGATCATCAAGCAGGGCCCGGAAACTGTTCTCGCCTTCATCATGGAGCCGATTGGCGGCGCTTCTACCGGCGCTCTGGTTGCCCCAGACAGCTATTACGGACGCATTGCTGAAATCTGCAAGGAATTCGGCATCCTGCTGATCTATGATGAAGTCATGACCGGTGTTGGCCGCACGGGGTCTTTCCTTGCTGCCAATCACTGGGATATCGAACCGGACATCGTGGCGATGTCCAAAGGCTTTGCCGCCGGCTACGCGCCGCTTGGGGCTGTGGTTGCCCGCGAACCCATGGTCGAAGCGTTGCTCGATGCCGGCGGCTTCCTGCACGGCTATACCTATGCTGGCAATCCGCTTGCCTGTGCGGCCGGTGTCGCTGTGCTCAAGGAAATTGATCGGCTAAGCCTCATCGATAATTGTGCCGCCATGGGCGCCCTTCTCAAGTCCCGTCTTGAAGGCCTTATGGAGCGCTATCCCTTTATTGGCGATGTCCGTGGCAAGGGCTTGCTGCTAGCGTTTGAACTTGTCAGCGACAAGGACAGCATGACCCCGCTCCCCAAGGAATATAACTGCTATCTCGAACTGGTCGAGCTGGCTTATGAGCGTGGCCTCATCATCTATTCTCGTCGCACGCGCGGCGGAGTGGAAGGAGATCACTTCCTCGTTGCTCCGGCCATGATTGTCAATGAATCCCAGATTGACGAAATCATGGGTATCCTCATCGAGAGCCTTGATGCTCTTGCGGCGAAATTCGATTTGCCAGTGAATGCCTCATGAGACTGCCTCAAAAAGAGCGCTCCATTGAAGATGCCGTCGCCCAAATCAGCGACGGCGCTTCCATCATGGTGGGCGGATTCGGCGTGCCGGGCACGCCTTTCAACCTGATTGCCGAGTTGGTACGACAGGGTCAGAAAGATCTGACCCTCGTCAAGAATGACGCGAACGAGGCTGGCATGGGCATCGACCATCTGCTGGCCAATGGGCAGGTGCGCAAGCTGATCGTCACCCATCTGGGGCTCAATGGCCATGCCATCGAGATGATGAATAGTGGCGCGCTGGAAGTAGAATTCTGCGCACAGGGCATTCTGGCTGAACGCATTCGGGCTGGCGGCGCTGGCCTTGCCGGTTTCATCTCGGATATCGGCATCGGCACGGAGCTTGCCGAGGGCAAGCAGATCGTCTCCGTAGACGGCAAGAATTTTGTTCTGGAAACAGCCCTGCGCACCGATGTGGCGCTGGTGCATGCAGAACAGTGCGATGCTTACGGCAATTTGTGCTTTGCCAAAACCGCACGCAATTTCAACCCGTTGATGGCAATGGCAGCCGATTGCGTTATCGCCGAAAGCCAGAATTGCCTGCCTATCGGCGATCTCGATCCGGATGCCATCCATACCCCCGGCCCCTTTGTCGATCATGTGGTCGCCCTTAAAGACTTGCACAAGGAATATGCCATTGTCCGACGCTAGACAAAGAATGGTTGCCCGCGCGGCCCGTGCGATTAAGCCGGGCATGCTGGTCAATCTCGGGATCGGTTTGCCGACTCGAGTCGTCAATTACCTCTCTTCCGACATGGAAGTGGGGCTGCATACGGAAAATGGTCTTGTGGGTGTCGGCCCGACGCAGGATTACGACCATGCAGATCGCGATCTGATTGACGCCGGTGGGGCTTATATCAGCGCCCTACCCGGAGGGGCCTTCATCGACAGCGCGGTGTCCTTTGCCATCGTACGGTCCGGCAGGTTGGACCTGACCATGCTGGGTGCCTTCGAGGTGGCCCAGAATGGCGATCTGGCTAACTGGAAAATTCCGGGCAAATTTTCTCCCGGTGTTGGCGGAGGCATCGAGCTGGCACAAAAGGCTGCCCATGTCATGGTGCTGACAACCCATACCGACCGCAAGGGCAATCCCAAGCTGCTTGAGCGATGCTCCTTGCCTCTGACCGCGAAGGGATCGGTTGAGCGCATCTTCACAGATATGGCCGTTGTGGATGTCACCCCTGAAGGCTTTGCCCTTAAAGAACTGGCAGAAGGCGTTGCGCTTGATGACGTTATTGCAGCGACGGGTGCGCCGCTGATCATTCCCGAAGGTGACATTCCCACCTTCTGATCCGATCACACCAAATATTGGAGGGAGCGACAATGGAAAAGGACATTGCACTCAAAATTCTTTCCGCAGTTGAAGCCAACTTTGACAAGCAAACGGATTTTCTTTCCGAACTGGTCAGTCATCCTTCCACGCGCGGTCAGGAACAATCGGCCCAAGCCTACATGGCAGATGCCTTGCTAGAGCGCGGCTATTCAGTGGATCGCTGGCAGATCAATGTTGATGATATCCGCCACCTGCCTGGCTTTTCTCCCGTCATCGGTTCCTATGATGATGCCGTCAATGTGGTCGGCACCCATAAAAGCGCAACCAGCAAGGGTCGCTCCCTGATCCTTAATGGCCATATCGATGTGGTGCCCGCTGGTCCACTTGATATGTGGGAAACGCCGCCCTTCTCTCCCAAGGTTGAAGGGGACTGGCTTTATGGGCGCGGCGCTGGCGACATGAAAGCCGGTTTGGTTGCCAACCTGTTTGCTCTTGATGCCCTGCGGTCTGCCGGTTTTGCCCCGGCCGCAGATGTGTTTTTCCAATCGGTGGTCGAAGAAGAATGCACCGGCAATGGCGCTTTGGCATGTTTGCAACGAGGCTACAAGGCCGATGCTGTTCTCATCCCCGAGCCCTTCGATGAAACACTGGTCAAGGCCCAGACGGGCGTCATTTGGTTTCAGGTCCATCTCAAGGGGCTGCCCACCCATGTGGCCTATGCAGGCGATGGTGCCAACGCCATCGAAGCAGCTGTGCCCTTGATCAATGCCTTGCACGCGCTTGAAAAACGCTGGAATGCGCCAGAACATCGACATCATGATTTTGCCCATCATGATCATGCCCTCAACCTCAATGTTGGCAAGATTGTCGGAGGCGATTGGGCCAGCTCCGTACCGGCATGGTGCGTGTTTGACGTGCGCATGGGCGTCTTCCCCGGACAGGACTTGGAGGCAGCCCGCGCCGATATCGAGGCCACCTTGCTTCAGGCGGCTGAAGAAAACAGCTTCCTGAGAGAAAACAAACCCACGGTTGTTTACCACGGATTCATGGCTGAAGGGTATGCCTTATCAGACGATAAGAGTGAACCGGCATCCAGTGCAATCAAGGCGCTTGGCGCGGCCCATCGGGCCGTCACTGACAAGGATCTTGAGCAGATGGCGATCACCTGCACCACAGACACGCGTTTCTTCGGGCTTTATGCCAATACACCAGCGCTCGTGTATGGCCCGCATGCCGAAGCCATCCATGGCTTCAATGAGCGTGTCTCGCTGGAAAGTGTCAAGCGCGTGACCAAGGCCACTGCCCTGTTCATAGCCGACTGGTGCGGATTGGAAGCACAATAACATATGCCTGTGGCCTCGCCGCTGGCACCAAAGCCGATCAAAGAACTAAGCGCTGCCCTTTCTGTCCAAGGCCGGAAAGCGAGCAACGCCGGAGGAGACGAAAATGCGCCAAGCCGTCATTGTTTCAACTGCCCGCACTCCTATTGGTAAGGCCTATCGTGGCGCATTCAACAATCTAGAAGGCCCCAGCCTTGCGGCCCATGCGGTGAAGGCAGCCATGGAACGCGCGTCGCTTGAGGGCGATGCGCTCGAGGAAATTACCTTCGGCTCAGCTTTGACCCAGGGTAGCACCGGCATCAATGTGGGGCGTCATATCGTGCTTGCGGCCGGATTGCCAGACACGGTAGCGGGCTCGACAATTGACCGGCAATGTGCATCTGGCCTCAATGCCATAGCCATCGCAGCGCACATGATCATCAACGAAGGTGTTGATGTCGCCATTGGCGGTGGACTGGATAGCATCTCTCTGGTTCAGCTTGAGCAATATTGGAACCAGTATCGCTATCGCGATCCGAACGTGCGCGACAGCTACTATATGTCCATGATCGAAACGGCAGAGCTGGTGGCCGAGCGCTATGGCATCACGCGTCAGGCGCAAGATGCTTATGCACTGCAGAGCCAGCAGCGCACAGCGCAAGCGCAGAAGGACGGTCGCTTCGACGATGAAATCATTCCAGTAGACGCGGTCAAGGTTTCACGAGATAAAGAAACCGGAGTTTCTCAGGAAGAGCGCGTGACGCTGTCGCAGGATGAGTGCAACCGGCCGCAAACCACTGCAGAAGGCCTTGCACGTCTCAAACCCGTACTGGGGGCAGACAAGAGCATCACGGCAGGCAACGCCAGCCAGCTCTCAGATGGCGCGGCAGCCTGTGTGCTCATGGAGGCAGAGGAAGCCAAACGACGCAATCTAAAGCCGCTAGGGATTTTCCGCGGTTTTGCCGTGGCAGGATGTGCAGCAGAAGAAATGGGCATTGGTCCTGTGCGGGCCATACCGAAATTGCTGGCCCGAAACGGCCTGAAAGTCGAGGATATCGACCTTTGGGAAATCAACGAGGCCTTCGCTTCTCAGCTTCTTTATTGTCGCGATAGTCTGGGCATCGACAACGACAAACTCAATGTCAATGGTGGTGCCATTTCCATCGGCCATCCTTACGGCATGTCCGGAGCACGTATGGCTGGGCATCTACTGATCGAAGGTCGCCGTCGGGGCGCAAAATATGGCGTCGCGAGCATGTGCATTGGTGGTGGCCAGGGGGCCGCCGGTCTATTTGAAATCCTTGCCGACTAAGCTAAAATCTTAAGCGGGTTGGAGGCCCTTGCCTCCTCGCCGCTTTACTTGCGCAACAGTACCGCACGATCGATCATGAATTTTTCAGCTTCGGTCATATGCTCACTCATGATGGTGCTGGCCAGCACGGAATCCCCCAATTTTAGTGCGCGCAGCAATTTGACCTGATAGTTGAGGCCCATTTCTCGTTGCCCCCAAGGAGTCGGCTCTGAATAGATAGCGCGGCATTCGGACTTATCCTGCAACAGGCTATGCAAAAAACGGCAGACGAAACCCATCAGGCGGTTCTTGCTGAGATCGGCCAAACCGGAATGAAAGTCCAACTCGGCCAAGCGCTGACGGTATTCGTCTTCGGCTGACTCGGGTTCATCCTCATAGAGATAAATCAGCGACTGCAAATGGACAAACTGCTCGTTGGACAAGGTTCCGGCCAGCTCGGCTGCCAGTTCGGGCTCAAGCTGCTTGCGCAGTGCATAAATATCGGAGATGGATGGCGGCTCGGCGAGAAATAGATTGTCCAGAAACCGGATAGCGTCTTCCGGATCGATGGAGGAGACAAACAATCCGCCTCCCGGCCCCGTCTTGCTGACAATGAGGCCTTCAATCTCAAGGATCTTGAGCGCTTCACGCACCGTGCCTCTGGAGGCATTGAGGGTTTCGGGGGTTACCCAGTCTGCCGGAATACGATCCCCAACCCGCAGGTCGGCTGTCACGATCTGGTCCCTCACCTTATCAGCAATCACATCGGGGCGTTTGCGTCGACGGCTGGACAGAGTGTGATGGGGCGAAACGGCTCTCCGCCCCAGATCGTCTTCGATAGACATCTAGTCTTTGTTCTCCGGATTGAAACAGGCGCTGAGGTGATCGGCCTTTTTGCCCGCTGCGTCAAGTTTGGGTGCCTCGTTTGTGCACATATCCAACCGTCTTGGACAACGCGCATAAAAGGCACAGCCCGGTGGCGGACTATAAGGGTCAGGCAGCTCGGTGTTCGCATCTTCAGGCAACATCGACTTGCGCCCGGGCACCGGAGCGGACTTTAACAAAAGACGAGAATAGGGATGATGTGCCTCTGCAAAGACATCAGCAGCATTGCCCAGTTCGACCATGCGCCCAAAATACATCACCGCTACACGATCGCTGATGCTTTCGACGACAGACAGGTCATGGCTGATAAAAATGTAGGTCAGGCCGAATTTTTCTTTCAGATCGTCGAGGATATTCAGCACCTGAGCCTGAACGGATACGTCCAGTGCAGAGACCGGCTCATCTAGCACGATCAGCTCGGGGTCTGCCGCAAGGGCACGAGCGATACCGATACGCTGAGCTTGACCGCCGGAAAATTCATGCGGATAGCGGTCGAGGAATTCCGGAGCCAGATTGACCGCTTCCATCAGTTCCACCAGCCGCGCTTCCCTCTCTTCTGCATTCAGCTTCAAGAGCTGGATCAATGGCGCTTCCAGAATGGTGCGGATCTTTTTACGCGGATTGAGCGAGGCAACAGGATCCTGAAACACATATTGTACCTTGCGGGCCATCTGCCGACGGTCTTTCTTGACCTCGGCCACCATGTCCTTGCCAGCAAAAGTGATCGCACCGTCTGTTGGGAGATCAAGCCCAACAACCAGACGAGCAAGCGTTGACTTGCCACAGCCGGATTCACCAACGATGCCAAGCGTTTCGCCCTTGCGGACCTTGATATTGACATTCTGCACCGCATGGACGGCTGGCAAGACTTTACCGAACAGGCTTTTGCCACCACCAAACAGGCGGCTGACATCACTGATTTCGAGAAGCGTATCGGCTTGGTTCATGGTCATGCTCTCAGACATCGCGCTCTCCTTGCTTTGCCTTGTCACCGGACACCGGATAGAGACAACGCACCGAGCGCCCTTCACCCAGATCTGTCAAAGCGAGGTCGCCCTTGCGGCAATCGTCTTTGGCATAAGGGCAACGCTCGGCAAAGGCGCAGCCATCAGGCAGTGCGTTGACAACGGGCGGGCGTCCCTCGATCGCGTCAAGTCGTCGGTCCGGTTGTCCAAGCACAGGCACGCAGGCGATGAGCTTTTCTGTATAGGGATGGGCCGGAGCGGACAGAATTTCCTCCGTCGTACCCGTTTCCACGATCTTGCCGCCATACATGACCGCAATCCGGTCGCACATGGTGGAGACCACACCGAAATCATGGGTGATGAAGAGAATGCCGACATTGCGCTCTTGCCGCAATTTATTGAGTAGCGAAAGCACCTGCGCCTGCACAGTGACATCGAGCGCGGTGGTTGGTTCGTCGGCTATGATCAGCTTGACATCGTTGGCCAGTGCCATGGCAATGCAAACGCGCTGACGCATACCGCCAGACAATGCATGCGGATAGACCTTTAAACGCTCAGCAGGGTTCGGGATTCGAACCGTCTTGAGCAGTTCTTCAGCCCTAGCCATGGCATCCTTATGCGAGATCACCTGATGGGCGCGGATGGCCTCTACCAATTGATCACCGATGGTAAAGAGCGGATGCAACGTCGAGAGCGGATCCTGAAACACATGGCTGACGGCGAGCCCACGCAACAGGCGGATTTCCTCATCGCTCTTGGAAAACAGATCCTCTCCCTCAAGCAGCGCAGCACCGCCCACGATACGGCCGGGAGGCGTTGGCACCAAGCCCATGATAGACATGGCAGTCACGGACTTGCCCGAGCCGGATTCCCCGACAAGGCCTAGACATTCCCCTTGGCGCACTTTGAGATCCACGCCGCCAACAGCCTTGTAGACATCTGAACCGACATGGAATTCTGTTTTAAGCCCCTGCATATCAAGGGTGGCGTCTTCCTGCGGGGCAATGTCTGGCACTTGGTCGCGCATAACGGCAGTCCGCATGACAGGTCGCGCCAGAGCGCCTGATTTCAAGCGCGGGTCCAGCACATCGCGCACACCATCGCCCAATAGGTTGATGCTCATCACGAGGATGAAGATCATCACACCGGGAATGATAGAAACATGGGGTGCCGTAAAGAGGATCTTGCGCCCGTCCCCCAGCATGGAGCCAAGGTCAGCCTGCGGCGGCTGCGCCCCGAGACCGAGGAAGGAAAGACCGGCGGTTTCAAGGATCATCCAGCCAATGGTGGTGGACATGGTGATAATGATCACCGGCAGCACATTGGGCAGGATTTCACCAAACAGGATTGATGCATTCGACTTGCCCGAAAGCCTTGCCGCATCGACAAATTCACGCCGGGATAGTCCGACGGTGATGCCCCTGATATTGCGGGCAAAGAAAGGAATATTGACAACGGCAATGGCATATAGCGCGTTGAGCAGCCCCGGCCCCAGCGCAGCCACGATGGCCAGCGCCAACAGGATATAGGGAAAGGCCATGATCATGTCGATGCCGCGCATAAGGAGATTATCCGTGCGCCCTCCGGCATAGCCAGCAACCAGACCGATCAGCGAGCCGATGAAGGCGGCGATCAATGTGGCTGACACGCCCACAGCGAGACTAACACGCGTCCCCCAGATCAAACGGGAAAGGATGTCCCGCCCCAGTGCGTCGGTTCCCAAAAGATGACCATCAGCGAAAAGGGGCTGCAGGCGATTGGCAGGCTCTGTCACATCGGGGTTGACCAGTGGCAACAAGGGAGCTGCCAGCGCCACAACAAAGACGAACGCCAGCACGACAAGTCCAGCGGTTGCCAGCGTGTTGTTCAGCAGTAGGCGCAAAGTGCTCGGTCTGCCGCCGGATTTCTTCTTTTTGGTGGGTGTTTCGATCGTGGTCTCGGACATCAGCGCAACCTCGGGTCAAGAATGGACTGGATGACATCGACCAGCAGATTGAATAGCACATAAGCGGCGGCAACAACGAGCACCCCGCCCTGCACCAGCAGTAGGTCGCGCGTGGAAATGGCCTTGACCAGCATGGAGCCGATGCCCGGCCATTGGAACACCGTTTCGATATAGACAGCACCGCCGAGCACGAAACCGGCCTGAATGCCAATCACAGGAATGACGCTGACCATGGCGGCCTTGAAGGCATGAACATAAATGACGCGCCGTTCCTTGATGCCCTTGGCGCGGGCCGTGCGGATATAATCCTGCCGCAGCACTTCAAGCATGGAGGTGCGCGTGAGGCGCGCGATAACGCCCGTGGCAACAACAGCCAATGTGATAGCTGGCAATGTGAGATGATGGATGAGATCAGGCAGATCGCCGCCACCATAGATCGCATACATGCCGCTTGGCGGGAACAGCCGCCATTTAACGGCGAATGAGAAAATCAGGAGCAGGCCAAGCCAGAAGGACGGCATGGAAATACCAATGAGCACCGTGAAGGTGAGGCCCTTGTCAGCCCAGCTATATTGTTTCACCGCCGAGATAACCCCGGCCAACAGCCCGAAAATGGAACACAGCACCAGCGCAGGCCCAGCCAGAATAAGAGTGGCGGAAAAGCGCTCCAGCACTTCATCGATCACAGGACGGTTGAGCGTGTAGGAACGGCCGAAGTCGCCCTGCAGCATGTTGCCCAGCCAAATAAAATATTGCTGCACCATCGGCTTGTCGAGGCCGAGATCCTGATTGAGTTTGGCAACATTCTCAGGCGTGGCAAAAGAGCCAAGGATCGCCAGAGCCGGATCGCCCGGAATCAGAGCCATGATGACGAAAACAATGATGGATAGTCCGAACAGAACCGGAATCGCAGCAAGCAGTCTCTTTGCGACATAGGCACCCATGGCCCTACTCCGAGTTTTTGAAAATGGCCGCCCCGCCCTGTCGTCAAATATGACAAACAGGGGTCGAAATGCGGGACAGCGGATCAGCGTTGGTCAGATTATGGCTCCCCCTTCGCCATATGTTGGAGACGGGGAAACCGGAGCTCTCACGGTTTGGCAACATCCTGCAGCATCAAGAAGAAGGATGGCTGCAGCTTGAAGTTCTCGACCGCAGCGCTGGTTACAGCATTCTGTTTCCAGTTGGCCACGAAGACCCAAGGGGCATCTTCATAAACTATCTGCTGCATTTCCTTATAGAGCTTGGCGCGCTCTTCCTGCGACGTGGAGGTCCTTGCACTTTCGAGCAGCTCGTCCACTTTCGGGTTGGAATAATAACCCGAGTTGAACCCGCCCTTGTCCGGGAAGGCTTCGGTGCGCAGGGCAAGGAACGGCAGGGTGTCCGGGTCATTGGTCATCCAAGCCATTTCAGCCATGTCGGCTTTGCCTTCAAGACCCGGATTGACCTTACCAAGGAAGGTGTTCCATTCGTAGGTCTCGATTTTCACCTTCATGCCAACAGCTTCAAGGTCTGCCTGAATGGCGGTGCCCATGGCAGTCGGGTCGAGCATGCCGGAGCCACCTTCGGTGACATAGAAGGTCACTTCGGAGCCATCATAGCCAGCCTCTTTCAGCATGGATTTGGCTTTTTCCGGATCGTAAGGGTAAGGCTCAAGCGTCTCGTCATAAGCCCATGCAAAGGCCGGAGGTGTCGGACCTGCGGCCACTTCAGCCGTGCCTTGCAGGATATTGTCGACCAGCGCGGTCTTGTTGATGGCATAGTTGGCTGCCTGACGGATTTCCTTTTTCGCGAAAGGGCCTTCCTTGGCATTGAGAATCAGGAACCACAGATGTGGGCCAGCCTGCTCATGCACGGCGAAGGCATCATTGTCGCGGAATTGGGCAAGGTTATCAGGTGGCACCTCAACCATCACATCCAGACCACCAGCGAGCATTTCGGCGACGCGGGTGTTGGCGTCCGTGATCGGGCGGTAGATGACGGCTTCAAGCGCAGGAGCACCATCCCAATAGTCAGCATTCTTTTCCAGAACAACCTTGGCGTTGGATTCCCATTCGGCGAACTTGTAGGCGCCTGTGCCTGCCGGATGACGGCCCACTTCCTTGCCATATTCCTCAACGGCAGCCGGAGAAATCATCAGGCCTGTCGGGTAGGCAAGGTTGGAAAGGAAGGGCGCATAAGGCGCGTTCAGTTCGAACTTGACGGTCAGCGGATCAACTGCGGTCACTTCCTTGACCGAAGAGAAGAAGAAAGCAAGCGGGAACGGCCCCGTGTCATGATAAGGGTGATCGTCCTTTAGCATGCGATCGAAATTGAATTTCACGGCTTCTGCGTTGAAGTCCGTTCCGTCGTGGAATTTAACCCCTTCACGCAATTTGAAGATGTAGGTCATTCCATCGTCGGAAATGGTCCAGCTTTTGGCCAGAGATGGCTCCACTTCGAGCGTGCCATCCTTATAGCGCACCAGACCGTCATACATATTGACCAGAATACGGAAATCATTGACTGCCGTATCGGCGGCCGGATCAAGGGATTTAGGTTCTGCAATTTGTCCAACAATCAAAACATTGGGTGGGGTTTGTGTATAGCCCGGAGAGGCAAACAGCAATGAGGCCGCGGCAAGTGCTGCGGCTAGAAATCGTTTCATGACGTTCTCCCTCAATTATTATCAGGAACAATTAGGGCGCAGAATTGTTTATTTTTCAAGCATTGATTATGATAAATTAGGACCAATCGGATAATTGATTATAATTTATGCAAACTCGTTTAAATTGAGCAGTCCCGACTTTCAATTTGAACAGTACGCAAACAGAAAAGAGGCTGGCATGTCTGATATCTCCCCCAAGATCAACTCCGAGCGCCTGAAACGCCTCTTCGACAGCATCAACAAATTCGGACTCAATGTTGAAACCGGCGGCTATAATCGCATCGGTTTTTCGGACGCGGATCTGTCCGTGCGCAAGTGGTTTACCGAACAGATGAAAGGTGATGGCCTTGCGGTCCATAGCGATGCTGCGGGTAATCTGTTTGGTCGATTGGGGGATGCGGACAAGCCCTGCGTCATGGCGGGCTCTCATCTGGACACTGTACCCGAAGGTGGTGCCTTTGACGGCGCGCTAGGCGTGGCTGTGGCGCTCGAATGCGCCCGCAGCATCAAGGACGCCGGAATAGAGCCGATGGTGCCGCTTGTCGTGGTGGCCACTTCAGAAGAAGAAGGCCGGTTCGGCGGCATGCTCGGGTCTCAGACGATCAGCGGACAGCTGCCCGCCGGTTGGGTGGAGGCAGCAACCGATGCCGAAGGGGTCAAGCTCACTGAGGCGATGACGGTTCAGGGCTATGCCCCCGAAGCTCTCGAGGAAGCGGCTTGGCAAAAAGACAGCATTCGCGCCTTTCTGGAGATGCACATCGAGCAAGGTCCCGTGCTGGAAGGCGAAAATCTCTCAGTCGGCATAGTAGAAGGCATCTCTGGCGTTCTGGTGCTTGGCGTCAATCTGAAGGGAGAAGCCAATCACTCCGGCACGACACCGATGCATTTGCGCGCCGATGCTTTCACCGGTCTTGCGACCATTGGAGCGGCTATCCCCGGTGTTATCGACCGGTTGGGGGGAGAGCAATCGCGGATCACCATCGGCAAGGTCGACATCAAGCCGAACTTTCCTCATACGATTCCCGGTGAGGCAGATTTCACGATTATCATTCGCGATACCTCTGCAGACAATATGGCAAACTTGCGCAAGGCCATTGAAACGGTCGTGGAAACTGTCGCAGAGCGCAACCGCCTTTCCTTCACCATCAAGGAACGCAGCTATTTGCCACCGCAAGAGCTGGATGAGAAGATCCGTGAGGCTTTTGTGGCAGAGGCCAAAAAACGGACACTTTCCTATACTGTCATGCCGTCTGGTGCGGGCCATGATGCGCAGACCATGCAGGCATTTTGTCCTTCCGGCTTGATTTTCGTACCCAGCCGCAATGGCATCAGCCACGCGCCGCAAGAATGGACAGAATGGGCGGACATCGAAAAGGGAGCACAATTGATGCTCGACATGATCGTCCGCCTGATAACCGAAAAGGATTAGCGTATGTGCCAATTCTGCGACTATACCATCCACGCGGCGCATCATCATTTTGGCTGGGACAATTCCATCGAGCCGGTAGCGCGTATCATGCCGGGTCAGACGGCCGAATTCACCTGCATTGACGCATCGGCCGGACAGATCATCCGCTCCAGCACGGTTGATGATCTGATGGCGCGCGATGCCTCCAAGGTCAATCCGGTGACGGGGCCGGTCTATATTGAAGGCGCAGAAGCTGGCGACATACTGAAGGTCAAGATCGAACAGTTCGTCCCTTCAGGCTTTGGCTGGACGGCCAATATTCCCGGTTTTGGTCTATTGGCGGATCAGTTCACCGAACCGGCCCTGCATATCTGGAACTATGACGCCGAAGGACTGACCCCTGCCCTTTATGCGCCCAATGCACGCGTTCCGCTCAAGCCTTTCGCAGGCACCATGGGCAATGCGCCTGCGGCCAACGGCCGCCACGACATCATCCCGCCGCGCCGGATTGGTGGTAATCTGGACATCAAGGATCTGAGTGCAGGCAGTGTGTTGTATCTACCGGTCGAAGTGGAAGGTGCGCTCTTCTCGGTTGGTGATACGCATGCAGCACAAGGCGATGGTGAAGTGTGTGGCACAGCCATTGAAAGCCCGATGAATATCGTTCTGACCTTCGACCTCATCAAGCAATCACCACTCAAGATGCCACGCTTTACTACTCCGGGTCCCGTGAGCAATCACCTCGACAGCAAAGGCTATGAAGTCACCACCGGGGTTGGCCCAAACCTGATGAGTGGTGCCAGAGATGCTGTTGCTGGTATGATCGATCTGATTACGGCCGAGCATGGCATGTCTGCGGTGGACGCCTATATGCTCTGCTCGGTTTGTGGCGATCTGCGCGTCAGCGAAGTGGTGGACGCTCCCAACTGGGTGGTGTCCTTTTACTTCCCGCGCGTGGTGTTTGACTGACACGGACGATCAGGCTTGCGGGCCGAGATCATCATTGACGGCGTCTTTTGTCAGATATTGCTCGGCTTCATCAACGGGCTGCTTGGTAAAGCCTACGATTCCCTCGGTTGTCGGCTCGAAGTCGCGCTGTATTTCAACGTGACTGCTTACATATGCTGTGATCAGCTCTGAAAGTGAGCGCAAGGCATGCATATGGATGCGCTCATAGCCATGGGATGCATCAACCCCGAAGGTGATGAGCGCAGTACGCACATCTGCACCAGCCTCTATGGCGCTGGCTGAATCCGAACGGTAATATTTGAAGATATCCTTCTGATAGCGAATATCATGTTCCTTACAGAGACTGACCAGCTTGCGATTGAGATGATAATCAAACGGGCCGGTCTGATCTGCCATGGCGATGGTCACGCCAAATTCGGAAGAGTTCTGCCCCGGCGCAGAGGTGCCATTGTCTACAGAGATCATGGAGGCGACTTCCGGCGTCAGAACCGACGATGCCCCCACCCCGACTTCCTCGGCGATGGTGAAAAGGAAATGGATATCGACCGGTGTCACCTGATGGGCGTCCTGCATGGCCTTGAGCGCAGTGAGCGCCACGGCTACACCGGCCTTGTTGTCCAGATGGCGCGATACGATGAAACCGTTGTCGATGAATTCGGTCTGCGGATCAATGGCGACTATATCGCCAACCTCAATACCAAGACGCTCGAAATCCTCGAAATTGCGTGCCAGGGCATCGACACGCAGTTCCACATGATCCCAGCCTATGGGGGCAGTGTCGACTTCTTCATTGAAGGTATGCCCCGATGCCTTGAGCGGCAGAATTGTACCGCGATAGGCCCCTTCTTCGGAGAAGATGGTCGCCCGAGCCCCTTCGGCAAACCGCGCCGACCAGTGACCAACCGGCACAAGCGCCAGTCGGCCATTTTCCTTGAGGGCTTTAACTTGCGCCCCCAATGTGTCCAGATGCGTGACGATGGCTCGAGCCCCCTTACGGCGCGACCCTTGCCTTATGGCACAAATCGCCCCGCGTCGGGTAAGAGAGGCTTCAAGCCCCAGTTCCTTCAACTCGCTCGTCACAAAGCGGACAATCGGGTCGGTATATCCGGTAGGGCTGGGGATGGACAGAAGCTTATCAAGGGTTTTCTGCAGATATTCTGTGTCTATCGCCAGCATTGTCATCACTCACGCTCTTTCCATTGCTCAAACCTTCAGTCAGGTTGAGTTTGTTTCTCGATTCTGAAGCTCCTGTCGCGCAGATGCAGGCATGGATCTTGGGAAAAGAAGATCGATAAACCGCTCTGCCGTGGGCTGAGGCTCATGGTTGGCAAGGCCCGGCCGCTCATTGGCTTCGATGAATACATAGTCCGGTTGTCTGTGATCTTTGACCATAAAGTCAATACCCGTTACGGGTATATCAATGGCTTTGGCCGCCTGAATGGCTGCGTAGACGAGCTGCGGATGCACTTCTTCGGTCACATCGACAATCGTGCCGCCGGTGTGCAAATTGGCGGTTTTACGCACCATAAGCTCCACACCAGCCTCGGGAATGGCATCCATTTCGTAGCCAGCCAAAGCGACACAGCGTTCCGTTTCCGCATCCTTGGGAATAACGCTCTCTCCACCGGTAGCGGCAGAGCGTCTGCGGCTTTGCTTTTCAATCAGCTGTTCAACGGTGCTGCGTCCATCGCCGATCACGCGAGCGGGCAGACGCAAGGCCGCAGCAACGAGCTTGTCATCGATAACGACCAGTCGCAGATCATGGCCTTGATAGCATTCTTCCAGAAGGACATCCTCACAGACCTGCGCGGCTCTCTCGATGGCTTCATGCACTTCTGCAGGCTTGGTCAGGCCGACGGAAATGCCCTTGCCCTGCTCGCCTCTTGCCGGTTTGACCACCAGTTGCTGATGCTTTTCCAGAAAGGCCTTCAGAGCTTCATCGTCACTATATTCCAACTGTTCCGGCACCCGCACTCCAGCGGCTTCCACCACATTACGTGTCATACGCTTGTCGTCACAAATGGACATCGCAACAGCGCTGGTCAGATCGGTCAGGGATTCGCGACAGCGGACGGAGCGCCCTCCGTGGCTAAGACGGAAAAAGCCATTGGCGGCATCGTTGACTTCCACATGGATGCCACGGCGCAGGGCTTCATTGACGATGATTTTCGCATAAGGGTTAAGTTCGGTTTCCGTCTGTTCGCCAACGAACAGCTTTTCGTTTATCTCGTTCTTGCGCTTGACCGCAAAGACGTTGACCCTGCGAAACCCCAATTTTTCATATAGGGCGATCGCCTGCTCATTGTTGTGAAGCACCGAGAGATCCATGAAGGAAGCACCGCGTGCCTTGAATTGTTCGGCCAGACGACGCACGAGGGATTCACCCAACCCAGCATGGGGTGCGCTCGGAGAGACTGCCAGACACCAGAGCGATGACCCTTTATCCGGATCATCGAAGGCCTTGGCGTGATCAACGCCCATGACAGACCCCAGAATTTCGCCCGTCTGCGCATCTTCAGCCACGAGCATGGTTACCGTTCCGGCATCCCTGTGGGACCAAAAAAATTCTGGAGGCACCGTAACCATTCCACGCTCAGCGAGAATGATATTGATCGCATCAGCATCGGCTTGCGTGGAAAGACGGCGGATGTGAAAAGTCGTCTTGCGTTGACGCGCGGGACGATACACAGAAAGATCCAGCCGATAGGTGTGGGATGGATCCAGAAAATACTCCTGCGGCGCCTGCGCCAGCACCACGTGCGGATCACGCACGTAGAATGCGATATCACGCTGATCCGGCCGCTCCTTGCGCATCTCGTTGATGAGATCTTCGGGGGTTTCGAAGGTGTTGCCGAAAATCAGCCGCCCCCAGCCGCAATCCAGAGCGACATTTTGGTGCGTGAGCTTGTGAGATGAGTAGAGTGTACTCATCCCCTCCTGCCTGATACGGCGCAACCGATGTTGCCCCAATGGTTTGGACTTTTCACGATCAGTAGACATGGCCCTAATCCTCCAGTGCCTGCAACCACATTTCCAGAAGCGCAACCTGCCACAACTCGGACCCACGCAGCGGTGTGATATGATCCGATGGTGCGGCGAACAATGTATCCAGATAAGACTGCTGGAAGATGCCACGATCCTTGGCCGCTTGCGAAGTCAGAGCATCTTTGACCATTTCCAGATACGGCCCTTCGATATATTTAAGCGCAGGAACCGGGAAATAACCTTTGGGCCGGTCAATCACTGCTGAAGGAATGACTTTTCGCGCAGCTTCCTTAAGCACGCCCTTGCCACCGTGGGCGAGCTTGTGACGGCTTGGCATGCGGCCAGCCAGCTCAACTACTTCATGATCAAGGAATGGCACACGCGCCTCGAGGCCCCAGGCCATGGTCATGTTGTCCACGCGTTTAACCGGATCGTCCACCAACATCACGTTGGTATCAAGGCGCAGGGCCTTGTCGACTGGATCAGGCGCGCCCGGACGAGAGAAGTGCTCGGCGACAAAGGCCAGGCTGGCATTGTGATCTGCCAGATAGTCAGGATTGAGATGGCTCGCCATGGCTTTCTGGTTCCGGTCAAAGAAGGAAAGCGCATAGCTTTCCACCGGACTGGAGGTTGCCTGCAGCGGTGGATACCAGTGATAGCCGCCAAAGACTTCGTCTGCCCCCTGCCCGGACTGCACGACCTTGATTGTTTTGGCAACTTCGCGGCTCAACAGATAGAAGCCGATATTGTCATAGGAAACCATCGGTTCGGACATTGCCTTGATGGCTCCGGGCAGATTTTCCATCATCTCGCTGGAAGGGATATGGATCTTGTGATGGTTGGTACCATAATGCTTGGCGATCAGGTCCGAATATTCAAATTCGTTGCCCTTTTCGTTATTGGCATCTTCAAAGCCAATCGAATAGGTCGCAAGCCCCGTCTGCCCCTGTTCGGCCAACAGGCCAACAATCATGGAGCTGTCCACACCACCTGAGAGCAACACGCCAACCGGCACATCACATACCATGCGACGCTGAACCGAGGTGCGCAGGCCGTCGAGCAACAGGTCACACCATTCTTCTTCGCTGCGCTCTTCATCTTCCTGAGAGCGTTCAAAGGTCGGCACCCAATATTGTTTCTCACTGGAAGTGCCATCAGCCTCTACAATGCGAATAGTCGCGGCGGGCAGCTTACGCACACCTTCCAGAATGGTGCGCGGCGCTGGCACGACAGCATGCCATGTCATGTAATGGTGAAGCGCCACACGATCGATCGAACGGTCCACATCGCCACCAGCCAGAATAGACTGAAGCGAAGAGGCAAAGCGCAGATGCTTGTCGCTTTCGTTTAGATAGAGCGGTTTGATGCCAAAGCGGTCGCGCACCAGAATGGTTCGCCCGCTCAGCTCTTCATGGATCACAAAGGCAAACATGCCCTGCAGGCGCGGAATAGCCTCCTCGCCCCACTCGGCCCATGCCTTGAGAATGACCTCGGTATCGCCAGAGGATTTGAATGTGTGCCCCTTGCCTTCCAGCTCGGACCGCAACTCTGGGTAATTATAGATACAGCCATTGAAGACCATCGCAAGGCCGGTTGACTGATCAACAAACGGCTGCGCTGATGCATCGGACAGGTCGATGATTTTCAATCGTCGATGGCCCATGCCCATGTTGTTTCTGAAAAAAGTCCCTGATGCGTCTGGCCCTCTTGAGGCCAGGCGGTCTGTCATCGACTCGATTTTTTCAACATTAGGACTTGATCCATCGAATCTGACTTCGCCGCAAATACCACACATAAGCTCTATCATTCTCCTTCTGATTGTTTGACTAGTAATTATTAGTACACTAATCTTTAATATACAACAGTTTGGACAAAATTTGGTTCCATCAAAAAATAGATAGTAAAAATGACGCCGAATGAAGAAATGCGTGTCGTGCTCAAATCCATCCGCACGATCGCCCGAGCCCTAGATATCCATTCCCGCTTCTTGAACAAGAAAAGCGGACTAACCCTGCCCCAACTCATCATTCTGCGCTGTGTGCGCGATTTGGGAGAACCAACCGGCAGTGCGATATCCAAACAGGTCGATCTGTCACCGCCGACCGTGCTGGGCATTCTGGATAAACTGGCAGCCAAAGGGCTTATCGAGCGCATCCGGCCCGAGACCAATCGCCGCGTCGTAATCTCAAAACTGACCGATGCAGGCAAGGCCCTTCTGGAGCAGGCGCCCTCACCGCTGGGGGACACATTTGCAAGGCATTATTTCGATCTACCCGACACTGAGCGCGAACGGATCATGACGACCCTGCTGCATGTCGCCGAACTGACCAAAGACGATGGGTTCGAGCAGAAAGCCAAGTTGGTCGATACCACCAACGGGCATGAGAACCTGCTCGCCTGAGAGCCCATCTCGCCTACAGAGCCCAAAAGAAGGCTCTCATATGTGGTCATAAAAAGAGGGGCAGGATCTGCAAAGACCCGCCCCGAGTTTAACCAGCCCTTATCGAACCAGTCCGTGTTTTTCTATTCTATCAGGCATCAAAAGCAGGGATGATCTTCTCGCCATATTCGGCGATGATCTGTTCTTCCTTGCCGTTGTCCAGATAGATATTGAACTGGGTGACGCCCGCGTCCTCCAGAACACCAAGCTTGGCGATATGTTGATCGGCAGCGCCCAGAACGCTGAAGCCTTCGATAATTTCATCAGTAATGAAATCAAGATACGGATTATCGCTCTGGCCATGCTTGGAATAGTCATAGCCCTTGCGATCCTTGATATAGGCAGTGAGCGCTTCGGGGATATCGTCCCGCTCGGTGCCGTATTTCTCAACGATGTCGGCCACATGGTTGCCCACCATGGCAGGGAACCAGCGGGTTGCGGCGATGCATTCTTCCTTCGTGCCGAAATAGGCTGGCGCGGCGGACATGACCTTGAAGTTGGACATGTCGCGGCCAGCTTGTTTGCCCTCTGCGATGGCCGTGCTTGCCAGCCATTTGACAATGCTCGGCTCGGCGATCTGCAGGATGAGACCATCCCCAACCCGTCCGGCGGAGCTTAACGCCTTTGGACCATAGGCAGCCACCCAGATTGGCAACTCGTAGCCTTCAGCCCAAGGAAATTTGACCGGCTCGGGGCATTCGCCATATTGCGCTTCGTCACCGCGCACCAAGGCCTTGACCACTCGCGTGAATTCTTCCAGACGCTTCAGCGGTGCGGGCTTGAGCCCCATGACACGCACGGCGCTATCGCCTCGGCCAAGGCCAATGTCGAACCGGCCTTCGGACTGCTTGGCAAGAGAGCCAAACATCGATGCCGCCAGCGACCAGTCACGGGTGTTCGGGTTGGTCACGCATGGACCGAAGCGCATTTTGGTCGTGTGCTCCATGCACATGGCCATCGCCATATAGCTTTCGCGCCAAAGGATGTGGCTATCGTAAAACCAGCAATAGGTAAAGCCGGCGTTCTCGGCCTGTCGCACAAGGGCGCGGGCACGCTTGGGCTCGACGAAGCCTTTAAAGCAAATACCGAATTCCATCTCTCTCTCCTGTCCTTGTTCTTCAAGTCTTTTCAAAGGTCGGTTTGGTGATTGTTCTGTTTATCAGTGAGCCGGCGCCTGAATCTTCACACCGGCATGGGTGAAGGGCACCTGCTTGGAAATATTGATCCGAATGAGAATGGGCGTGATCGCCTCGATGCAGCGTGCAGCTTCAGCATCGCCAGCATTGTAGGCGACGACACCGAGCGTCTCGACCAGCGCCATGACCTTCTTGCGGGCGGGAAGCGAATTGCCACACACCAGAATATCGCAGTTGATATCCCATTCGAGAGTCTTCAGCGTGGACGCGGACACATTGTGCAAGGCTCCGACGACGGGAATATCCGGCCCAAGCAGCGCCTGGGCTGCTTCTGTCGCCGAGCCTTCGGGCGGCATCTCGACCTTTTTGGGGTCGCCCTCTTTCAGCGGCACGACGATATCGACAAGGATCTTGCCTTCCAGATGTGGCTTGAGTGCTTCCAGCGTGGCATTGTGGCCAGCAAAGGGCACCGCGAGAATGACCAACTCATCAGCCATCATAACGGCTTCCTCATTCGCTACACCCGTAATAGGAGCTGCGACGTCGTCCAACTGCGCGCGCAGGGCAACACCGATTTCCGCAGCACGCGTGGCATCACGCGAGCCCAGAGCCACTGGCACACCGGCGCGCGCAAATCTCAAGGCAAGCCCCTGCCCTTGCGGCCCTGTGCCGCCAATGATTGCGATCGTCATCTGAACATATCCTCTTGTTTTCCTCTCAACAGATCCTCGGCCTTGCTCTGGGACGGGCTCCAGTCGAGCCCACGGAACAACACGAGGGGTGTTTTTGCAGCCTTCTTGACCACGAGACCGGAGGCGGCTGCCAGCTCATCAGCAAAGGCCGCCTCAGTCACTTTCATGGTACGGCCCCATGCATCTTCGTTGCCCTGCTCGCGCAAGGTGGCAGGCACACCAGCCAGCCCTATGGCCACATTGACCTGCGCGATGCGCCAAGGCCGACCGAAGGTGTCTGTCATCACCACACCAATGCGGCAGCCGAAACGAGCTTCCAGCGCGTCCCGCATGGCAACCACGCTGGCGTCGGGATCAGGCGGCAGCGTCATGGCGGCATCCGTTTCGGCAATGTTGGATTCATCAACAGCGGCATTGGCCGAAATGAAGCCCAGCCTGTGACGGCAAATCATGGTGCCTTCGCTCTGACCGGGGTGGCGGAAGGCACGCACGACTTCGGCGCTTTCCCGCAGCACGATTTCCACCTTGCGGGGGTCCTTGCCCAGCTCTTCGGCGTAACGCAATGCTTCGGGCGATGGCGTAATGCTCGAAAGCGGATAGACACAGCCTTCAGCCTTGGAAAAGACCTTTTGCGCTACGCAGAGAATATCTCCTTCAACGGGCGTATGTCCGCTTGCCACAAGGCAATCGCCAACAATCGCCGCCAGATCGTCGCCCTCGACAATATCAGGCACATCGGGGATGGCAGTGATGCAAAGAGAAGACGCCATGCTATCTGTCATGCTTCCTCCCTGTTCATGATGCCGAGGGTCTGGTTGTCATCGAGATAATCCAGATCGGCCAGGGTATCGATATCTCGGCGCAGGCTCTTGAGCGGCAGGATGACCGGCATGAGCCCACGGTCCGCTGCCAGACTGAAATGTCGTGTGAAAGACTCTGGTCCGAAGGCAAAAGGCATCGGACTTGGCAGGGTTACGACCAGCGCATTGGTCCCCAAATCCTGAGACGGACAAAGGGCTATCGTCCCCTCGTCTACCGGATAGGAAAGCAGCCGTATAATGTCTGAAGCCGATGGGTCGGCAAGATCGCCGGGAAGAATACACAGGCGCTTATAACCGCGCCAACTGGCCTTTGCAGCAGCTTCCTCTACCGCAGCGACCAGACCGTCTCCGGTCTCTTCTTCAAGATAGATGATCCCGAGATCTGCTGCTTGAGATTCAATTGTGTCACTGCTCGAAATAACAGCGATATCAATAATATCCCGATTTCCACCCACCTCAGAAAGTCTCTGTACAGCATCCTTGACCCGTGTAACGACGACTTTGAATAATGATAAAGCCAGAGCGGAACGCTCCCTGTCGCTCAACACAGACTTGAGGCGTGACTTGGCTTGCGTGGGTGCCTTCATGGGAATGAGAACCAGCACTCTTTCGCTCATGCCGCCGCTCCATTCTGCCCTTGATCTCTGGCGAGGTCGACAATCTCTGAGGCGAGCCGCATCTTGTCAGACATATCCTTCATCATGATGTCCGCGCAGTGAGGCGCGATGGAAAGGTCCAAGATCTCTGCGGACAGAGCCACATCCTGATGATCAATCAACAAGATATCGGCAAGCCCCTGATAGCGTGTGGCCACACCAACGGCATCGGCTCGCATCCCCAGAGCGCTCATCATTCTGTCAGCAGGTCCCTTGACCACCTTTCCGGCAATTAGCGGACTGACAGCGATGGTCGGTACTGCACTCTTTTTCAAAGCGTCGCGAATGCCCTCGATTGCAAGGATCGGTTCGATGCTGACCAGCGGATTGGAGGGTGCAATGACGAGCAGTTCCGCGCTCGCAATGGCTTCCAGAGCTTCCGGTGTGGCGGTCGCCGCTTCGATACCAGCAAATTCCAGCGCCTTGACGACGGGGGCGCATTTTTCCTTGACGAAATATTCCTGAAAACTGAGCCAGCCCTGTTCTGTCTTGACCCGCGTTTGAACCACATCGTCGGTTGGCAGCAGGATTTTGGATTTGACGCCGAAGGCCTTGGCCACATCAGCGGCGATATCGCTTGGCCTATCACCCTTCATTCTGCGCATGGTGCGGTAGATATGCAGGCCGAAATCCCTGTCACCCAACATCATCCATGTATCTTCGCCCAAGCTTGTCAGGGTCTCCAGCGCGCGCGTGCCTTCGTCCGCCAGCCCCCAGCCCTGCTGACGGTTGATCCTACCCGAGAGGGTGTAGGTCATGGTGTCGATATCCGGTGACACCCAAAGACCGTGAAACTCCTCATCATCAGCCACGTTGCCGATAATGGTGAGATCGACGTCCTCCAGCAAAGCAAAGCCTTCGGCCATCTTCGCCCCGCCGACCCCACCGGCCAGCAGGGTAACCTTCAGCTTTTGTTGATCGCTCATTCGGCCGCCTCCAGACCCGAGGAGGCATCCGGGAACATTTTTAGGAAGTCGAGAGGATCTTTGTCACCCCGCTCGATCAGCGGTGCGAGCGGTTGCGGATCATGATCGTCGTAAATATCCAGAATACGATAATCGCTTGAGCGGCGCGCTGGCGTGCGCCCCGACGCCCGCACGATCTGCGTCAGCTCATAGG
The DNA here is from genome assembly GCF_963678225.1 of uncultured Cohaesibacter sp. Classification (NCBI taxonomy): domain Bacteria; kingdom Pseudomonadati; phylum Pseudomonadota; class Alphaproteobacteria; order Hyphomicrobiales; family Cohaesibacteraceae; genus Cohaesibacter; species uncultured Cohaesibacter sp. The sequence goes on along the minus strand of NZ_OY782764.1, from coordinate 3,280,230 downwards.
CGGTGATCTCTTGCCCATGATCAGCTCCGGCGGCGCGCGAGATGCTCTCTTCCATCAAGGTGCCGCCCATGTCGTTGGCGCCACGGTTGAGCATGGCCATGGCATGGTCTGGCCCCAATTTGGTCCAGGACACCTGAATATTATCAATCAACCCATGCAGCATGATGCGGGAAACCGCATGCATCTTGTCGATTTCGTCCGTGCTCGGCCCCATGCGCACCTTGCCCGGATTTTCTGTATAGAGAGCGGTGCCCACATGCTGATAGGACAGCGGCACAAATTCAGTAAAGCCGCCGGTATCTTTCTGGATGGATCGCAACAAATCGATATGTGCAGCCCAATGCTCCGGCGCGTCGATATGGCCATACATGATGGTGGCGGTTGTCTTGATGCCAACCTCATGCGCGGTGCGGATGATCTCGACCCATTTCTCCGTGCTGAGCTTGTCCTTGGTCAGCTGTTTGCGGATCTCGGTATCAAGAATTTCCGCAGCCGTGCCCGGCATGGTGCCCAGACCAGCCTCTTTAAGCCCTTGCAGGAACTCTCGGTAAGGCTTGCGGCTTTTCGATGCGCCATACCAGACTTCAAAGGGCGAGAAGGCATGCAGATGCATATCCGGGATCTCGGCCTTGATGGCGCGGCAGAGCTCTTCATAATAGGTGCCGGGAAGCTTGGGGTGGAGCCCGCCCTGAATGCAGACTTCGGTCGCGCCACGGTCCCAAGCTTCATGGCAGCGGCGCAGCACCTCTTCCACCGAGTGCCATTGCGCATCTTCTTCGTCAGCGCGTTTGGCAAAGTTGCAGAACTTGCACCCCATATAGCAGACATTGGTGAAATTGATGTTCCGGTTGACGGTAAAGGTCACCAAATCGCCATTGGCTTTTTGGCGCAACAGATCCGCGGCATGATAGATCGCTTGCTTGTCGGCATGCCCATTTGCCTTGAACAGCGTGACAGCTTCCATTTGCGTAATCTCACGCCCTTCCAATGCCTTATCAAGAACATCTCTGACTGGCTGGGAGATAGCAGACGCATCAATCTCAATGTCATTCTCAATATTATTTACTATTTCATTGGTCATGATCTTATTCTCCCTGCATCAGGTGTCGTTGTTCTTGAGCCAGACCGTCGCGTGCAGCCATTGCAGCGACGCGATCTTGCAGTTGAGGGCTTAAAAATGCGGAGCCCCGTTTCAAATAGTCCGGATAAATGGGAAGGCGTTCCTTGAGCGCAAAGCCAGCGCTTTTGCAGCTCTCGGCCAAGACATCGATTTGCGGCCAGACATGCTGAGGATTGATAAAATCGATGGTCACCGGCGAGATGCCACCCCAATCGTTGATACCCGCATCGAGATAGGCAATGTGACGGGCATTGAGATTTGGCGGCGCCTGCAAGCTGATATCGGGCGACAGAATGAGCCGAGCGGCTGCGATGGTCCTGAGCATATCCTCAAGGCTGGGTTCCTTATGGTGCGCCATGGCGATATCAGGTTTGGTCTGGAAATTCTGGATAATGACTTCCTGAATGTGACCGTGGCGCTTGTGGCTCTCATTGATGGCATGGAGTGCCTCGATGCGCTCTTCCCATGTTTCACCGATACCGATGAGCAAGCCGGTGGTAAAGGGCACCTTGCGTTCCCCTGCCCGCTCCAGCGTGCGTAGACGCTGCAAGGGCACCTTGTCCGGACAGGCATAATGCGCCTCGCCCTTATGCATCAGACGACGGGAGATGGTTTCGAGCATCATGCCCATGGAAGCGGAAACCGGGCGCAGCTTTTCCAATTCTTCATCGTTGAGCGTGCCCGCATTGACGTGGGGCAGCATGGCGGTTTCTTCCAACACCAGCGCGCACATGTCCGCCAGATAGTTGGTCATGCTTTCATAGCCCAGCAGAGAGAGTGCGGCCCTTGCACGCTCGTAGCGCAATTCGGGCTTTTCTCCCAAGCTGAAGAGCAATTCCTTGCAGCCTTGCGCCTCACCTTTGCGTGCTGTTGCCAGCACCTGTTCGGGCGACATGATATTGGCGTCAGGATGGTCGGGATGCTTGACAAAGGTACAATAGGCGCAGGTATCCCGGCACATGTTGGTGAGCGGAACAAAAGCCTTGCGCGAATAGGTCACGGTACGGCCCCAACGCGCCTCACGAATGACACAGGCCCGCGCCATCAAGCTTCCCAGATCGGCCTTTTGCAGATATCGCGCTTCATCATAAAGCTCGCGGGTTCCCGTTGAGAGGTCCCCATAAACTTCATGAGATCGACTGTTGCGTTCACTCTGTACCAGCATCTTGTCGCACATGCCCTTTTTGAAAAATCAAACTGTTCGAACAATATTCTGACAGGGTCGCGCGCCCTGAAATTGAGACAAAGCGGTCCTGTTCGCGCAAAACCGGCCTAGATGCCCCGGAAAGCGTGCGCGGTATCAGATGTCTTTTATTGTTCGGTGCCTTTGGGGCTCACTCTCTCCGCATCCGAGGCAAACCCGGATGCGGATCAAGTCAGACCACTTTATTGCTGAGCTGGCTTACTTCAGAGCCAGATCGGTAATCTTGTGGGTCCAGGCGCCTTCTGGTGCCTTGGAGATAACCGGAGCAGAACCGCCGCTCATCAGGGTCTTGACGGTGCGCTCATAGTCGGCCGGATCAAGCGCGCCGTTGGAGCCTGCGGTCAACTTGGCAACTTCGGCCATCATACGCTTCTGGTGCTTTTCGGTCTGGGCACCGGTTTCGTCATATTCCAGAACGATCTCGGCTGCTTCATCGGGATTGGATTCCGCCCATTTCCAGCCTTTCATGGAGGCTTTCACGAAGCGGGCCAGTTTGTCGACTTCGGCATCATCTGCCAACTTGTCTTCGAGCACATAGAGGCCGTCTTCCAGCGTTGCAACACCCTGATCTTCATACTTGAAAGTGATCAGTTCATCTTCAGAGATGCCAGCATCAATCACCTGCCAATATTCGTTGTAGGTCATGGTGGAGATACAGGAAGCCTGTTTCTGGAGCAGAGGATCGACGTTGAAGCCCTGCTTGAGGACGGTTACACCATCATCACCACCTTCGGTGGGAATGCCAAGAATGCTCATCCAGCTAAGGAATGGATATTCGTTGCCGAAGAACCAGACACCAAGGGTTTTGCCCGGGAAGTCATCAGGGGTCTTTACGCCGCTTTCCTTAAGGCAAGTCAGCATCATGCCGGAGGATTTGTAAGGCTGAGCGATGTTTACCAGCGGCAGGCCCTTTTCACGAGCAGCCAGAGCGGACGGCATCCAGTCGACCACGACATCAGCACCGCCACCGGCAAGGATCTGCGTGGGAGCAATATCCGGACCGCCCGGTTTAATGGTGACATTGAGGTCTTCTTCTTCATAGAAGCCCTTTTCCAGAGCAACATAATAGCCGGCAAACTGGGCCTGGGTCACCCATTTCAGCTGAAGGGTAAAGTCATCTGCCGCGTTGGCTCCGGTGGCTGCAAAGATCGAGGCAGCTGCACATGCGCCAATCGCAAAAGTCTTGAAAGTGTCTCTCATCTTCTATTCCCTTTGGTGTTCCATTAAGGATTTTGGTTAAGGTGTTGCTTTTCTTAGGTTATTAAATGGGGTCTTCTAGCCCCTTTGAGAGGGATGCCAGAAGGTCACCCCTTTTTCGATTGCTGCCACGGCTCCGTAGAAAAGGGAGCCAGCGATGGCTGCAACCGTAATTTCTGCCCAGACCATATCGAGCCCGAGCTTGCCGACCTCGGTTGAGATACGAAATCCCATACCGACAATCGGAGAGCCGAAAAATTCGGCCACAATCGCGCCGATAAGCGCCGAGGTGGTCGAAATTTTCAGACCATTGAAAATGAATGGCATTGCCGCTGGCAGGCGCAGCTTGAGCAATGTATCGGCGTAGCTCGCCGCATAGGTCTTCATCAGGTCGCGTTGCATGCTGTCTGTATCCGAGAGCCCTTGCACGCAGTTGACCAGCATGGGGAAAAAGACCATCACCACGACCACTGCGGCTTTGGACTGCCAGTCAAAGCCGAACCACATGACAAGGATCGGGGCTATACCGACGATGGGCAGCGCGGCCACAAAGTTGCCAACCGGGAGAAGACCAAGCTGCAGGAAAGGCACACGGTCGATCAGGATCGCGGTCAGGAAAGCCGCTCCGCAGCCCATGATATAGCCAGTCAGCGCGCCCTTGACGAAGGTCTGCACGAAATCGAGCCACAGGATATCGGTAGATGCAGCGAAGCGCGTGGCGATGGCCGATGGCGGCGGCAGGATGACCGACGGGATGTCTAGTCCGCGTGCCAGCAGTTCCCAAGCTGCGATGATGGTGACACCGAAAATGAAGGGCACCAGAAAGCGCACAAGAAGCGTGTTATGGGCCGAGGATCGGGACAGCTTCACATTGATCCATGAAGCCACGATCCAGATGACAATTGCAGCCAGCACCAGGGTCATCGTACCATCCCCATTTTCTTAAGAACAATTTTCTCGGCCATTCCAACAAGCGCGACAAGACCAGCCGCCAGCAGGGCCGCGGCGAAAAGAGCCGCCCACATCTGAATGGTCTGGCCATAATAGGAGCCCGTTAGAAGACGCGCACCCAGCCCGCGGATTGCCCCGGTTGGCAATTCACCCACGATGGTACCGACAAGAGAGGCCGCTATACCCACCTTCATGGAGGTGAAGAGATAAGGCACTGAAGACGGCAGGCGCAGCTTGTAGAAGGCGTCGCTCTTGGAGGCGTTGTAGGTCTTGAGCAAATCCATCTGCATATGATCAGGCGCGCGTAAGCCTTTCACCATGCCCACCAACACGGGGAAGAAGCTCAAATAGGCCGAGATAATCGCCTTGGGGATCAAGCCCTGTATGCCGACCGAGTTGAGCACGACAATGATCATCGGTGCGATGGCCAGAATGGGCACGGTCTGGGAGGCAATGGCCCATGGCATGACGCTCATGTCCATGGCGCGGATATAGATGATGCCAACCGAAAGCGCGATGCCCAGCAACGTGCCTGTGATAAAGCCCAGCAGGGTCGCTTCGAGCGTGATCCAGCCATGAAAAATGAGAGACCGCTTGGAGGTGATCTTCTTACCAACCGTCGTTTTCCAGAGCTCGGTCATCACCTGATGCGGCGCTGGCAGAACCGGACGCTCCTGCGCCCAGGTGTCCTTGACCAGTTCCGAGAAAGAGATCTCGACCTTTGCGCGGGCGGCCTGATCATAGGCCCATTTGGCGTTCATCTTCACTGCGGCGGCATACCAGATCGCAACGATGACCAGAACGACAGTGAAAACAGCAAACAGCTTACGCATCATTCGCTCCATCGCCATGACCGGCTCTTAAGCCCTCGCGCACGCGATGAGCAATGTCGATGAATTCCTGACTGTCACGGATGGAAAGCGGGCGTTCCTTGGGAAGCGTGCTCTCGATGACATCAGTGATACGGCCCGGACGTGGGCTCATGACAACAATCTTGGTAGAAAGATAAACAGCCTCTGGAATGGAATGGGTCACAAAGCCGATGGTCTTGCCCGTGCTCGACCAGAGCTTGAGAAGCTGTTCGTTGAGATGGTCTCGTACGATCTCGTCCAATGCCCCGAAGGGTTCATCCATCAGCAGGATATCAGCATCGAATGACAGTGCGCGCGCGATGGAAGCGCGCTGCTGCATACCGCCGGAAAGCTGCCATGGGAACTTGTTGCCAAAGCCTTCCAGATCCACCAGCTTGAGCACCCGTTCGACCCGCTCATTCTGCTCGGCTCTGGTGAAGCCCATGATCTCAAGGGGCAATTTGATGTTGCGCGCAATCGTGCGCCATGGGTAGAGGCCAGCGGCCTGAAACACATAGCCGTAGGCGCGGTCTTTTCGCGCCAGTTCGGGCGAAGTGCCATTCACCGTCAGCTCACCGGAGGTGGGATTTTCCAAAGCAGCGATGGCACGCAGAAAGGTTGTCTTGCCACAGCCGGACGGGCCAATGAAACTGACAAAATCGCCCTTGTCTATTTGTAAATTGACATCCTTGAGCGCATGGACCGGCCCATCATTGGTCTGAAAGGTCAGACAGAGATCTTTGGCTGAGACCACATGGAAGTCGGAGTGCATCATCGTTGCTTGTTCCCGTTCGGATTATGCTTGTTATCGTCATTCTTCAATCAATCCTGCGGATGCATAAGGCACCCGCAGGATAGTTGTTGGCTCAGCGATTATCGGGCGCCGATTAAACGCCGCTTGGCGGAATGCCTGAGCGGGCGATCGGACGCGGCGAGACCAGTTCCTTCCAGGTGGAAAGCGCCTTATTGACCGCCGTGTAAGGCTGGCGCGCCACGAATTCGCCGTGCCCCTCTTCAGTCTTCAATGTGCTTTCCTCGACCATCACCTTGCCGCGCGACAAGGTGAAGCGTGGCAGGCCAGTGACTTCCTTGCCTTCGAAGACGCTGTAGTCGATGGTGGATACCTGATTGGCCGCCGTGATGGTTTTGGAGCGCTTGGGATCCCAAACCACGATATCGGCATCAGCCCCAACAAGGATAGCGCCCTTTTTTGGGTACATATTAAGGATCTTGGCGATGTTGGTTGAGGTAACTGCGACAAACTCGTTCATCGTCAGACGACCGGTGCCAACACCATAGGTCCAGAGCATCGGCAGGCGATCTTCCAGACCTCCTGTGCCGTTCGGGATCTTGGTGAAATCACCAACACCGTAGCGCTTCTGATCGGTTGTAAAGGCGCAGTGATCGGTCGCCACACAGGAGAGAGAACCGGCCTGCAAGCCTGCCCAGAGGCTATCCTGATGCATCTTGTTGCGGAATGGCGGGCTCATCACACGACGGGCGGCGTGATCCCAGTCCTTGTCGAAATATTCGCTCTCATCAAGCGTCAGATGCTGAATGAGCGGCTCACCATAGACGCGCATGCCTTTCTGGCGGGCGCGGCGGATGGCTTCGTGGCTCTGCTCGCAGGAGGTATGCACCACATAGAGCGGGACACCTGCCATATCGGCCAGCATGATGGCGCGGTTGGTGGCTTCCCCTTCCACTTCTGGCGGACGGGAATAGGCATGGGCTTCAGGTCCGACATTGCCCTCTTCCAGCAGTTTGGCAGACATGGAGGCAACGACGTCTCCATTTTCCGCGTGAACCAGCGGCATAGCCCCCAGTTCGGCACAACGTTGGAAGGAAGCGAACAACTCGTCATCATTGACCATCAACGAGCCTTTATAGGCAAGAAAATGCTTAAAGGTGTTGATGCCCTTCTCACGCACGACGGTCTCCATTTCATTAAAGACCTGCTCGCCCCACCATGTGATGGCCATGTGGAAGGAATAGTCGCATGTAGCAAGGGTGGATTTGTTATCCCAGCGCATCAGGGCGTCCATCAGGCTCTGCCCCGGATCAGGCAAGCAGAAATCTACCACCATGGTCGTTCCGCCGGAAACGGCAGCACGCGTGCCCGAGGCAAAGTCATCGGCGGAATAGGTGCCCATGAAAGGCATTTCCAGATGCACATGCGGATCAATGCCGCCCGGCATCACATAGCAACCGGACGCATCCAAAATTTCATCGCCGGAAAGATCAGGACCGATTTCGGTGATGACACCGCCCTCGATTTTCACATCGGCTTCATAAGTCAGATCGGCGGTAACGACCGTGCCGCCTTTAATCACTTTGCTCATGTGCTGTTCCTTTCAATTTTCATGCCAAGAAGCAATCTGCTCTGGATACAGTTCGGGCGTTCCCGGTAAGCGAACGATCTGCCTCTTGCCTTGGTGTATTGAATGCTCCGGAGCGGCTTTGAGTGGTCCGGAACCCTTTGTTCAGGTCATTGCATGGGCGGATTCCACCGGGCTTTTTGCCCTGTTCATCTTTTGGGGAATCCACTCTTTTATTGATCGCTTCTTTTGATGCTCTGGTCTTGCTATTCCGAGATCTCGGCTGTTTCCAGAACCGCCTGCAAAAGCACATCGGCCCCGGCGGTGGCCCATTCCTTGGAGATATCTTCGGCTTCGTTGTGCGAAAGACCATCAACGCAAGGACACATGATCATGGTAGCTGGCGCAACCTTGGCAGCCCAGCATGCGTCATGACCGGCCCCAGAGACGATATCCATGTGGGAATAGCCCAAATCGATGGCTGCGTTGCGTACGCGATCCACCAAGGTTGGATCGAAGGTCACCGGATCGAACTGGCCAACCTGTTCCACCGAGCAGCCAACGCCCAGCTCTTCGCAGATAACAGCGGCCTTCTCCTTGATGGCATCACGCATGCCATTGAGCTTTTCGATATCAACCGTGCGAATATCGACCGTAAAGGTAACGGTGCCCGGCAGCACGTTGCGCGAGTTTGGCGAGAAGGTCACCTGCCCTACACCACCTACAGCATTCGGCTGAGCGGCCATGGTCACCTCTTGCACCATTTCGAAGATGCGTGCCATGGCAAGGCCCGCATTGACGCGCATGGCCATCGGGGTGGACCCTGTGTGCGCTTCCTTGCCGGTCAAGGTGAATTCAAGCCACCACAGCCCCTGACAATGGGTCACAACGCCGATTTCCTTTTCCTCGGCTTCGAGGATAGGCCCCTGCTCGATGTGATATTCGAAATAGGCATGCATCTTACGGGTGCCCACTTCTTCTTCGCCGACCCAATCGATGCGTTTCAATTCCTCGCCATAGGTCTTGCCTTCCAGATCCTTGCGGCCATAGGCATAATCCAGCGAATGAACACCAGCAAAAACACCAGAGGCCAACATCGGCGGGGAGAAGCGCCCGCCCTCTTCGTTGGCCCAGTTGACCACACAAATCGGGTGTTTGGTCTTGATGTCTGCGTCATTGAGCATGCGCACCAATTCCAGAGCGGAGAGCACACCCAGAACGCCGTCATATTTGCCACCCGTCGGCTGGGTATCAAGGTGGGAGCCGACATAGACCGGCAAGGCATCTGGATCGGTGCCCGGACGGGTCATGAACATGGAGCCCATCTTGTCGACGCCCATGGTAAGGCCCGCATCATCGCACCACTGTTTGAACAGTGCGCGTCCTTCGGCATCCTCATCAGTCAGGGTCTGGCGGTTGTTGCCACCGGCAACGCCAGGACCGATTTTTGCCATATCCATCAGAGACTGCCAAAGACGGTCTCCATCCACTCGCAGATTCTTCTTCATGATCTGGTTCCCCTGTCAATTCACTGCGCCCAATGGGCAATTCTGGAAGTGCGCCCTTTCCGGTTATCCGGTTATATTTCAGGCGCTTATAGTCTTTTCTTTACACCAGGAGCGTATGGCCCCGCCGCTCTCCCTAGCTTGGGAAAGTGAATACAGCGCCCTCGGTCAGTCCCTCGGGCCAACGCGTCGTGGTGGTCTTCAATTTGGTATAGAAATGGATGGCTTCCGGCCCGTAAATACCATGGGAGCCAAAGCTTGAGCGTTTCCAGCCGCCGAAGGAATGGAAGGCGACCGGAACCGGAATGGGTACGTTGATCCCGACCATGCCGACTTCGATCTGGCTGGCGAATTTGCGGGCAGCGTCTCCATTGCGCGTGAAGATCGCAGTGCCGTTGCCATATTCATGAATATTGATCAGATCGACCGCAGTCTCAAAGCTTTGCGGCTCTAAAACAGAGAGCACCGGTCCAAAAATTTCGGTCTTGTAGATGTCCATCTCCGGTGTCACCTTGTCAAACAGGGTACCACCAACGAAATAGCCATTTTCATAGCCTTGCAGCTCAAAGCCACGGCCATCGACTACCAGATCTGCGCCCTGCTCTACACCGCTATCAATCAAGCCGACGATGCGCTCCTTGGCTGCAGACGTGATCACAGGCCCCATTTCCGCGGCCTCATCGCTGGATGGACCGATCTTTAAGGCCTCAACCTTTGGCTTGAGACTGGAAACGAGACGGGTGGCGGTTTCTTCGCCAATCGGCACCGCGACGGACACCGCCATGCAACGCTCTCCAGCAGAGCCGAAGGCTGCGCCCATGAGGGCATCGGCCGCTTGATCCATATCCGCATCTGGCATGATGATCATATGGTTCTTGGCACCACCCAGCGCCTGCACGCGCTTGGCGCTATCGGTGCCCCGTTTATAGACATATTCGGCAATCGGTGTGGAGCCAACAAAGCTGACGGCCTTCACATCTGGATGATCAAGCAGGCAATCCACGGCGCTTTTATCGCCATGCACCACATTGATCACGCCATCGGGCAAACCGGCTTCCATAAGCAGTTCACAAACAAAGTTGGCAGCGGATGGATCCCGCTCGGATGGTTTCAAAACAAAGGTGTTGCCGCAAGCGATGGCCATCGGAAACATCCACATGGGTACCATGGCCGGGAAATTGAACGGCGTGATGCCGGCCACGACGCCAAGCGGCTGACGCTCGGAATGGGTGTCGATGCCAGCGCCAACATTGCGTGAGAACTCCCCTTTCAACAAATGCGCAGCACCGCAGGCAAATTCAATGACTTCCAAAGCGCGCGTGACCTCCCCGAGAGCATCATCATGGGTTTTGCCATGTTCACGACTAATCTCGCGAGCGATGTCATCGGCCTTTTCGCGCACCAATGCTTGATAGGCAAACATCACACGCGCACGCTTGGCTGGCGGCGTTGCTGCCCAGCCGGGAAGCGCGGCCTTGGCAGCGGCCACAGCCTCATCGACCTCGTCATCTGTCGATAAAGCCAACGAGCCAATCTGTTCTCCCGTAGCGGGATTATAGATGGCGCTCAGGCGCTCCGATTTGGAGGATATACTTGTCCCGTTGATGATATTCTTGATGTGATACATCACGCGCCCCCTCAACTCTGTTTGAGCCCACTATTCCCCTTGAAGCGTTTTGGCTGATTGCATTTATTTTGCGATTTTTTTTGCCAAACGCCTCTTTCGTGGTAAGAACGCTTGCATTATCCGCACGATCGGTCAATATTTTTCCTGCACGATCGGTCAGGTTTTTGAGTGTTTGCAAAACATTCATGCAACTGCTCAAAAAAAATACAAGAAAAGTCAAAAATTGCAGCAGGTATTTTTGGATGGTTTCATTTTTATCTACAGGACAACCAAAAATACTTCTGTCTTTTTGAAAAAACTACAGCGCCCGCACAGATTAACAAAACAGGCAAATTCATGAGACCCCAACAATACACGAAACAGAAAAAAAACAGGGCGCAGAACATCGAAAATATATTGACTGCCGCAGAAATAATTTTCGCGCAGTTTGGATATAATGGAGCATCCATAAGTCGTATAGCCGAAGAAGCTGGATTGCCCAAGTCGAATGTCGTTTATTACTTTTCTACCAAAGAGTTACTGTATCGAACAGTGGTAGAAGACATCTTCAATGTATGGCGTGCGGCGGCTGATGAAATTGTAGAAGACGCAGACCCAAGAGAGGCTTTGGGCAGCTATATAGACACCAAGATGGAATTGGCCAGAACCCGCCCCTATGGCTCCATGGTCTGGGCCAATGAGATCATTCAGGGTGCCCCCATCGTGCAAGACTATTTGGAAACAGAGCTGCGCTCCTGGACGGAAGAGCGCGTCAACGTCATTCACAAATGGATCGCGGCGGGAAAGATTCGCCCTATCAGCCCAAAGCATCTGCTTTTCACCATCTGGGCAACGACCCAGCATTATGCAGACTTCAAGCATCAGATCTCCACCCTCAACGAGGGCAGTGATCTTAATGATGCGCAATGGGAAGAAACCAAGCAGGCCGTCAAGGAACTTCTTCTGTTTGGCATCTGCCACTAAAGCAGGAAAATGCGTGGAAGACACTCCCACGCAAAAGGGAAGGCCCGGCCTTACGTGCGCGGCCCACGATGGGGCCCATAGTCCAGTTCAGCCGTCTTCGGGCCGAAAATCTTGAGCGGCTCGGGGGCATCAAACGGGTCGAGATGGACCTCAATGAAAGAGGCGCAATCCTGCTTGGCGCATTGTTCAAGCACTTCAGCCAGTTCCCCTTCCATTTTCACCGATGCGGTAAGGGCTTTCATTTCGGGTGCGAAAACCTTCATTAGCGCCGTATAATCCCAATTGGCGACATCATTGTAGGACGCCTTCATGCCTTGAATATATCGCTCGATGGTGTAGCCGCGATTGTTGATGAGAAAGATGATCGGCTTCAAGCCTTCCCTGAGGATGGTTGAAAGCTCCTGCACAGTAAGCTGGAAAGAACCATCGCCAATAAACAGGATCTGCCGTCGCTCTGGTCTTGCCATCATCGTGCCGAGCAAGGCAGGTAATGTGTAGCCAATCGCCCCCCAGACCATTTGCGAGAGATAGCTTACGCCTTCGGGCAATTTGACCCCGGTTAGGGCGATGTTAGAGGTGCCGTTTTCTGCCAAAATGACATCGCCCTCTTCAAAGAAATTCCCCATGATGGGCCAAAAACGGCTTTGCGTCAGCGGCTCATCAGCCTCTATCTTGATAGGCTGCGCTGTTTGTTGTTGCAAGGCAACCGATGGCTCGGGCCGTTCTTCAATGCTATCGGCAAGGCGTGAAATCAGTTCACCCGCCATGACGCCTTCAAACACCTCGCCGCCAATCGTCGAGCTGTGGCCTCTGATGGAGATGACTGTTTCGGCAGGCATCTGATCGATAAATTGCAGGGTGCTGGCTTCCACGAAACTAGGCGCGGTCACGAACAGGCAATCCGATTGCTCAATGATTTCGCGCACTTGTGGCGTTGAGGCGGCGCCATTGTAAATGCCTGCAAACAGAGGAGAGGATTCACTCAATATGGCTTTACCAGAACGGAAAGACGCATATGGAATTTTGTATTTCTCCACCAGACAGGCCAGCGCATCGGTGTAGCCGGTGCGGTCTACATCCATGTCGATCAGAACAGCCGGGCGCTCGGCCTGCTGCAAATGCTTGAGCACCAGTGCCAGCGCACTTTCAAGACTCTCGCTATCACTCTGAGGGATAGACAGATCAAGCGGACCTTGTGGTGCGTTGATCAGCAAATGGGAAATGTTGGATGGGATTTGGATGAAGACAGGCTGACGTTCAATCCAGCAAATCTTGAGAATACGATCAATTTCAAAGGCAGCGTTGGCGGGTGTCAGGCGGGTTTGCGCCACGGTGAATTCGCGTACGCTGTTCATGACATTGTCGAAATTACCTTCGGCCAACGAGTGGTGAATACGCAGGCGACCTTCCATCGCGTAAAGCGGAGGAGCACCGGAAATAAAAACCATCGGCACATTCTCGGCGCAGGCACCGGCCACCCCGCAAAGGGCAGAAAGATCGCCCACCCCGTAAGTGGTGATCATCGCCGATATCCGGTTCAGACGCGCATAACCGTCAGCTGCGTAGGCAGAATTGAGTTCGTTGCAATTGCCGACAAAACTCAGCCCATCCACTTCGTCGATCTGATCGAGCATCTGCAAGGTGAAATCGCCGGGCACCCCGAAAATATGACCGATGCCCATTTCCTTCAAACGCATGAATAGATAATTGCCAATGCTCGTCTTCTTAGTCACTTGCGGCCTCTAAACTTGTTCTGTTCAAATATATTATGGAATTCTATAGCCAGAACGGCTGAAGCGATCATGGCCACTGGACTTTGCTTTGTCCAGAAACAATCGATCGCTTCAGCGCTTTGTTTAGCATCGCCTGTGCGTTTATGAAACGGCCTTCAGAAGGGCTTCCACATGGGCCGGACCGGTTGGGCGAATTCCGTTCGGATTCAAAGCCTTGATGGAATAATAGCCACGGGTGATATGGTCCATATTGACGGTTTCGATGACGCCCGGCAGCCGCAGGATCCGCTCCATATAGGCAGAGAGCCTTGGATAGTCCTTGATCTGCTTGCGGTTGGTTTTGAAAACGCCATGATAGGCGGCATCAAAGCGGATCAGGGTCACGAAAGTGCGGATATCCGTCTCGGTAAAGCGATCGCCAAAGAGGAAATCTCCTTCAAGGCGGGCTTCCAGATTGTCCAGTGTTTCAAACACGCCATCAACGGCCTCATCATAAGCCTGCTGGGTTGTCGCAAAGCCAGCTTTATAAACTCCGTTGTTGAGCGTGTCGTAGATCACCGGATTGAGCGTATCGATCTCTTCGTGCAGATCTTCGGGATAAAGGCGCAGGTCAGAAGGCACCATATGCTCGAAGGCCGTATCGAACATTCTCACGATGTCCGCGCTTTCGTTATTGACCATGACATTGCGTTTCATGTCCCACAGAGCAGGCACCGTTGCGCGACCGGAAAAATGCGGGTCGGCGCGGGTGTAAAGCTCGTGGATATAGGTGGAGCCGAAGAGCGGATCTTCATCGGCTCCGGGATAGCCGCCGAAGGACCACCCCTGATCTGTCATGGTCGGGTTGACCACGGTGATCGGAATGAGTTCTTCCAACCCCTTGAGCTTACGTGCAATCAGGGTACGGGAAGCCCATGGGCAGATCAGGGCCACATAGAGGCGATAGCGTCCGGCTTCTGCTTCAAAGCCCCCTTCCCCGGTCGGACCAGGAGCGCCATCGGGCGTGATCCAGTTGCGGAAGCTTGAGGTCTGGCGCACGAAGCGTCCGTCCTTGTCGGATTTCTGTACTGGCTGCCAGTCTTTTGTCCATTTTCCGTCGATCAGCATGAGTGTCTCCTGTTCTTTCTGTCCGCTTTGTTCTTATTGCTTCTTTTAGCGATTATCGGTCGTGATCTGGTGTTTGTGTGTTTCTGTTCTGAGGGCGGCTCAGGCGCCGTGGAAGATGAAAGACCGCATCGAAACGGACCCGAGATCAATGCTCTCGGTCATGAAGGTCAGATCGTCTTTCTTATCCGATGCTCCAGCGATGGTAAGCGCTGGCAAATAGTGGTCTACGGTCGGATGTGCGAGCCGCAGCAGGGTTCCCAGCTCTTTAGGGTCAGCAAGCGCCTTGAAGTCACCATTCGATAGCTTGTCGGTAAACAGCGTATCAAATTCCAATGCGAAGTCCTGTGCCTTGCCACCAAAGCGCATGGCGCGCAGATTATGCACCACGTTGCCCGAGCCGAGGATCAAAACGCCGCGGTTGCGCAACTGGGCAAGGGTCTTGCCTATTTCCAGATGCCAGGACAGAGGCTTGGTCATATCAATGGAAAGCTGGAACACGGGTACATCTGCTTCTGGATAAAGATGCTTCAGGACAGTCCATGCACCATGATCAAGCCCCCAGGTATCATCTTCCTGCGCATGGTGGCTGGCCAGTAGAGCCACCACATCGCGAGCCAGTTTCGGGTCGCCCTGAGCTGGGTATTGCTGGGCAAATAGCTCATCGGGGAAACCGTAGAAGTCATGAATGGTTTTTGGTAGTTTGGATACATCGACCAGCGTCGACCCCTGGGTCATCCAGTGGGCAGAAACCACCAGAATGGCCTGCGGGCGAGGCAGGGTTTCGCCAAGCTGGCTCCAGCTATTGCTGTAGATGTTATCCTCGATGGCATTCATCGGATTGCCGTGGCCAAGAAAGACCAACGGCATGCGGTCAGACGCCTTAAGACTATCACGAAGGCTTTGCAGGGAATGGGTCACGCTCATTGTCTTTCTCCTTTGATGCGGATTTCTCTTTCAAGGGGGAGCCGGTTAACGGCTCCCCATTTGCTGGTTTTTCTTATTGTTTTAATTATTATATTTGTTTGTAGCTTAAAGTGTCTTGCTGGGCGTTTTGTTTATTCAGAGAGCCATTTTGGCGCGATCTGGGTGCCGTAGCCAAGAACGTAGCCGAAGTTGATGTTCAGGAACCCAAGCGGCTCAAGATAGCGGGCGTTGGAAAGCGGCCCGGCATCTTTTGGTTCCAGACCGATTTCAGCGGCGAGGTCCTTTACAACCGCCTTGGCTGCGTCATCGTCAGAGGCAACAAAGGTCTGAAGCGCTTCGCCATTCAGCTTGAGGCCAGATGCGTAATGCTGAGCAAACACGGTGTTGAAGGCCTTGACCACTTTGGCTGCAGGAGCAAGCGCGGCGAGTTCTTCAGCTGCAGAGCTGGTGAAACCGACCTGAAGGCCAGAGAAATCGTCGGTGATCGGGTTGGATACGTCGATCAGGATCTTGCCGGAAAAGTTTGCTTCGGCAACAATTGCCTTGGAAGCGGCGAACGGGGTGGAGAGGATAACCACATCAGCTGCGGCAACAGATGGCTTCAATGCGCCGGCATTGACTTCAATACCCTGGTCCTTGAGTTTGGCTGCTGCTGCAACGCCATTGTCGGAGTCAACGACCGTAATGCTGTGACTGGTTTTTGCCAGTACACTTGCCAGACCTGAACCGATATTCCCTGCTCCTACGATTGCAATATTCATTTTACTCACTCCTTGTTTTTGCTGCCGTCCGTTTTCTTTTTTGTTAGGCGGCTTGTTTCGTCTGAAGTGAATATGCCCATTTCCATCTAAGAATGAAATGGTAATTATATTGAATAACTATCCTGTCTTTGTTCCTAATAAAATTTACTAGAATGGGCTGTTGATCTTGATGTCTTCCAAAGCAAAATCGATAATCGCCCTCACCTTGCGAGGCAACACGGTTCCATCCAGATAAACTGCGCTCAATGGAGTGGAAAGCCCCTGATAATTGCACAAAAGAGGCATCAACCGTCCTTCGGCCAGATCGTCGGCAACGATAAAGCGCGGGCAATAGGCAATGGCGTCCCCTGCCACGGCCCAATCTCGAGCGACCTTGGCGCTGTTGACGACAAAACGGCGCTTGATGACAACGTCAATATTTTCTCCATCCTTGACAAAAACCCATCGGGTCGGATCGCGCCTGTTGGCGTCCACCATACAGATATGGTCGAGTAGGTCTTGCGGTGTGGATGGTTCGCCATGCATTTCCAAATAGTCAGGAGAGGCCACAATGGTAGAGCCCATATCTCCAAGTTTGCGCATTTTAAGTGAGGAGACACTGGGCGTGCCGATGCGAAAGGCCAAATCAATGCCATCGCGAGCAAGATCCACATAAGCGTCGCTGAGGCGCAGATCGATATTCATTTGCGGATGATTGCCTACGAAGCGGCGCAGCATATCGCCCACATAGATTTCACCGAAAGATACGGGTGCGGAAATGCGCACGAGGCCGGAGAGACCTTTGGATTCCTCACGCACCGAGCCAATCAGATCGTCCAGTTCATCCAGCAAGGCCGGTGCTCGCGCCAACAGATCTTCCCCCACGGGTGTGAGGCCCACCTTCCGCGTGGTTCGCTGCAAGAGACGCGCACCGATCCGAGCCTCCAGTTCGGCGACATATTTTGACGTCAGGCGGTTGGAAATGCCCATCCGCTCGGCAGCATCGGTGAAAGAACCGGTTTGCGCAGTGGCAACAAAGGCTTTGAGACCATCAACTAGATCCATGAGACACTCCCTTTAAGAACAACATGGCGACAATAAAGCCACATAGTCGTTATTACAAAGGAAATAATCTCTTTCGTTTTTGCAGAAGTTGCCGCTAGCCGACTTTGCGCTCGGCGATATTGTCCTTGAGCAAGGAGGCAATAAAGGCCTTTTGCGCCCGTGTTTGCCGCTTCTTGTCAATCGCGGCCTTTATTTTGGGAGCGGCTTCCTCGTAACTCGCTTTCTGGGCTGGATAGATGGCCTCACAATAGAGGATATGGAACCCGGCTTCGCTTTCCAGAATGGCACTCGTTGTGTCTTCATCCATTGCGAAAAGGGTCTTGTCCAACTCGGTATAGAGCGTGTCTTTAGCCACACGCCCCAGAGTGCCGCCATTCAGAGCGCTGGGACATTCGGAATAGCGCAAGGCAGCTTCGGCAAACCGCTCTTGGGTTCCATCCAGTTCCTCCAGCACGCCATTGATGCGCTCAAGAGAGGCATCGCGCCGGTTCTCCTCGATATCCTCATTGATGGTGATGAGAATATGACGGGCGTCACGTGTCTCGCCGATGGAGAACCGTTCTGGATGAGCGTCATACCATGCTCGCACTTCGGCTTCTGTGGCTTGCGGCACTTGCCAGGCCACTCTTTCAAGCGTTGCATCGGCTTTCAATTCGCGGGCCAGAGCCAGCTCAAGACCAGATTGAGTTAAACCATTGAGGGTAAGGTCTGCGATGAAGTCTGTCTCAGCCTCATAACGCCCCTTGATGCTGGCCATGGATTTTTGCAACAAGGAATCCGGAATGACGACATCGGCAGCGAGAGGACTGGATAGCACCAGTTGCTCCATCTGAAGGGCCCGCTCCACCTGTTGCTGAATGCGGTCTTGTGCGGTTTGGGGCAGCTCATCAAAGCGGCATTGATGCGCCGCCAGTGACGTTGTCATGAGGTGATAGGCCAGAAGCATTGCTTCGTCGCTCATGCGGTTGGCTCCAGTTCTTTTGCCATGGCCCTATCCAGAGCCATCTCCGGCACTTGCAGCGTGCGGCCAGGAAAACGCACATGATAGGCAACGGTGCCGAAGGTTTCGATGATCGCATCATCCCGAATGACTTTGATGATCTCTCCCCCGTCGCCAACAGAGGCCACCACTTCGCCTGCAATGCCTAGCAGCACCCTGGCCTTGACTTTGTCACCAAATTCAAACCGGTTCGGCACCCATGGAGCGTCTGCAGGGATTAGCTCTTTGTCACGGCAACCTACGATCAGATCTTCCATCGTAAAGTGCACCGTATAGATCACCTGATCCTGCAGAAAGGTGCCCACATCCCGCACGATGCCGGTCGCCCCGCGGCGAACCAGAAGCGTGCCCTTATCCGAGCCAGGATGAGTGCCATCATTGCGTAGATTGCGAATAACACGCACTTCTGCGCCATAGTCAAAGCGTGGTGGTGGGAGTGTTTCCAGCATATCAGCTCAACACGTCTTCGAGTGGCACGAAAGTCGGCTGGTTGGTTTTGAAAACCTTGAAAACCTTCTCGGTCAGCGCGTCCGACTGAACGAAATCCATATAGGCTTTTTTTAGTTCACCGGTGTAGAAATCCCACCAAGACTGTCCGGCTACAGGCATGCGACTTTTCATTTCCAGATAGTCGTGAAAGCGCTGCAAGATGTGCAAGCGATTGACCATGACCACTTTGGGATCATAATCAATCTCGAAATAGTCGAGAAATTCCTCTGCGCTTCCCAAGTCGGAGAGTTCTGCGTCCAGCTCTTCGTTTCGCATTGTCCGTTTCCTTTCCTGTACCGCTATGCCTGATCAATGGGCGATTTCACTTGCCATAATCTGTTGATGAAAAGTCATGAGGTCCTGACGGGCCGGGGTGCGCTTATAGGTTTCGGCAAAGGAGCGGACCTTCTCCAAAATGCTCTTAGCCTGACCAGTGGTTAAAGCTATGCCCATGGTGCCATAGATATGCAGCACTGCCTTGGTGCCGGAATGCTTGCCCAAGACCAGTTCATGCTGGCGTCCCAACCATTCAGGATCGAGCCCCTGATAGGTTTCCTTGTTCTTCACCAGCCCATCGACATGAATGCCACTTTCGTGGGTGAAGACACTGGCCCCCACAAGGCTTTTCTGATGAGGGACAGGACGTCCAGATGCTCGCGCCACCATCTGCGACAAGGCACTAAACTGGCGTTGATCCACACCGGTCTGCACGTGGTAAAGCCGATCGACCGCGGCTGCGAACTCCTCAAGCGAAGCATTACCCGCCCGCTCACCCAAGCCATTGACCGTGGTGTTCACATGGGTTGCGCCCCCAACAACAGCGGCCAGAGAGTTCGCTGTCGCCAGACCATAGTCATCATGGGCATGCATTTCCAATTCAAGGTCGGAGTTGGACCGCAACTGACGAAAGATTTCAGCCGTACCGAAAGGCTCCATGATGCCGACTGTATCGGCAAATCGGAAGCGACGGGCACCACCTCTGGCAGCCGTTTCCATGGCCTCCAAGACAAAATCCAGATCAGCCCGTGAGGAATCCTCTCCTCCAACCATGACCTCGAAGCCAGCATCAAGCGCCTTGGGGACCATGGTTGCGATCTGCCTGAGCACATAGTCTCGCGATTGACCGAGCTTGTGAAAAATCTGCCCATCAGACATGGGAATGGACAGATCAATCATGTCCACACCAAGATCGCGGGACGCATCCAGATCGAAGTCACACATGCGACACCAGACGATCAATCGCGCATTTAGCCCCTGCCCTTTGATCTGCCCGGCGATAGCGCGGATGGTTTCCTGCTCGTCGTCGCCCATGGCTGGAATACCCACTTCCAGTTCGGGCACCCCGGCAGCCACAAGCTCCCGCGCAATGGCGCATTTCTCGGCGCGTGTGAAGGCAACGCCAGCGCTCTGTTCCCCGTCACGCAGGGTCGTGTCATCAATTGTCACTTGCCTTAGCAAATTCATCCCGAACCACCCTTCCAGTCAAACGAGATTGATCCAAGCTTTCATGATCGGTGCGCGATGCCAGCACCAGACAGGCATCAGGCAGCAAAGCTCTTGCCGCAGGCACACATGCCGGCCGTATTCGGATTATCGAAAGTGAAGCCTCCGCCTTTTTCAGTCTCGGCGAAGTCGATTGTGGTCCCGATAAGAATTTCTGCATTCTGCGGTACGACATAAAGCTTGAGCAGACCACACTCGACAATGTGGTCATCAGGCTCAGGATTTGAGACCAGCGCCAGACGGTATTTCACACCGGCACAGCCAGCCATATCGGCTGCGATACGCAGGCCTGTCAGCGGCTTGCCGGATTTTTCGATGAGGCCTTGCAGGGTTTCTTGTGCTTTGTCGGTGAGTGTCAACATGATAGTGCCTCTCAGCTCGGGTTCCATTTCTTATCAATGAAATTGCAAGAGCCGTGCCAGCAGCCATTCATTCTCATAACCAATTGAATTATATCATTTTTACACAAACCAACGACCTACATACATTGTCGCAAAACTGACAAACCACACCTGACATTCAGTATTAAAATGACAATGCCGCCAAGACGGCGGCATTGTCTTACCTATTGATCTATCGATGAATCTATTAGGCAGCTTCTTTTGTCGTATGGGAAAAGCATCCTTTCGGACAGATTTTCGAACAAGCTTCGCAGCCTATGCAGTCTCCATTATTCTTCAACGACATGACCATGCTGGTATCATCGGAAAATCCATCATCATCGTCATCATCATCGCCGAACGGATCATCATCATCGAAATACTCGTCTTCATCATCCAGATCGAGACTTTCCCGCTCCACCAGTTCGAATACATCTCTGGCGCACACTCTGTAGCAGCGGCCACACCCGATGCATTTCTTTGCATCGAGAGCCTTGACAAACTGGGGGGTCCATTCGGTGCCATCCAGCGTCAATCCGACAATTGCAGTCATTTCTTGCTTTCCTCTCAAACTGTCGCCTGCGCGGCCTTGCTGGCAGCTTCGGCTTCTTCCCACGCCTTACAGGCAGCATATGTTTCTTCTGCCAACTGCGGTAATTCTTCGAATGCGGCGGGTAGTCGATCTTCAACCAGATCATGCAACGCCATCGCTTTCTCCGAAGCGATGCGTTTGGCTCTTCTGGCTGCTTTGGTCAGTGCTTTCAGCTCTGTTTCATCCATGGTCTGATCCCCTATTTGCTTCTGAACGCCCAGCGATTTCGGACGGTCTGGGCGTCACAGCTTGGCAACATCGCGATGGTCTTCGATAAGCGCCGACGCCTTCGTGATAATCTTTTCGGCCTCTTGCTGCATATGCTCGAGCGACTTGAAGCCGAAGCGGTGGACATCGCGCAAATTCTTGTCAAAGACGATCAGCTTGCCCACCGCGATAATCACCCGTCCGAACCCTTCATAGGTCAGATGAATGAGGGGAACGGCCATCAGGCCCGTTTTGGCTTCGATGCTGGTCGAAAGCGCGTTATACCAGGCCTTGATCCTGACAATGATGTCTTCGTCAGGGTCCCCGATCACGGGTACCTGCCGCTTGCGCTCTTTGGTCAGGATGTAGGGATCGATGATTTCATGCGCACCCGATTTGTCCCATATACCGTAGGAATCCACGGCCCTGATCTGACGCACCATCTCCAAAATGAAAGGAGATACCAGTGCCGGATCATCCTGTTCGACTACCATGTGGTCCCAATCACTCATATCGTCCTCATTCACTCCAACCTTCGGTTTCCATGTCATCAAACCGGCGCGGGTCATCGCGCAGGCCCTTTACGCTTTCCAACGCACGCAGCACCCAGAATGCCGGGTCTCCCTTCAGCTCTTCCTGAAAGAGACCGAGCTGATGCTTGATCATTGTGCCGTCTTTCACCTTTATGGGCTGAACACCCGATTGCTTAAGTTGGGCAATGGCAGACGCTCCAACAGCCCGGCAATAAACCGCAGCCACCCCTTCGAGCGCCGCTATACGTGCCTGCAGCTTGTCTTCACTGCCATCCTTTGCGGCTTGCTCAAACGCGATGCTCTGATGAAAATGCGCCTCATCGCGGGTCACCAAATAGACTGCAAAGCTCTCGCAGGTTCCGAAATGCTGGTCCACGTGGTGTTGATCGCTGGTGGCGAAGGCGATTTTCAGTGCTCCGTCTTCAAATCCGTCATCAATGGTGCCATCCACCAAAGTGAGCATGCGGCTGATCTGGGCCATGGCTCTCCCCCTCCCTGTCCTGAACCTGTGCGTAGATGGATCTGTATGGCTCAACTGCGCCCTGTTCGGTTTCGATAAGCAAGTTTGCCAAATCAAACAGGGTCTGCTTTGATCCCTTGTAACCGACCCAGCAACGCGACGACGCACCCATGCGATCATATTGCGGGAAACCGGCTCTCAGCAGTGGCAGCCCCAGTCGTTCGGCACTGGCGGCACAATGAGCGTTTCCGATAAGCAGATCTGCACCGCCAGCCTGAGCAAATTTCTCCAGCTCCTGCAGATCTCCGATTTTGACCTCTTTGGCGAAGACTTGCTTGAGCAGAGCGGTATTGGAAGGCGCAACAGCGGCAACCAGTTCGCATCCCATACCCGCTAGAAGATCACTAAAGGCCTTGAGCAGATCCGGATCGGCAGCCACAGCAGCCCGTCCCATACCCAGATTGAAATGGGTATCAAGCATCGCGTCCTGCAATTGCTGGCGATGCCGTTCTATGCGTTTGGGCACTGGGCGACCTGTCAGTTCATGCAGAGTCAGAATGAAACGATCCATTGCCTCGAGCCCCATCAGATGATCAAAGCGATGGTCCGGTACACCCGTGCGTTCCAAAAGCAAATCAGCAGCGGGCGCCATGCTTGCGCCGATCACAATCGTTGCAGAAGCCTTGTGCAATATTTCAAAATCGCCGACACAGGTGCCACCTGTGGTCAAAGGATTGAAGTCCTTCTCATCCAGATGCCCATCAAGGCTGGTGGAAAGATCAGGCAACACAATCGGCAACAGACCAAAAGCTTCCACCATATCCTTGATCTCGTCGATGTCGGCCGGGGTCAGCGATGCATTGACTAGAATATTGACCTGCCTATTGGTGGCAACACCGCCCTTTTTCTTCGCCTCAGGCACAAGGCGATTGATCATTTCATAAACGGCCTTGGCAAAACCGGCTTCAAGGGAGCCCACATAATCTGGGGTTTCAACCGGCACAACAGCGGTTTTGAAGCATTCCGGATAGGCTTTGCGGAAGGTCGCCACGGCCCCATTGACGTCAGACCCCTGTGTTTCCGAGAGGCCGGTTGTCGGGATACCGACAAGAGCTGGCTGAAATTTGTCATAGAGGGTCTTCAACCCCTCGACCACATTCTCATCAGACCCCATAATGGTGCTGACCTGATCCATCGCCGTTGTCTGCAAGGCAACTGGTTCGCGAAAATGGCCGATCAAATAGATTTTGCCATAAGCGGTACAGCCTTGAGCGCCATGCAGCATGGCAATCGTGTCACGAATACCCAGAAAGGCAAGCGCCGCCCCTAGCGAGCTGCTGGCCTTGAGAGGGCTGACGGATAGAGCTTTATTGCGTTTGATGATATCTGCCATGTTGCTTACTCCGCCGCGGCCACATTGAGAGATTTCTGCCAAGGCGCAGGCGCGCGCACTGCTTGCCAGATGGGGCTATCCACCGCTTGCAGGATCTGCTCGGCAAAGGTGATCATGCCCTCATAGCCCGCATAGGCCAGTTCACGCTCCTGATTGATATGCAGGAAGGGAATCCGAGCCTTGAGGGCGGTATACATGTTGCGTCCACCAGCGATGAGAATGTCGGTGTTGGTGTCGTTGACCATGTCTATCAACGCCCGTGCGCCCTGGCTTTCGTCAAGCATGACGGTCTTGTCTCCCATCAGCTCGCGAATCTTGGCCTTATCCTGCTCGGTGGACTTGCGGGTCGATGTGGCAACCACATCCATGCCCAGATCCTGAAGGGCCGAGATAATGGACCAGGCCTTCACGCCACCGGTATAGAGCAACACACGCTTGCCCTTGAGGCGCTCCTTAAAGGGGGCCAATCGTGCATACACGCTCGCCTCTTCGCGCTTGATCAGCGCTTCTGTGCGTTCTGTAAGGGATGGATCATCGATCAGACGAGCAAAGTCTCTGAGTGCGATGCTCATATCGCAAATGCCATAGAAACTCCCCTCAAACCATGGGGTGCCGTAGCCTTCCTTGAGCTTGCGGGCGACGTTGATCATGGCCTTGGAGCAGACCATCATATTGACTTCGGAGCGGTGCATGGTCTGCACTTCACGAAAGCGCGCATCCCCCGAAAGAGAGCCAAGAATGCGCAGCCCCAATTCATCGAACAGTGGCTGCACATGCCACAACTCGCCCGCGATGTTATATTCACCGATCAGTGCTATATCATGGACAGTGATGCCTTCACGCTCGAGATGGGCGGGCACAGGATCCGGCTCTCGGGTTCCGATCACATGGCGCACCATTGTCTCGCCGGCGATGCGGTTGCCAAGGTTTTTCGTGCCGTAGAAACCGGCTGCATCGACCGGCACAACCGGCACCCCCCAACGCTGTTGTGCGGCCTTGCAGACAGCGCCGATATCATCACCGATAAGAGCAGGAACGCAGGTATTATAGACGAACACAGCTTCAGGATTTTGCTCATCAATCGCTTGTTTAATCGAATGGAACAGGCGCTTCTCGCCGCGTCCCATGATCACATCTTGCTCGGTGAGATCGGTGGTGAGGCCTAACTTATAGAGCTTGGCACCGGAAGATCGGCTTCCCCGATTGTCCCAAGCACTGCCTGCGCAGGCGATGGAGCCATGAACGATATGAGCAACATCAGAGATGGGGAGCAGCGCGATCTGGGCGCCGTCAAAACAGCAGCCACCAGCAGCAACCCCCGGCTTTGGTCTGGCACAGCCGGATTTGGATTTGTGGTTATGTTCGCAGGCGGGCTCATCAAGCAGTTGAGCAATTTCACTTTGTTTCATTGGCCACAAACCTCACTAAAAGAAATATCTGCCTTTCTAACTAGCAAGGTCTGTGCCACACCCTAATATATTGAAATAATTATAAAATTTAGAACCACACAATGTAGCAAAAGCGACAATTTGGCAAGTGTTACAACAATGTCGGTAAAGCGCCCGCCCCGAAAACATAAGGAAACCGAATCCAGTTCTCGAGCACTTCTAGGTCTTTGTCCGCCAGATAACGGTAATTGCGCTGATGGTCCATATAGACGGCTGTAGCGATCTGCGGCCAGATCTTCTGTTCGACCAGCATGTTGAAATACCAGGCCATGGGGAACCCGGCATTCTTGTCATATTCCTTGAGGAAGTGCGACAGGCTGGTTCCGCTCATGTTGGCGACATTGTCGCTCGGCAATGGCAGTTTTTTAACGGGAACGGGCGTTGCTTCCGTTTTGCGCTCGCCAAAGCGATCGAGAAAAGGCAAGAGCTTGAGGACAAAATGATCGGAAAAACGCTGCTTGCTGGAGGCTGTGGTTTTGCCCCACTCTTCCAGAAATCGGATATAGCGCAGATCAGACCCTTCCGAAGAAAGCTGGTTGCTCACGAGCGCGCTGATATCGGTGATGGAATGGAAGACATAGCGCGGTGGAGCAATTTCGGTAGGGGCGACACGGGCAGCAAAAGCCCCTTGCGGATCAAGCAGATCTTCCAGATCATCTGGCACCAGATCATTGACGAACAGGGGACGATCGATCACCTCCGTCATTTCTTCCACCTTGAGCTGGACAAAGTCGGCTGCACCCTTGCCTGTTGGCGCCACAAAATAGTGGCATTTGCCATCAAGACGTGTGGTGTAATAGTCCGCTCCGCCATATTGCTCATAAAGAGCAAACATGTCGTGGTCTGATTCCGCCTCGGCCCATTGCCTCAGATTGGTAGCGATGCGGTTGCCCTCATCATCGACCAGCCCGCCCAGACGATACCAGCCACTAAGCGTTGTGCGATACCGAAAGGAAAGATCAGGCAAAATGGTGCTGATGGCCTCGACCAGTGAGACATGATGTGTTCCAGGTTTGATCTTGCTGCAAATCTCCTTGAGCTGCGCAATCCGCGGTTTGAATTCCTTGACTGGCTCTGCCATGGTCTTTTCCAAAAGGTCTTCCATCATTCCTCCCATTCTTCAACTTCTGCCACAACGATGCCCGTCGCAGTCTGTTCGGATGAAGTAAAGCTGATGCAGCCCTCTCCGCCCACAACCAGATAGAGATTGAATGTCTTGTGTTCTCTGATCGGCTGCGCTGTTGTGATGTCGTCATCCTGACAATAGGTGAAATGAACCTTGGGCCATTTGCTCCGCAGATAGGCGGAGATTTCCTCGCCTGGCCCTTGTGCAGAGACTTCCCCCGCGACATCATCAAGCTGCGCAGCGTCGATCATTCTTCCATTTCCTCCAGAAAAGGCGTAAGGCTTTTGGCCTCTTGTCCCATGACACGCGCCAGCCATGGTGGCGGGTTTTCGGCCAAAACATGCTGCAGATCAGCCAGAATATCCCGCGCCTGCCTGCTGGCTGGCAATTTTATGGGATGGATACCAGCACGTACCACCTTGGCAGCCGCAGGACCGCCGATGGAAATCACATAGAGAACTTCGCAATCGGCAATCAGGGAGGCGCGCCATTTGTTCTTGTCCTCGGCATCCTCTCCATCACGTGTAGAACGGATATCAATCAAACGGGCTTCCCGGCCCGAGACCTGATAGACCAGAAAACGGCGACAGGAACCAAAATGACCGTCCATTTCTTCAGCCGAATTGGACGCGCAGGCAACGCGAATGGAACCGGGCATATCACCATCCTGATAGGGATCGACAGACACATCCTCAGGCGTCTCCTCCACGCCATCTCCCTTGAGGATGCGCAGTGCCGCCTTGAGCTGATCGCCTGGTATCTTGATAAAGGCTTCCCCGCCGGCCTGACGAAAATGCTTCATTCCGAGATTGGTAAATTTCTCCTCAGTCATCGGCAAGCCGACCGCCGCACCAAGAATGGAAATCAGGGCACCGGCGTCAATGCCGGGCAAGTCATTTGCCGCAAGGCCAATGCGCAAGGCGATCTCGCGCGACAACGGGGCGGTCATGTTGGACCTCCGATCCAAATTCGAATGTGTTACACAAAAAAGGGACGCGAACTCAGTGAGGAACAACAGGCTGCATGTGATGTTCGCGTCCCTCCCCTCGACGACTACTCAGCCGGAACGATGCAGTCTTCCTCAAAACAGCCTTCCATACACTGGGGGCTGTCATGAATGCCTTCGCATTCATTGCAGAGGGCGGGATCGATGTAATAGACACCTTTACGGGGGGAAATTGCATTAGACGGACAGGTTGATTCACAGTCGCCGCAAGCGGTGCAAACATCTGCATTGATCATCATTGCCATGGTCTATCTCCTTTCAGGCGAGACAAAGTCCGGTAGGAATGGCTAACCGCGCTTGAAGCGCAGTGTGGTCGGGAATTCGGGTGGCGGGGAAATCGGATCAATGAAGAACTTGTCTCCATTGGAAAGCTCCACCGTGCCGCCCCATGCTTCATCCGTGTTGGTCTCAACGGAAGCAATCACTTCCTCAAGGTCCTTCTTGGCCACATAGAACAGCAGATCACCCTTGTCGTTGTATCTGAGCATTACGTTTGGCATTTCGGTCTCCTTTTCACCCTGTGCGCCCTCCGCCACGCATAAGGTGACGGAGGGAACAAGGATGCGATATGTGGCCGATGCTTAGCGCACCAGATCGTAGTTGAAGTCGGTAACGCCCATTTCCATGGTGTCCTTGTCCAACTTTTCCAGAACGGCGTTGGTCAGCGTCGTCAGGATGGTCATTGCGCCCTCATAGCCCAGAGTAGTCGAGCGATGCAGGTGATGACGGTCAAAGATCGGGAAGCCGATGCGCACCAGAGGCACCTGGAACTCCGGCCCCTTCTTCAGGGTGTCGCGTTCAATGAACTTGCCGTAGGAGTTGCCAATCATGAAGTCCGGCCGGTTGGTGAAGATCAGGGACCGCAGGTGCCACAGATCCTTGCCGTTATGCACTTCGCAATCCTTGCCGTAAGGGCTGTCGGCCAACATCTTGTCCATGGCTTTCTTCCAGCGCTTGTTGGCGTGGTTGCAAAGGATGTGCGTCGGCTCGGCACCCAGCTCGAGCAAGAAGGCCGTCAGACCCATGACAAAGTCTGCATCTCCCCAGATGGCGTATTTCTTGCCATGGAGCCAGGCGTGACTGTCGGTCATCATGTCGACAAGGCGACCGCGTTCGATTTCCAGAGAAGCCGGAATGTCCTTGCCGGAAATCTCGGCGACCTTCATCAGGAAGTCATCGGTTCCCTTAAGGCCCATCGGAATGTTGATGGCAGGGGTTTCATGCTTCCATGTGTTCTTGGTGTATTTGCGGGTCTTGACCAGCTGCCATGGCTGCAACAGCAGCGTATCTTTGGCATTTGGAGCGTCTTTCACCTCATCCTGCGTGGTGCCGCCTGAATACATGCGGTATTTGCCATCAGCAGGCGTATCCAGCACTTCGGAAGGATCACAGAGCAGCGAATAGTCGACGCCCATTTCCTTCATGTAGCGATGCAGCACACGGTAGTTGCCAAGATAGGTTTCAAAGCCCGGCACAATGTTGATTTTGCCGTTCGAGCCAACTTCCTTGTCTTCCATGCTATTAAGCGTGAAATAGCGGATGGTGCCTTCGAACATATTGTCCCAACCGGTGGTGTGGGAGCCAACAAAGCTTGGCGTATGGGCGAACGGAACCGGGAAGTCTTCCGGAATATGCCCTTCCTTGCGGGAGTTGCCGATGAAGGCGTTAAGGTCATCACCGATCACCTCGGCCATGCAGGTCGTGGAGACCATAATCATATCCGGCTTATAAAGGGCACGGGCGTTCTCGAGCCCGTCGAACATATTTTTCTGGCCACCAAACACCGCCGCATCTTCGATCATGGAGTCGGAAACACAGGCGACCGGCTCCTTGAAATGGCGGTTGAAATAGGTGCGGAAGTAAGCCACACAGCCCTGAGACCCATGCACATAAGGCAAGGTGTTTTCGAAGCCGAGCGAACAAAGCACAGCACCAAGAGGCTGGCAGGCCTTGGCCGGGTTGATGGTGAGAGCTTCTCGGGAAAAGTTCAGCTCTTTATATTCTTCGGATGTGGTCCATTCGAAGATCTCGTCAACCTTGGACGGCTCATGTTTCTCTTCGAACAGAGCCCGTTTATCACCCAGAGATTTCTCATACTCCTCTTCCTTGAAGAGAGGATAGCTGGGTTTGATATTATCAACGACTTGGTTCATTTGGTCCTCCTTCGCGCCACCAATCTGTGAACTCACGAAGTGTTGGAGAGAATTGATGTCTCTGATGCCGGATCATTCCGCCGCAATCGCGGTTTCATCACCCATGCGCTTCCATGGTGGGGTCATGCTGTCCCAGCAAGGATTGTTGAGAGTCATGTCCATGTCGCGAGCAAAGATCGCAAAGCCGTCATAGCCATGATATGGGCCGGAATAGTCCCATGAATGCATCTGGCGGAATGGGATACCCATCTTCTGGAAGATGTATTTTTCCTTGATGCCCGAGCCGATGAGATCCGGCTTGACGCGCTTGACGAATTCTTCGAATTCATAGCCCGTTACGTCATCATAGATGAGGGTTGCGTTGCCCACTTCGGCGATGGTGCGATCATAGTCGTCATTATGAGCGAATTCGTAACCCGTACCGACAACTTCCATACCCAGATCTTCGTAGGCACCGATGATATGGCGTGGACGCAAACCGCCGACATAAAGCATGACGCGCTTGCCTTCCAGACGCGGACGATATTTGTCGACCACAGCCTGCCATTGCGGCTTGTATTTCTCGATGACCTTCTCTGCACCTTCCTTGATCTTGTCATCGAACTGGGCGGCAATCGCGCGCAGGGATTCTTCAATCTTGGTGGGGCCAAAGAAGTTATATTCCATCCAGGGCACGCCAAACTTCTCTTCCATATAACGGGAGATGTAGTTCATGGAGCGGTAGCAGTGCAGCAGGTTCAGCTTGGCCTTCGGCGTATTTTCCATTTCCGCCAATGTGCCATCGCCTGACCATTGAGCAATCACGCGCAGGCCCATTTCTTCAAGAAGAATACGCGAAGCCCATGCGTCGCCACCAATGTTGTAGTCGCCGATGATGGTGACGTCGTAATCGGTGGATTCAAATTCCTTGCCGGTTGCCGGATCGATGACCCAGTCACGGATGGCGTCGTTGGCAATATGGTGCCCGAGAGACTGAGAAACACCGCGGAAGCCTTCGCACCGTACCGGTACGATTGTCTTGTTCAGTTCCTTGCCCTTCTGCTTGGCGACGGCTTCAATATCATCACCGATCAAGCCAATTGGGCATTCGGACTGAATGGACATACCTTTGGCCAGCGGGAACAACATGTTGATTTCATCAACGATCTTGTTCAGCTTTTTGTCGCCGCCGAAAACAATGTCCTTCTCCTGAAAGTCGGAGGTGAAGTTAATTGTTCCGAAGGTATCGACGCCAGTGTTGCCGACATAATAGTTACGGCGCCCAGCGCGGGAATATTGGCCGCAGCCGACAGGGCCATGAGACAGATGGATCATGTCCTTGACCGGCCCCCAAACCACGCCCTTGGACCCTGCATAGGCACAGCCACGGATGGTCATGACACCGGGAAGGGATTTACGGTTGGAGGTGATGCATTTGCTTGACTTCTCGATCTCCTGATCGTTGATCGTCAAATGCTTGGCGCGGTCCTTTTGCGCTTTCTCTGGGTAGACTTCGAGCACCTCTTGAATGAGGGCTTCGGTCTGTTCTCTTGTCATTTCAGACATATTCATTTTCCCGTTCTAAGGTGGGAGCTCATGCGCCCCACACCTTGATCAACAGTTCAAAGTGAATGCTTACAAAGCTCAGGCCACAGCGCTGTCGGCAGCTTTACCAACGATGCTCTCGTCTTCGACTTCCATGATGCCGAATTCCATCAGCAGATCTTCCAGATCATCCATGGAAATTGGTTCCGGAATGACAAAGCGATCATTGTCGATGATCTTTTGAGCCAGATCGCGATATTCCTGAGCCTGCTTGGCTTTCGGGTCATATTCGATCACGGTCATACGACGGATTTCAGCGTGCTGCACAACGTTGTCGCGCGGGACGAAATGGATCATCCGGGTCCCGAGCTTTGCAGCCAGAGCTTCGATCAGTTCGTCTTCGCGGTCGGTGTTACGGGAGTTACAAATAAGGCCAGCAAGACGCACGCTACCGGAATTGGCGTATTTCACGATGCCTTTGGAGATGTTGTTGGCCGCATACATGGCCATCATCTCACCGGAGCAGACGATATAGATTTCCTGCGCCTTGTTTTCACGAATTGGCATGGCGAACCCGCCGCAAACCACGTCCCCGAGTACGTCATAGAAGACGAAGTCCAAATCGTCTTCATAGGCCCCTTCTTCCTCAAGGAAGTTGATGGCCGTAATAACACCACGCCCTGCGCAGCCAACTCCAGGTTCTGGGCCACCGGATTCAACGCACTTGATGTCGCCGAAACCGACCTTCAGAACATCATCCAGTTCCAGATCTTCGACAGACCCTGCTTCCGCAGCCAGGTGCATAATAGTGGTCTGGGCTTTTGCATGCAGAATAAGGCGCGTGGAGTCTGCTTTTGGGTCGCAGCCGACGATCATGACTTTTTTGCCAAGCTCTGCGAGGCCAGCAACGAGGTTCTGCGTGGTGGTGGACTTACCGATGCCCCCCTTGCCGTAAATTGCGCATTGACGAAGTGCCATAGGTCTTCTCCTTGAGGCTTGTTGAGTTCCGTGGGTTCCGCAAACAAACGGGTTCACGAAACGGTGTCTGCCAAAGGGAATTGCAAGGGGTGTGCCAGTTCCGAGAAATTCGATTAATCCATTGTTTTTGCGTTACTATTTTTTTCAAAACGGCAAAAGTCGAGCGTTGGAAGAGTGACATTGAAATAGGGGAATTGTCGCAATGGCGACATGATGTCGTGTGTCTTTGTCAGATCTGCGCGACAAAGCCGCCATTCCAGCAAGCTTTAGCTAAACGCGCGACAATCGGAAGTGAAATTTGACTGTCTGTCGCATATATGACAAAACTAAAAATCACAATTAATTATATATTTCAATTACTTAAATCAAGTTCGCGACATGGTTCGTTTCTTGCTTGTCTATCAATCAAAGCAAACAACACCACTGATTGGCAGGCATGAGATGACACAGGCTAGCATCGAGCAAATAATGGACAAAATCCGTAGTGGTGAGGTCGTCCCCTATCTTGGGCCCGGCGTGCTGTTTGATGCCTGCAACCGATCAAGCGGCGAACCAATGCCCGCCGATAGCGACAGCCTCATCCTTGCCATGAACAAGGGCCGCCCGATGGCTCCAAAACTGATGTATGAGTTCCCGCGCGCCGCGATGAATCTCGAACTGAAACGCGGCCGTCGCTTCATCGAACAGTTTCTCACACGTCTTTATAAGGCAGAGGACTGGAGCCGTGCGGCGCTGCATGACTGGATCAAGTCTGTGGCCCCACCTTATGTCATCGACATCAACCGGGACTTGCAGCTCCAGCAGAGCTATTCTGGCACGCCGCACTATCTCGTACGTGGGCTCGCCCGTATCGGAGGAACTGATTACAGATTCACGATCAACCGTTATGATGGCGAGCGCTATGTTCCCATTGGCCCTGAAGAGCTAAAGGACGATCTACCGATCCTTTTCAAGCCGCTCGGTTCGCCTGAGCCGACCGCCAGCTATGTCGCTTCTGATGCAGATTTTGTCGACTATCTAACAGAGCTCATGGGCGGGTTCGGTGTGCCCTCATTCCTGAAGGGCTATCGCAAAGAAAAACAATATCTGTTTTTGGGCATGCGGTTTGTTCGCGATACGGAACGCATGGTCATGTCAGACATCACGTATGATGCAGGCTCTCCAACCGGTTGGGCGCTGATCAAACAACCGACACCGAAGGAAATCCGCTATTGCACCAAGAAGACCATAGAAATCATCGAAATGGATGTTTCTGACTTTCTGGAGAAAACAGCTATTCCCGTTTCGTCGCACGCTATGCTATAACTGTAAAAATTCTAATGTGTGGGGGCACAAGAATGACATTAATAGAGTGGGAAGAAGGTCGGCACCTTGTGGGTGTTGACGAAATGGATTCTGTCCATCAGGAATTTACTTTGATTGTAAACAGGCTGGGTGAAACGCAAGACCCATCCATTTTCAAGTCCTTGTTCATACAGCTTCTGGAACATACGCAAGAGCATTTCGCCCTTGAAGATCAGCTCATGGAAGAAACAGGATTCAGAGGGTTTGATGAGCATCGCGAAGAGCACGAACGTGTTCTCAAGCAGATGCACTATATCAATGAAAAGGTGCAAGCGGGCAATCTCGATTTCGGGCGCGCCTTCGTCGAGGATCTGCCACGCTGGTTCGACCTGCATGCAGATACGATGGACAACGCCCTGGCGGTCCATTTAAAAGCAGCACCAGAAGCGGACAGTTTCGCCGTCTGACAAAGGTTAATGGAGATCTATTATTCAGGCGCCTTCCGGAGCGAAACAGACAGTATATTCACTGCATGTTTCGCAACTGGGGGACCGACAGAGGACAAAACCCTCTTTGGCACAGAGCTGACGATAGAAGAATTTTTTCCAGCGCATATTGTTTGTGTTTTGCTCGGCGAGTGGGCGAAAGTTATATAGCAGCATCTCGCCAAGACTCTTGCGCGCAAACAATCCCAGATCAGACCAGAGATGGTCCGAGCCCATGCTGCCGGTCGCAACAATCTGGGCGATCCATAGTTCCTCATCGCTCTGATGGCTGCGATGGTCGAGCAACAGAGTTTTGACATCCTCCAGTTCATTTGCGCGGTCCGGTTCAATGTCGCAGCGGGTTTGCAGTCCGGCATTTTTGAACTGGGCAAATGAGCCGCTGATCATGGCCTTGAATGTCTCTTCATCAAGGCCCATAAAACGCGGCAATGCGCCCTGCCCGCACATCCAACTGGCGAGCATTTGCGCAAGAAATGGAGTATTGCCCTTGCCTCTGGAATTACAGGCGCAAGACATCAAGCGCTCATAGAGCGCCTGATGATCGATACTGGCCTTGTGGTCCTCAATAATATTCAGCCCGTCATCTCTTGCGATATACATCATGCGCTCTCGTAAGTGATGCGGATGTCCTCATCGCGAACAATCATCTGGCAAGCCAGACGCCAGTCGCTTGGCATATCGTTGACAATGACTTTTTCAAGCTCATCCTTAGACAATTTGCCCAGCTCCTGCAGGACATTCTTCTCCTTGTCCGTCATATGAACGCCCATATGGGTCGGACCGCCATCGATATCGCTGACCTTGATGACACAGGAGCCGCACTCCCCGTCGCCGCAATCAAAATGGATGGGAACCTTGTATTCTTTGGCCAACTCCAACACGGTCTTCTTATGACTGCCAGCCGGCGCGTAAATTTCCATTTCATCAAATTCTGGATGCTGAAATATGATCTTTGGCATTCTACTTGGTCCTTCTTTGGTAGAGTGTAAAGGCAAGCTGGTATTGGCGTTGCCATTATGCAGCTAGCATTCTGCCTTTGATCTGATCGGCTCAAGCTGGCTTGATCTTGACTTCGCCTTCACCGATGATCTGGGCCTGACAGGCGCAACGCATGTCCTTGCCCGCCATATTTTCCTTGAGCACCTTGTCTTCCAACACTGTCGGCTCGGACAGATTTTCCATGCCTTCTTCCACTTTCATCAGGCAAGTGCCGCAATCGCCCTCGCGACAGCCATAGATGATGCCCGCCCCCACTTTCTCGGATACTTCGATAACGCGCGTTCCCGCAGGAACATTGACGGACACATCGATATCCGCGAATGTCAGTTTTCCTTTTGCCATGATTGTCTCCTTGGTCCTTTACTAGTCAGAGTTCGGCAAAGTCGATGACTTTGGGCCTTGCCTTGCCAGCCAGGAGTTCGGCGATTGCCTGTCCATATTGGCGACAATCGTCCAGCTCCTGTTCTGTTGGGTGAAACTTGATGCGCTTGCCCTTTTCCGGAACGCGCATCTTGAGGCCTCGCAGGCGATCTTCAATCATAGGAACGGCTTCGCCCGACCAGCCAAACGAGCCAAAAGCCGCCCCGACCTTGCCCCGTGTGTCAATCGCAACGAGCGAAGCCAGCAGATCCCAGATGGGCTTGACCGCATCCCCATTAATGGTTGGCGAGCCAAAGATCATGCCATCGGCACCCTCGATCAGATCGACGAAAGGTTCGACCTCTCCGCCTTGCAAATCATAAAGAGAGACCCGCACCCCTTCGATGCTGCTGGCACCTTCATAAACCGAGCGCGCCATATCGGCCGTGGCACCATAGGCGCTCATATAGAAGATCAGCAGGCTCTTCTCTCTGGCGGATAGCTCGTTAGGCAAATGGGAACCAGAAAGCGTTCGATAGCTTTTAACAGAGTCCATCGGGCGCTCTCGCAAGATCGGCCCATGTGAAGGAGCAATCATCAATGGGGCCAATGGCTCGATCTTGTCCATGGCCTGCAACACCCATTTCTTGAAGGGCCGCATGATATGCTTGAAGTAATATTCAAAGGAGAAGCGGAAATCCCCGACCAGATCGTTATAGAGCCGCTCATCACAGAAATGCGCGCCGAACACATCGCATGAGAATAGAATTCTGTCCTCGACCAGAAAGCTGCATTTGGTTTCAGGCCAATGCAGATAAGGTGTCAGCACAAATTTTACGGTGCGCCCGCCAAGATCCAGCGTGTCACCTTCGTCGGTGAGCGTATAGTGATAGTTGGCCAGCTCATCCTTCAGCGTTGCCTGTAGCAACTTAAGCCCGCGTTGCGAGACATAGATATGAGCATGCGGCGCACGACGCATCAACTCGGGCAACGCGCCTGCGTGATCAAGCTCGAGATGATTGAGCACCACTGCCGTGATTGCATCATAGGTCGTTACGGCTTCAAGGCGCGCAAAGAATTGCTCGGCGAACTCTTCCTTCACCGTATCGATGATGGCCACCCCATCAGCCCCTTGAATGGCATAGGCGTTGTAAGTGGTGCCGTTGGCAGTCTTGAGGATCAGATCGAAGGTGCGCAGATCAGGATCGAACGCCCCGATCCAGTTCACCCCTGGTGCAATCTCTTCTGGCGGCTTGCTTGCGAAGGTGGAGGACATGGGCTTACAGAATCCCTTCGGCCACGAGTTGCGCGACACGTTCCGGCGGAATGCCTGTCAGGCTGCCAGCCGGGTTCACGGCCTCGCCGAATTCATCAAGGATTGCCCCCTCAACCGGACAAATGCTGCCGCACTGAGCGTGGGCATAGTCACCTTCACAATGGTTGCAAGCCTTGGGGTTGATGACAAACTGACTGAGCCCGACGCTGATCGCCTCTGAGGGACAAACATCCATGCAGGCATGGCAATTGACGCAAAGGTTCGTGATTTCATATGACATGATATACCCCTATGCGCTGATGGTTTTTGAACAATCTGGCCCGAGGGCACCGGAAGTGTGCATCTCTTTGTAAACGGCCATCAAAGCGGGAACGATCGGTTCATCGGCATGTTCGCCATTGGGGATGATCCCTGCGCTTTCCAGCTGCTCCCATGGCTTGAAGCCAACTTTGGAACAGAGCACCACTTCGCAGCCCTTGAGCATCTCGATGGTTTCAGGCAAGGCCGCGTCGCCCTCTCCGCAGTTGACAGGACCGGTGCAATATTGCGCCGTCTTGCGATGACCTATCAGACGAGCGCCTTTTGGCGAGACTTCATAGATCATGAATTCTCTGGCTGAACCGAAATGCTGATTGATCAGCCCCTGCCCACTGCTGGCCACCGCCATTTGCACGGGCCTCAAGTCGCTCGGCAATGTGCCTTGTTCGGCACGATCGGCAACGGCACCAGAGGCAACCGACGCCAGCGGGGCCTGTTGCTCCATCGTCAGGCCATTGACGGTGAAGAGTGTTTTGCCATTGGCTGCCTTGAGCTGTTCCTTAAGGCTGGATTGCCGCGCCTTCTGACGCTGCCGCTCAGCCTCGATATCGGCCTGCACTTTGGCCCGTTTTGCCATTGCCTCAGCATAATCGACATCAAGCGCATCAATCTTGTCGAGCGTGAATTCCTCGCCACGATCCTCACCAAGCAGACCGACAGCATCGGCGCGACATTGACGACAGTGACGCATCATGTTCATGTCACCGCACGCATCTTGCAGTTCGGTCAACTCCTGCTGGGTTGGAGCACGTTGGCCCATCACACCATAATAAGTGCCATGCTCGGGTTCAGTGATGAGCGGCATGACATTATGCAGGAAGGCACCTTTGGCCTTGATGACGCGACTGACCTCTTTGAGATGCGCATCATTGACGCCGGGTATGAGTACCGAATTGACCTTGACAAGCACCCCGCGCTCAATGAGCATCTCAAGGCCCTTCTGCTGGCGCTCGATCAGGATCTTGGCAGCTTTAACCCCGCGCATACGGCGGTTGTTCCAATAGATCCAAGGATAGATCTGGGCCCCGATTTCAGGGTCGACCGCATTGATGGTTATGGTCACATGATCAACATTATATTGCAGCAATTCATCCACGCAGTCCGGCAGCGACAGACCATTGGTCGAGACACAAAGCTTTATGTCCGGCGCCTGTTCGCTCAACATGCGGAAAGTCTCAAAGGTGCGCGCCGGATTGGCGAGCGGGTCACCTGGACCAGCAACGCCCAAAACCGTCATCTGCGGAATGGAGGCGGCCACCGCCAAGGTTTTCCGGACGGCCTGTTCCGGCGTCAAAAGCTCTGAGACGACACCGGGGCGGCTTTCATTGGCGCAGTCATATTTACGATTGCAATAGTTGCATTGAATGTTACAGGCGGGTGCAACAGCCACATGCATGCGCGCATAGTGATGGTGCGCCTCTTCGGAATAGCAGGGATGGTTCTTGACGCGCTCTCGAATGGCGTCGGGCATCTGATCCAAATGGTCGTTGGAGCTGCCACAGGAAGTTTGTGTGCATCCGGTTTGTTTGTCCGCCCGCGTCATTCCATCCAGCATGGGTCCCGATCCTTTCTTCAGCATTGGTCCATAGTTGAAGAAAGATTTGCAAAGGCTGTGCCAGACGAAGAATTTTTACTATATCATTGAAATATATATTTTTTAAGGAAGGAATAGGATATTTTGTTTTGTCGCAGTTCCGACAATCACGCGTCAGGCGTGGGGCAGGTTTTGTGGCATACCGACCAATGCCTTACTCTATCTGCCTGTAGGAGAAAGCCCGAAGGCTCACTATGAAAGCAGAAAGCAGGAGAAGGTATCCCGGTCAGATGCGTCTGACCGAGATTCCGAGTATCTTGATGCGGTAGGCAATCTGGCGCGGCGTCATATCCAGCAGGCGAGCGGCCTTGGCTTGCACCCAGCCAGCCTCTTCCAGAGCAGCGATCACCCGCTCGCGTTCATCCAGCTCTTCATTCTGCCAGGCCTTCTCCGCCGATGTCGTTTCTTCGGCGGCAGGAGTTTTCAAGACCGGCGGCAAAGGTTGAGCCGGTACACCGACAAGTGTCTTTTCCGGCAGACCGGAGAGAGAAACCACATCGCGATCGATGATACCATTTGGGCTCATCACCGAGGCGCGTTCCAGGCAGTTTTCCAGCTCACGCACGTTGCCGGGCCAACTGTGTCGCATGAGAAGACGCACAGCACTATCCTTGAGCGAGAGTGGCCGACCTTGCTGCTGACTGATCTTGCCAATCAGGAAGCGCGCCAGTTCTGGAATGTCATCCATACGATCCTTGAGAGATGGCATCTGGATAGCCATCACATTGAGGCGATAATAAAGGTCTTCGCGGAAGTCTCCCGCTTCCACGGCAGCTTCCAGATCCTTGTTGGTGGCCGCGATGATGCGCACATCCACCTTGTGGGTTTTGTTGCCACCGACGCGCTCGAATTCGCCCTCCTGCAAGACACGCAGAAGCTTGGATTGGAAGGCGGGCGTGATTTCGCCAATCTCATCAAGAAACAGCGTTCCACCATCAGCCTGTTCAAAGCGGCCCTTGCGCATGGAAGTTGCGCCGGTAAAGGCTCCTTTCTCGTGGCCGAATAGTTCTGACTCCAGCAAATTGTCCGGCAGAGCGGCGCAGTTTAGCTTGAGATAAGGTTCATTGGCGCGCGGCGAATTGTAATGGATGGCATTGGCAATCAATTCCTTGCCGGTGCCGCTCTCGCCGCGGATCAACACAGTGGTGTTCCATTTGGCGACCATGCGCACCTGATCGAACACCAGCCGCATGGCCTCGGTTTCTCCGATGATATTTTCAAATCCATGTTGGCGCTTGACCCGCCGACGCAGGCTGTCGCGTTCTTCGCGCAGTTTTTCCTGCTCTTCCTGCACCGAGCTGGACAGCAAGATTGCCTGCCCGATGAGCGAAGCGATCATCTGCATCAGTTTGGCATTGTCTTCGAGAAACTTGTCCGCATAGTTCGGTTGCGCAGCGAACACGCCAACGGGATCATTCGAGCCCAGAAAAATGGGAGCCCCGATAAAGGGGCGGCGCGGATCATAGACACCGAGACGATCCAGAAAGCGCGGCTCTTCGGCAATGCGTGGCACAACGATCAATTTCTTTTCGCTCAAGATGGAACCGACAATACCCTCTCCGGGCAAATAGCTGACATTCTTGGTAAAGGTGGCTTCGTCCTGATGAATGTCGATGATCCGTAGCAGTCCGCTTTCCTTGTCGAGCAGACAAATCATTCCATAATGCAATCGCCCTTCTTCATGCAGCAATCGCAGCACCTCTCGTGCCGTATCATGCAAATTGAGGGAGCGGCCCAGCAGTTGGCTTACTTTGTAAAGGGTTTCCAGTTCTCTTCGATAGAAAGCACAAAAGACGGGCTTTGGGCATAGACCATCTTCGTGATTGATGACTTCATCCGACGTCGTTGGACACTGAATGCTCATGATGCTCGCAATCTTCTAGGGAGGACTAACAGGCAGGCAGGCTGACACAGAGGGTGGAGCCACGCACATTGCTCTCCCGGATCTCGATGTCACCATGCAGGTCTGCCACGATCTGTCTGGCGATTGCCAAGCCCAAACCGGCATGGTGAGGGCCTGACTGCCAGGCGGTATAAAATGGCTCGAAGACCTTTGTTCTGGCGGCCCGGTCTATGCCGGGGCCGGTATCCTGAATACTGACTTCAACCATTCTATCGGCACCAACGCGCGATATGACGCTGACCGAGCGGGCAGTCGCGCCGTTCTCCCCTATGGCGTTGATGGCATTGTCGAGCAACATCCGGAGCAGCACACGAATGATAATTTCATCACTGTAGATCATCGGCAGTTCCGGGCTGGCTCGCCAGTCGACCTCGATGCCGCTGGCATCGATCCGGTCGGCTGAAATGATGAGGCAATCCCTTATCGCTTCGTTCATATTGACTGGTGTATGCGGGATATTTTTATCGTTGGGCAGTGAGAGCCTCAAGGTCCTCGCAGCCTCCTGACCGGAATCAAGAGCCTCATCCAGTGCGCAGCCCATAGGCATGCAACCGGGTGCCTTTGTGCTGCATCCCGTGCGTTGCAGATTGTTGGACAGGGCCGTCATGACATTGAGCGGCTTTTGCAGCAAATAGAGAGCCCCGTCGATCACTTCGCGGGTGCGATACTCCATCTCTGTTTCGGCCATTCTGGCGCGCACCGCATTCAAGCGGGCTTTCTCATATTCCTGTTTCTGGAATTCGACCAGCTGGCAGCGCGCGGCGCATTCAACGGTGTAGAAAGGTGCGTGAGCCCGATTTGCGAGTTGTTCTGTCATGGCGGTCTGTCGCTTCCATATCAAATCCATACAAAAGGATGATGCAACAAGCGTGCCGAATGCAATTTGGCAGGTTCGTGCCGTTTTGCGCGGCTTGGTTGTCGTATTTGCGACAATACAGCACGTCACTCGCGCAATATTGTAGCAAATGCATCAGAATTGACCGAACCGGCCTGCACAGTTGGCACCGGCAGAAATCAGCCCGTTTGCAGCTTTGGTTAAGCCAAGCCTCTTGTTTGGCATGGTTGATGCAATCTCTCCATCAAACCTGTTATTCAACCAAGGCGAATGGATTGACCACATGGAACATACACTGCTGATCCTTCTGGAAACGGCGCTGGTCAACAATGTGGTGCTGGTCAAGTTTCTCGGCCTGTGCCCCTTCATGGGCGTATCAAACAAATTGTCAGCAGCACTCGGCATGGGCTTTGCGACCACTTTTGTGCTGACATTGGCATCAACGGCTGCGTGGGTTGTCGAAACGCTGATCCTTGAGCCACTGGGGCTTCAGTATCTGCGCATTCTGACCCTGATTTTGCTGATCGCGGCCATTGTGCAATTTACGGAAATGGCCATTCACAAATTCTCGCCGGTCTTGCATCAACGGCTTGGTATCTTCTTGCCGCTGATTACCACCAACTGCGCGGTGCTTGGCGTGGCTCTGCTCAATATTCAAGAAGACCATACCTTATTTGAGAGCGTTCTGTTTGGGTTGGGATCAGCTCTCGGCTTCTCTCTGGTTCTCATCCTGTTTTCCGGCCTTCGGGAACGCATCAAGCTGGCCGATGTTCCGACCCTGTTCAAGGGCACCCCGATTGCCTTTCTAACCGCAGGCTTTCTTTCCTTGTCCTTCATGGGCTTTGCGGGACTGGTATCTCACTAGCAACCGATCATTCACGCGCACAGAATGTAGCACTTAAGAGGATTTGACGATGTTGGCAGCGATAGGCGCTCTTTTGGCTTTGGGTTTGCTTATTGGCGGTGGTCTGGGATTGGCTGCGTATTATTTACGCGTGGAAGGCAATCCGATCGCCGGAGAGATCGAAGATATGCTGCCAGGATCCAATTGCGGGCAATGCGGATTTCTTGGTTGTACTGACGCCGCCAACGCATTGGCTAACCACAAAGCCGAGGTAACCCTCTGCCCACCCGGCGGCAAGGATCTGGCCACGGCTTTAGCAGATAAACTGGGCGTGGAGGCTGATCTTTCCAGTATGAAAGACACCGGCCCAATGATCGCCTTTGTCTTTGAAGATCTCTGCATCGGATGCACCAAATGCTCCAAGCGCTGCCCGACCGATGCCATCGTGGGAGCCTCCAAGCAGATTCACGGCGTCGTCGATGATGCCTGCACTGGTTGCGAGAAATGCGCAGATGTCTGCCCCACCGGGGCGATTGCAATGCGCAAGGAAAGCACCACCGTTCAAACCTGGCACTGGCCCAAACCAGAGCTTCCTCTGGCGAGTTAATGGATTGACCCAATGAGACTATTCAAGATCAAAGGGGGCATTCACCCCGACGGGCGCAAGGAACTGGCTGAGAATGAAAAGATCGAGCAAATTCCTTTACCCACCC
Source organism: uncultured Cohaesibacter sp. (assembly GCF_963678225.1). NCBI lineage: Bacteria > Pseudomonadati > Pseudomonadota > Alphaproteobacteria > Hyphomicrobiales > Cohaesibacteraceae > Cohaesibacter > uncultured Cohaesibacter sp. The sequence continues at coordinate 3,237,501 of NZ_OY782764.1, read as the reverse complement.
TTATGCGCATCCCGCTCAAGCAGCATACCGGTGCGCCGGCGAACCCGATTGTTGCAAAAGGCGATATGGTCAAAAAGGGACAGGTTCTAGCGCTTTCCCGTGGTGCTGTTTCTGCGACCATCCACGCGCCGACCTCCGGCCGGATCATTGCTATCGGACGTTTTGTGGCTCCGCATGCCTCAGGCTTGCCAGAACCCACCATCACACTAAGGCCGGACGGTGAGGACGAATGGGACACACTTCCCCCACCGCTCGATCCCTTTGAAACAGATCCCGATACCCTTGCCAACCGCATTGCCGAAGCGGGTGTTGTCGGCTTGGGAGGCGCGGCCTTCCCTGCTGCCGTGAAACTAAATTTGCGCAACCGGACCGATTTGCACACGCTGATTATCAATGCCGCCGAATGTGAGCCCTACATCACCTGCGATGACCGCCTGATGCGCGAGCGCGCTGAGGCAATCATCGACGGTGTTGCAATCATCTGTCACACGATCGGCGTCAAAAAGGCCCTGATCGGCGTTGAGAAGAACAAACCGGAGGCCATCAAGGCACTCAAAAAAGAAGTCGCCAAACAGGATCGCTATGACATCAAGGTCATCGAGGTGCCAACGCGCTACCCGACCGGCTTTGCCAAACATCTGGTTCAAATTCTGACCGGGCAAGAAGTCCCTGCCCGGGCGCTTACAGCCGAAGTCGGCGTCATCGTTCATAATGTGGCCACCACTTATGCCATTCAACAAGCCGTGCGCTTTGGTCGCCCGTTGATATCGCGCATCGTGACGGTGAGCGGCGAAATGATCACCCGCAAGGGCAATTTCGAAGTGCCTATCGGCACGCCCATCTCTCATATCATCGAGCATTGCGGCGGCTTTATCGATGAGCCTGAAAAGCTGCTGCTTGGTGGCTCGATGATGGGCGATCCGGTTTCGAGCACGCGCGCCCCGATCATCAAGGGCTCAAACGGCATTCTAGCGTTGGGACGCAAGGAAACATCACAAAAGCCGATCATGCCCTGCATTCGCTGTACCTCCTGCGTAGCAGCCTGCCCGTGCGGGTTGATGCCTTATGAGATGGCAGCCCGCATCAAGGCTGACGAGCTGGAAAGCGCCGTTGATATTGGGCTTCGAGACTGCATCGCTTGCGGCTCATGCTCCTTTGTCTGCCCAGCCAACATCCCGCTGGTACAATATTTCAACTATGCCAAGGGCAGCCTTACCGCCAAACAGCGCGCCGCCCACAAGCAGGAAGAAACAAAGCGTTTGGTTCAATTCCATGATGAACGCATGGAAAAGATCAAGAAAGAAAAACAGGCCTCCATGGCACGCATGAAGGCCGAACGAGCTGCCAAAAAACGGCAGAAGGAACAAGAGGAAGCTGCCAAAGCCAAGACAGCCACCCCGGAGGAGGCCTCTTCAGCACCCAAAAGTGAGAAAGTAAGAGCGGAAGCATGAGTGACGTCCAAATTCTGGCTGGTCCCTATTCCCATTCTGGAGCGAGCGTATCGCGCACCATGGGGCTCGTCCTACTGGCGCTGGTGCCCTCCACCGCCTTCGGCTTTATCCAGTTTGGCTGGCCATCCATCTATCTTTTTCTGGTGACAGTCCTTACGGCTATTCTCGCCGAATCCCTCTGCCTGAAAATGGCGAAGAAACCCGTCATGCTGCATATCATGGATGGCTCGGGCATCCTAACGGGCTGGCTTCTCGCCATGACCCTGCCGCCATGGGCACCATGGTGGATCGGGGCTGTCGGCTCGATCATCGCGATCACGCTGGCCAAGCAGGCCTTTGGAGGTCTCGGACAGAATGTCTTTAATCCGGCCATGGTGGCGCGCACAGTTCTGTTGATCTCCTGCCCCATCCAGATGACCCAGTTTCTAGGCCCACAGCCGATTTTTGCCGACTCTGCCCCGGACTTTCTTGGCGGTTTGGCCATTACCTTCGGCGGGCATCCCGAGATTGATGCGATTACCAGCGCGTCCCTTCTGGGCACGATCAAGACCGAGCTGGGCCGCGGCGAAGTGCTTCAGCAGATCCTTGCCCAGTCCTTCGACCTCAGAAATATGGTGATCGGCTTTGCACCCGGCTCAATGGGAGAAACCTCTGCTATTCTGGCCCTCATCGGCGGCCTTTTTCTGCTCGCTACCCGCGTCATCAGCTGGCACATACCGGTAGCCATGATCGGAGCCATGTGCGCCCTTTCCGGCGTTGCCCATCTGCTCGATCCAAGCCATTTCCCAAGCCCGCTCGTGCATCTGGTTTCGGGCACCTTTGCCTTTGCGGTCTTCTTTATCGCCACGGATTATGTCACCGCACCCGGCTCGCCCCTGGGCAAGATCATTTTCGGGGCTGGGGTCGGCACGCTGACCTTCATCATTCGCACCTGGGCTGCATATCCTGAAGGCGTTGCCTTCGCGATCCTTTTGATGAATTCAACCGTGCCTCTGATTGATACCTATATCAAGCCGCGCATCTATGGCCGCACCCGAAAAGGCGACCCGATCAAGCTGAAAGAAGCCAAGAAGGGAGAGGCAAGATGAGCGATGCGGACATTAATGCAGACAATTTGCAGACGCCGGACTCCTCTCCTTCGGCCTGGCAAAAGAGCCGTGAAAGACTTGCAGCTTTCTATGAGCGCCATCGCGATAACCCGATCTATCTGTCAGTGCTGTTGGGTGGCTTCTGCCTGATCTGCGCCCTCATTCTTGCGTCCAGCCATTTGGCAACACTGGAGCCAATCGCCCTTAGACAAAAGGAAGACCTGCAATCGTCACTCGCCAAGGTCATTCCGGCAGCCTTGCATGACAATGATCTGGTCAAGGATGCCTACGCCCTCAAAGCCGCTGACGGTACAGAGACCATGCTCTATCCGGCCTATAAAAATGGTGCTTTTGCAGCGGTCGCCTATCAGGTGAGTGCCGTGGGCTATGGAGGTCCGATCCTGTCGCTGATCGGCGTGGACAAGGAAGGCTCTCTGCTCGGCACTGAGGTCTTGATGCATACGGAAACACCGGGGTTGGGAGATCGGATAGAGTCCTCTCGCGGAGACTGGATCAAGCAATTTACTGGTCGTTCACTTGGTGATCCTGCTCCTGAAAAGTGGAAGGTAAAGAAAGACGGCGGCTACTTTGACCAGCTATCCGGCGCCACAATCACCCCGCGCGCGGTGGTGTTGTCAGTGCGCAATGGTCTGCAGTTTTTCAAGGCGCATCAAGAGCAAATCGTCCACTGCCCGAAAGGCATTTGCGAAGAAGGAAGCGGATCATGACAAAAAGCTATCGCGAGATTACCCTTGAGGGTCTCTGGACCAACACGATCCTCTTTTCGCAAACGCTGGCGCTGTGTCCGCTACTGGCGGTCACCGGCACGGCCACCAACGGACTGGGCCTTGGTCTGGCCACAACGGCGGTCCTCGTGGCCTCAGGCTTCTTGATTTCGCTGCTGCGCAATTTCATCGAACCGGAGATCCGCATTCCCGCCTATGTGCTCATCATTGCCGGTCTGGTGACCATCGTTGATCTGTTCATGAATGCCTATCTACATGATCTCTACAAGATTCTCGGCCTGTTCATTCCACTGATCGTGACCAACTGCGCCATTCTGGGGCGGGCGGAAAGCTTTGCATCCAAGGCTCGCGTCTTACCTTCGGTGCTCGATGGATTGATGATGGGGGTCGGCTTCACCTTTGCGCTCATCCTACTTGGTGCCGTGCGCGAAATTCTGGGCTCAGGCACCCTTTTTGCCGGTGCGTCCCTGTTGCTGGGGCCAAGTTTCAGCTTTTTGGAAATGACTGTCATCCCGGACTATTCCGGATTTCTCATTCTCATTCTACCACCGGGGGGCTTCATCATGCTCAGCCTCATTATTGTCGGTAAGCGGCTGATCGATAATCAGTTTGAAAAGGCACGGCTGGTGGATGACGACCCGATCGAGCCCGTGGGCAAACAGATCACGATATAGGAGACTGCATCATGAATATCGGCGTTGCCTATGTCACTCCAACTCATAAGGTCTGGTTGAAGATGGAGATGCCCGACGGCTGCACCATAGAGGAAGCCATTCACAGATCCGGGCTTCTGGACCAGTTTCCCGACATTGACCTAGAAACACAGAAAGTAGGGATTTTCGGGCGCATAGCCAAGCTTGGAAAAGTGCTTGAGGATGGGGATCGGGTAGAAATCTACCGCCCCATCACTGCAGACCCCGATCTCGTTGAACGGCGTGATCAGTAACATCACCATCCAAATTGTCATCCGGACGAAAAGACCAAAAGGAAACCAAGAGGTCGGTCGCTCGCGCTGAAGCGCTGCAAATCAGGTTGCCCACCCTCTCGGGCCCTGAATGCGGACCCAAGGGCCGAAGAGGTCTCCTCCCTCTCGCCTCTTCGCTTTAGCCTCTAGGCGTAGCGCAATAGGCCGTGCGACCGGCAACCCAAGTGTGGCGAATGGCTGGCATATGGCCCTGCGGCCAACCAACCAGCACCAAATCGGCGCGCTTGCCGACCTTTATTTCTCCTCGATCATACAGCTTCATGGCCTTCGCAGGGTTCGTTGAAACCAACTTCCAGAGCATCAGGCGGTCAGCAAGATTATCCGCATCCATGCGCGCGATAGCTGCGAGCATCGCCGGATAATAATAGTCAGAGGCCAGAATATCGCACAAACCGGCTTTCACCATGTCTGCCGCATTGGGAGATTCCCCAAGATGGCTGCCACCGCGCACAACATTTGGCGCACCGAAAATGACCATATCACCGCGTTCCTGAGCGACAGCGGCAACAGCCACTGTCATTGGGAATTCGGAAATCGTGGCGCCGTGACGGCGATAGAAATCTCGCGTTTCATCCTGCGTGTCATCGTGGCTGAGCATCGGGACATTTTTCTCGCGCCCCAATTGCCCGACTTCCGCGATGGCCTCTTTTACCCTCGGGCGCATCTGCCAGCGGTCCTTGATCAAATCCACATAATCTTCAGCAGAAAGCCCCGAGCGATCCGCACGCCCGGCCATTTTGGTGTGAAATTCCGGGGTATCCGTATCGGCTATACGGAACAGGGAAGAATGCTCGAATGGCCTCTTTTGCTGAATAATGTCAGGATGTAGCATGGCCATGGATGTGTGGTCATTGAAAGCCAGAGACGGCATGAGCGGTCCTTCGAGGGCTTCCTTCAGCAAATCGATGCCTTCAAGGCAGAAGGTCTCCCACCGCAATTGAACCCGATTTTCAACCGTGAGCCTATTCTCCCACCGGCTGAGCGCGTCAATCATTTCCCGCGCCCGATCCATACTACGCAGCCCCGGCTCCCAACTGATAGACAGGGCATGGTAGGCGGTCGCGATGCCATTCGCAGCCAGTTGCCTGTCAGTCTCCAGGATGGCCGCTTCCATGGGGAAGAAAACGTTAGGACGCGGCATCAATTGTCGCTCAAAGGCATCGCCATGCACATCAATCATTGCAGGAGCGAGAATGCGCCCAGTGCCTTCAACTTCTTCCCCACGCACATCTGCTCCAATATCGGAAATAACGCCATCAGTCACGGTTACAGTGGATTCAACGATCTGGTCTGGCAGATAAACCTGAGCCCCGGTGATTGTGAATTCGCGCATGAGATTTTCCTCGCTGATGCCAAATGGCTTTGAAGGCAAGAGTAAGATCGGCACTCTTTGCAGGTGCCTTCCTTGGCCTTTCTGCCCGATGCACTTACAAGCAACCGACTTGATGTCACTATGATAACAAAGCGCACAGATACACATTCCTTCAACCGGGAATCGCACTATCCTGCAGAAAATGAAGAGCAAAATGGCTCCTATGCGCTATTTGCTTTGCTCAATCGGGTATGATGTGCGCCTTGGCATTGCAACGAAGGACATCTCACTTTATCCCATAACAAGGCTTGCCAAACGAGCCGGGGCCCAACCCGAAAATAAGGAATAAACCAGTATGAAAGCGATTGTATTCGATTTGGATGGCACACTGGTCGATAGCGTGCCTGATCTGCATGACACAGCCAATAGACTGCTGGCAGCGCATGACTGCGCGCCTCTGGAGCTGGCGCAAGTACGTTCATTCGTTGGTAACGGCATTCCGGTATTGGTGGAGAAGATTTGCAGAGCCGCCGACCTTGCCTTTGACGAAAGCAATCGCGAGACCATCATTGGCGAATATCTGTCCACCTATGACCTGGTGCTCGAAGACAAAAATACCCAGCCCTTTCCCGGTGTTCGCGCCTGTCTTGAGAGCCTTAAGGCAAAAGGCTTGATGCTTGGCCTTTGCACCAACAAACCCGAAGCGCCAACCCGGATCATCCTTCAGGATCTTGATTTCGAGCATTTCTTCTCAAACGTCATTGGCGGCGATACCCTGCCCCAGCGCAAGCCCTCTCCCGAGCCTCTCTGGGTCAGCTATGAAGGGTTTGATCTGAAAGACTGCCTGTTTGTTGGGGACAGCGAAGTGGATGCGGCTACGGCCGCAGCCGCGGGTGTTGACTGTGCGCTTTACGCTGATGGCTATCGCCAGACACCTCTGGACGAGCTCCCCCATGCCTTTAGCTTTACAGACTTTTCCCAGCTTCTGGCTTATGTCGAAAGCAAGCTCTAAGCAGGCCATCAATAGAATAATCCGGCTTTCGAGTGTTGAAAGCCGGATCCATTATCAAGCCACCCTATTCAGCCGCTTCCAATGCCCGCTTGATGCGGCGCGCCAAGGCCCTGCGCGCTTTTTCATCGGCGAGCTTGTCGAAGGCTTCCTTAAGATCAATCTGAAGCTCGGCAAACTCGTTATGAGCGTCCCAACCACAGACGTCACACTGTTGGACACGATGCTTGATATTCGGCGCATATTCTGCCACACCTTCGACCTTCAAGCTCACTTCGTCATCAATGGCAGGCACGGTGATCATCTTCTCCGGCAGCCCCTTGGCGATCAGATCGGCTTTAAGAGCCTCTGATGCCTGTTGTTCGCCATGACACAGGAACAAACCGTGGCGGATAGGTTGGCGCTCCAAAATCCACTCGATCAGTTCATCGCCATCAGCGTGGCCGGAATAGGTTTCCAGCTGACGGACCTTGCCACGGATGCGGATTTCCTCGCCCTGAATGCGGACCTTTTTGGCCCCGTTGCTCAGCAAGCGTCCAAGGGAACCTTCGGCCTGAAAGCCAACCAGCAACAGCGTGGTGTTGGTTCGCCACATATGGTTCTTGATATGGTGGCGGATGCGCCCGGCATCACACATGCCGCTACCGGCCATGATGATCGCGCCGGACTTGATGCGGTTCAGCCCCTTACTCTCTTCCACGCTCTGGGTGAAGTGAATACGCGATGTGTCGAGCTTGTCGACGAAATTCTCGATATCTTCCAGATCCCCGGCGTGCTTGACGAACACTTCCGTTGCCTTGATCGCCAGCGGGCTATCGAGGAACACCGGCACATCATGCAATTGCCCGGTATGCTGCAGAATGAGAATATCAGCGAGCAGCTCTTGCGTGCGCTCAACGGCGAAGGACGGGATCAGCAACAGCCCGTTATCCTTGAGGCCGAGCTGAATCTCTTCCAGCAGGATCTGGCGCTTTTCGTCCGGCGTGACCTCCGGGCGATTGCGCCCGCCATAGGTGCTCTCTGAAATCACATAGTCATAGTCGCTCGACGCGGCCGGATCGGGATAGAACAGCTTGTGATCTGGCCCCAGATCGCCAGAGAAGAGCAAACGCAGGCTTTTCTCATCAGGATCGTCGGACGGAATTTCCAATGCGATGGATGAAGATCCCAGAATATGGCCAGCATTCCAGAATTTGGCCCGGATGCCTTCGATCGTCATCCATTCCTCAAAGGGGACCGGTTCGAAATAGTCCTGACAAGCCTGCGCGTCCTCCTGCGTATAGATGGGCTCGATCTGCGGCTTGCCACGCCGCGCATTGCGCCGATTAAGGTTCATCACATCCATTTCCTGGATATGGCCACTGTCAGGCAGCATGGCGGCCAACAGATCCTTGGTCGGCTCGGTCATGTAGGTGGGGCCATTGAACCCTTGCTTATAGAGCTTGGGCAGCAAGCCGGAATGATCGATATGGGCGTGGGTTAGCAAAACAAAATCGATTTCTGCCGGATCGAAGGGGAAGCCGTCATAATTGAGAGACCGGACGGTTTTTGTGCCCTGAAACATGCCGCAATCGACCAGAAACTTGTGTCCCGCCGTCTGCACAAGATAGCATGAGCCGGTGACAATGCCCGCAGCACCACAGAATTTGAGCCTTACATCCATTTTCGCACTTCCTCCCGGTCGTTTGATAAGCGACCTATTGATCTTGGACTTATAAAGGTTTGCTTTGTTGTGTGTTCTTTCCCCTCGCCTGTTATCCTTTCACGCTGGTGACGGAATGCAACATCTCCTTGAAATAATTATATCATATTCCCTTAAAAACGCGTCAACTTGTTCTATTTATAAAGTAGAAGATGCCGCCCGTTTTCATCCATTTGGCAACGACCAGAGAAGTGACTGTTACTTATGCAATCAAATTCACCTCAACATGACCAAACCAATACCAATGACCTGCTCGCCTATGAAGACGTCAACTTCCTTCGTCGCGAAGAGTTGCGCGGGGCGCGCCTCGAACTCGAATTCACCAAGGCTGACCTTGGCATGCGGGATCACGGCATTTTGTCAACTGTCGTGGTGTTTGGCAGCGCCCGACTGAAAGAAGATCATCCCTACTATCAGCAGGCGCAGGAACTAGGCCGAATTGTTTCCGAGCGCGGTGGTGCGCTCAATCCGACCAATGGCACCCATCATAACGTGATCTGCACCGGCGGCGGCCCCGGTATCATGGAGGCAGCCAACCGCGGCGCTCATGATGCTGGCGCCAAGAATATCGGCCTCAATATCGTGTTGCCTCATGAGCAGCATATTAATCCCTATGTCACTCCGGGTCTCAGCTTCCAATTCCAGTATTTCGCCCTACGCAAGATGCATTTTGCCATGCGGGCCAATGCGCTGGTGGCCTTCCCCGGCGGCTTTGGCACGCTCGATGAGCTGTTTGACATCCTGACTCTCAAGCAAACCGGCAAGGCCTCTGGCATGCCCATCATTCTGCTGGGCAAGGCATTTTGGGAGAATCTCATCAATTTCGACGTCCTGATTGAGCATGGCACGATCTCGCCCAAGGATGTTGAGCATTTCATCATCGTCGACACCCCGGAAGAGGCATGGCAGGTGATGGTGGATCACGGGCTTCAAACCTCTTTGCCTACCAAAGCCGTTTGACACCAGCTCTCAGCTGCAAGAATAAAAAGGCCACCCCGGATTGTTCCGTCCGGGATGGCCTTTTCTTTTGTCGTGTTCTGGGAGCGCTAGGAAAACTCGCTCGTGGTCGTCTCATAAGTTGGCAGTGAGATCTGCCCCTCTTCTGTCACATCAATCGCAACAGGATAGAGCACCGCTTTTGCCGCTTGCGTGGTTGGATCGGCAATAAAGCCATGGGGCAGAATGATTGAGAGCGTTAGATCGCCGTTCGCACTCCGTGTGATATCAGAAGCAAGCCATCCGCAGCTCACCGCATCAAGAGGCATATTTCCACCCGCCGGAATGCCTGACAGATCCAGAGCCTGTCCGTTGATGGTCAGCACGTCTGCGTTGCAAAACAAAACCAGCGCATCATCACGTCTTTGTGGTACAAGATTGATTTTCATGATGGCTTCTTACCTCCAGCGTCCGATTGCAAAAACAGTGATGTCGGTTTCTGCGCGATTGCCATTGAGGTCCCAACAATTCACGGCGATGGTTGAGGCAGACCCTGATCCGTTAGGCTGGGCATGATATGGCGTGAGGCCCCGCGCCGTCATCATCACATTCTCCGCAGCGCCTGAAAATTCCGCCGGATAGGTCCAGATGATGAAGGTGCTGTCGCTTGACGTGACCAGCGACGTGCAAATCTGCAAGCCATCAGCAAAGCGGACATAGGTTCCGTTGGCATTGCTGCCACTTTCAAGGACCGCCCCCAGCCCTGCGTTCGATACGCTACCAACCCAATTGGTGGCGGACAGCAATCCGTTGCTTGCCTCGACTTGCAATGCGGTTGTCCAGTTGCTGCCATCGGCACTAACCTTGATGGACCAGTCATCGTTGCCTGCACAGCCCATTTCTGCGCGTCCGGACCAATTGGTCTGGAACAGCAAACTGTTCGTATCGCTGGCAGCCGCCTTGTTGACCTTGATCTGATGGCCACTCCCGGCATGGCTAAACAGGCTGGCGCCTGCTGAAAGTGCAAGCCTGTTTGTTGCATCAGCAGTGGCATTGATACCAAGCTTGTCGAATGATCCGTTCGCCAAGGCGCTGCTGAACCCTGCAGAAATGAAATCAGACCATGACGCTCCGTCAAAACAGAGCAGCTTGCTCTCATCTTCAAGCCAGGCGAGCCAGCCGACCAGCGGTTGCAGTTCAGTCCAAGCCCCATCCAGATAGGCTGCAATGCTGCCCTCCCATCCGATCCATGCATCGCTGGCACCATCGGCTACGATATAGCGCACACCATCGCTAGGCTCATCTGGCGGTGCAGAGAGATCCCGATCAGCGACAGAGAGCTGCACGAGCGCATCCAGCATCCGCAAAGCTTCGTTGTGGGTGATGTGTTTCTGGTTCTGATTGCCCACGATATAGGGCAAGGCTAGGTTTGTTGTCTGCTCCATAACTCCACCTTCGGTTGTTATGGATAAACAGTATCAACCTCAATCACAGCGATGATAAATTCAATTGCTCAGGCGGGAGAAGCGCCTTACCGGCACCTGCTCAGACTTTGGATAAACCCGGATTATTGCTGATTGTCAGTGTTAGCCTCAATCTGGCTGAAAGACAGAAACTTCAAACGCCCCTGAAAGCCGTTCGACTTATCCGCCTTTTGCCGCATGAAACCTCAGACCCAGCCCTGAAGTTCGTTGATCGTCAGCATTGCCAGCATGTCCATGCCTTCTTCGCTGTCATTCAGGCACGGCAGATGGGCAAATTTCTCGCCACCATGCTCCATGAAGATCTCTCGATTTTCGCCATCGATCTCTTCGAGTGTTTCAAGACAATCAGCTGAAAAGCCCGGATTGTAAATTGCAATGCGCTTGACACCGGACTGGGCGAGGCTCTCGACTGTTTTGTCTGTGTAAGGCTGCAACCACTCTTCCGGTCCGAAGCGGGACTGGAACGTTGTGCGCATATAGTCTTTGGACCATCCCAAAGCTTCGCGCACAAGGCGGGAAGTCTTCATGCAATGACAATGGTATGGATCACCATTGTCAAAATAGCGCTGGGGAATGCCGTGATAGGAAGCCAGAATAACTTCCGGTTCGAAATCGAGCCTAGCCAGACTGTTCTTGAGCGAGGTCGCCAGCGCTTCGATATAGGCGGGATTATCGTGATAAGGCGGCAAGGTGCGCAGGGCCGGTTGCCAGCGCATCTCTTTGAGTACATCAAACACCACATCATTGACTGTGGCTGTCGTAGCGGCAGCATATTGCGGATAAAGCGGTAGAACGAGCAGGCGCTCGCATCCCTTCTCGGCCAGAGCCGTGATCTTTGATTTGATCGAAGGATTGCCATAACGCATTGCGTAATCTACCTCGACCGGCCGGGCCAACGTCAAGGCCGCGAAGCGCTCGGCCAGCTTTTCACTTTGGCTGCGCGTGATGGTCAGCAAAGGCCCTTCATTCTTCTCATTGTTCCAGATGGAAGCATAAGCCTTGCCGGATTTTTGTGGTCGTGTCTGAAGAATGATGCCATTCAAAATGGGCCACCATTTCCATCTTGGCTCCTCGATCACGCGCTGATCGGAGAGAAATTCCTTGAGATATCGGCGCATTGATTTGTAATCAGTGCCATCGGGTGTGCCGAGATTAACAAGCAGGACGCCAACTTTGCCAAACGCAACGGAGGGGTGATTGTCGGGCCAATTCTCATTCATGGTGTGGTCCTCATCTCGGTCAACAATTTCAAAGGTCGCACGTCGGTGTAAAGGGTCATCTTGCACCGCGTGGTTCGTGCACCAGCTATCTATTTTTAGCAATGCCCTAGGCCAGATGCATCACTGATGCGTAAAAATACATGAAATTATCGCAATACTGAATTTGATCTGGCAGGGCTGTGTCGAAAGGTCTCAAAATAGGCGCTCCCCTCCCACCATGATCTCAGAATTGTGGGGACATCGAGAGCACAGGGAAACGGAGCTATAAGTCTGGGTTCACTTTTCTTATGCTTTCCCTTACGGAGCTGGTTTGAGGCCGGATCACTCAAAAAGTGAAAAAATTCACTTTCCTCACCATATGCTTGCAAGCTAGCACTTGCGGCCCAGAAGACTCTAGAGGCCAGCAAGGTTCCGAATATGGGCAACGGGGGCTTGTAGTATGAGTGATGGAACGGGATTGCCCGCTCCCATATCATAATGCTCTTCACCCACCTGACGAAAACCAAGCTTGTCGTAAAAATCTCTGGCCTTCTGGCTTGCTGTGAGAACACTGACCTCGACAATTGTATCCGCATGTAGGCCTGCCATGGCATGATCCAGCAAGTGACAGCCCAAGCCACGTCGCTGCGTGTCTTCTGCCACATATAGCCCCCACACATAGAGGAAATGATGCCTATGGGCACAGATGATGGAACCAACGAGCCGGGCTCCGATATAGGCAAGATAGGCCTTTTCATCCCGCCCGGGTACAAGCGCGCGAATACCATCGCCCAGCATGCTGCGGATCAGTCCTTCCGTCGCACTACGCCCCACTTCACTGATGTAAGTGTCAAGCCAGCATTGCTTGAGAAAGGCGCAAAGTGCGTCACCTTTCTCCTTAGCGTAAGGCTTGATCACCACATCCATGGGCGTCCTATTCCTCTTCATCCTGTGCGGATTGACCACGAAAGCCTTTGGCAAACACATACATTTCAGGGCTTTCCTTGCGGCTTGCCGGTGGCTTGATATGAGCGATGGACTGATAGTCCCTCTTAAGCTCGGCGAGCATTTCATGCTCGGTGCCGCCCTTGAATACCTTGGAAAGAAATACGCCGCCCGGCTTGAGGTTTTCCTTGGCAAACAGGGCTGCAACCTCAAACAGATGCACGGTACGCAGATGGTCTGTCTGTTGGTGGCCAGTCGTTGGTGCGGCCATGTCCGAAAGGACGATATCGGGCTTGTGGCCCCCCAGCGCATCCATCAGCATCTGTGGTGCGTCATCATCCAGAAAGTCTTTAAGCAGCACGGTCACACCCGGCAGAGGATCCATACCCAGATAGTCGATACCCACCACCAGTGGGTTGTCGCTGTTGGACTGCACCCTGCGCGCAGCAATATCGCACCATCCGCCCGGCGCACAACCAAGGTCAACCACCCGCATGCCCGGTTTCAGAAACTGGAAGCGGTCATCCATTTCGATCAATTTGAAAGTCGAGCGCGACCGGAAGCCCTCCAGCTTGGCGCGCTGCACATAAGGATCGTTCAGCTGGCGTTGCAACCAGCGTGTGGAAGAGCTCTTGCGCCCACGGGCCGTTTTGACCCTTACCTTCTCAACGCGGTGGCCGCGGCTGTCACGCCCCTCTCCACCGCCGGATTTTTTAGCCATCGTCAAGGCTCCGATTGTTTCATCAGACGAAAAGGCGGCGGAACCAATATGGTTCGCAATCGCCGCTACATTCCGGTTTGATCCTGTTATCTCTTGCACCCATATAGGCGCTCATGGTCGCCAGAAAAAGGCACTCACGTTGCTTTCGCGCGGCCATGCCCGCCGCGGTGGCCGCGACCACCTCGGCGGCGCGAGCGTTTTTTCTTGCCGGTTGTCTTCTTGCCGGTCTGATTGGATTGTGGGTTCCACACGCCATCATCAATCATCATTTCCATCAGAATACCCTCGCGCAAGCCCCTGTCTGCGACACGCAGCTGCGAACAGGGCCATTCCCTGTGAAAGGCTTCAAGAATGGCACAACCTGCCAAAACCAGATCTGCACGATCGGCACCGATGCAAGGATTATTCATCCGTTCCTGAAAATTCATATCGAGCACGCGTCCAATCATGTCGCGCAATTCGGTTGCGGTCAGCCAAGTGCCGTCGACCTGCCTTCGATCATAGCGCTCAAGCCCCAGATGCACCCCAGCCAGCGTAGTTACTGTGCCCGAAGTGCCGAGCATATGGATATGCTTGGTCTCGATGGCTTTCGCGAGAGCATCACGCTCTTCGAAATCACCCAGCATGCTGCGCACTTCTTCCACCATGGTTTCAAAATGGGCACGGGTAACAACTTTGCCACCGTGTTTCTCCGACAAGGTGACAACGCCAACCTGAAGCGAAGCCCAGCAGCGTATGCGCTCAGACAGATGCCGCATTGCGCGGCGTGTTTGTCGATTGCGCTTTTCGCCAGGATGCACAACGCCCTCTTCAGAAAGCGGATCAAGATCCAGCCAGACGATTTCAGACGACCCGCCGCCGATGTCAAACAGCACAACGCCATCAGCTTCCGGATGAACCAATGATGCGCAGCCGGAAACAGCCAGACGCGCCTCCGTTTCCCGATCCACGATCTCCAGACGCAACCCCGTTTCACGCTGCACGCGATGAAGGAAAGCTCCACCATTCGCTGCTCGGCGACAGGCTTCAGTGGCGATCAATCGGAACCGTTTGACGGAGCGATAGCTAAGCTTGGACTGGCAAACTTTCAACGCGGCTATGGCCCTGTCCTGCGCTTCTTCACTCAGGCGACCGGATTGAGACAGCCCTTCCCCCAAGCGCACGATACGCGAGAAGGCATCCACCACGCGGAAGCTTTGACCATAAGGCTCGGCCACGAGCAAGCGGCAGTTATTCGTGCCCAGATCCAATGCAGCATATGGTTCGCCGCCACTGGCATAGTGAGGTGCATGGGAGTGCGTCGCCTGATGCGGTCGTGACTGGGATTTCGGCGCGGGGTGAGGCACAGACCTTGCACCTTTTGCCCCATTCTGGTCTTTCTTTACCCCATCGGCCTTGTTGACGCTAGAAACTTGATCAGCCGCTTTAATTCCATGAGCGGTTGTCAGAGTGGACTTTACCTCGCCACGCTGACCTGCCCCACCGGGCGCCCTGGACGCATCATTGCCCCGCCCCCCGCGTCTTTTGCGTCGAGAGGATTTGCGGCTCTGATTGAGGTGACCAGACGATCGATCACGGTCGCTCTCGCCATGATCCGTTTCGGATTGCGAACGACCGGTCTGTTTTCCTGAAGCATTCCCATTGTCGGATGAAACTTCGGGCGCACGTTTCCCTTGCATGGAACGGAATTCATCCGTTTCATGGGAGTGTTTAGCCTCTGGCTGCGCATTCTGGCGCTCTTGCGAAACCATTGCCCCCGAAGCATTGTCTCTTTTCTTGCGGGAGCGCGAGCGACGCCTTTTTCGCTTTTGCTGCTGACCATTGGAGCCCTCTGCCTGTCTATGAGCAGAGTGCCCCTGTTGCTCAGTATTATGCGATGAACGGGCTTTGCCTGATGTCTCAGGCCCGTCATCAGCTATACCGACAGGTACCGTGTTTTTTTCCCCGGCTGAGATGGATCTATTGCGATCAGATCCACTCTTCCCTCTATGCACACGTCTAAGGCCAGCAGATGCACGGCCCCCGTTTGGGGGCTCGCCACCATCTTGTGCCAATATCTGTCTCCTGCTGCGCTGCAATCATGAGGACAAATCACGGCGCGCAGCTTGTGATTCAATTATGTTGTCCCCTCTAGTCTAGCAGCCTCAAGCCAAAGGGCAAGCCACGAATTGCATTTCGCAAACCGCTCCTTTTGGCCCATTCCCTGCACTTTCGAGGGCTAGAGAGAATTTTGCCAATTCCACCATAACCAAAAGCGCGATTGAAGCTCCTGTGGGAAAAAAGCAAAAACCGTCCACTGTCACACCTTTTTCAAAAACCCCTCTTGACGCCCGTGCTCGGGGGGGATAGAAACCCCGCACAACGTTAAATTACAACGTTCTACCGCTTCTTTAAAGCTTTGGCGCAAGCCATTGATTGTACTGGGGATTAGTTTAATGGTAGAACAGCGGACTCTGACTCCGTCGGTCCTGGTTCGAGTCCAGGATCCCCAGCCAAATCTCTCTTAAAAAGTTAAAGCAATTTGATAGTTGGTTGATCCAAGTAATTGGATCATTGCAACTTGTTATACTTTGCTCACTTGTGCGCCTAAGCGCACTTTTCCAAAGTGTGCCGCGTAGGAAACAAGTATGGCAGGTAGCAGCTATTTTTGCGCCACCTGCCAGCCAAATTCAGTTCTGAGCAAATGGAGCGATTGCGATTCCTTCCTTAACGAAGGCCTCGCGCAAGTCTTTTGCCGTGGCAACTGCCCCGGGCGTATCCCCATGCACGCAGATGGAGCCAGCCTCCACAGGAAGCTTCGTGCCCGCTGTTGTGGGGATATATCCATCACGCACCATGGCAAGTGCCTGATCGACCGATTGGGCATGATCCTTGATCACTGCGCCCTCTTGGGAACGCGGTGTCAACATACCTTCTGCAGTGTAGGTACGGTCTGCATAGACTTCACAGACAACAGCGAGCCCTGCTTTTTCGGCTGCCTTCATGATTTCGGAATAAGGAAGCGCAACCACCACCAGCTTGGGATTGATGGCGACCACTGCCCGCACACAGATCTCTGCCAAGACAGGGTCTTCTGCCGCCATGTTGCCAAGTGCTCCATGTGTCTTCATGTGGGCTATTGGCCAGCCAAGAGAGCGCGCCATGCCATCGATTGCAGCAATCTGATAAATGATCTGTGCTTCCAGATCCTCGGGCTTGTCGCCCATGATACGCCGACGCCCAAAACCGTAGAGATCCATAAAGGAAGGATGCGCCCCAATCGACACGCCCTGCGCTTTGGCTGCTAGAATGGTATCGCGCATGACGACCGGATCTCCCGCGTGAAATCCACATGCCACGTTGGCGGTGGAAATGATTTCCAGCATCGCGGCATCATCCCCGATTGTATAGGCACCAAAAGCTTCGCCCATATCACAATTCAAATCGACTGTTTTGGCCATGTCACCAACTCTTTCTGTATGCGTTTCTTGATGCAGGAAAGACGCGCTTGCATCAAATTATCTTCCCGTATTCCTACGGGAGCTCTGCAAGCCGTTCAATCCACAATAACAAGCACAAGAAACACTTGATTTTACATTTCAGCTAATGCATACAGGCGGTATACCATCTTGACAAGATGTTGCCGCACCAAGGGCGGTTTATCCCACCTTCAG
This sequence comes from uncultured Cohaesibacter sp., assembly GCF_963678225.1. Taxonomy (NCBI): domain Bacteria; kingdom Pseudomonadati; phylum Pseudomonadota; class Alphaproteobacteria; order Hyphomicrobiales; family Cohaesibacteraceae; genus Cohaesibacter; species uncultured Cohaesibacter sp. The sequence continues at coordinate 3,220,270 of NZ_OY782764.1, read as the reverse complement.
CACCCGGGTCATTCATAGCGTGATGCCGGGTGCTTTTTTGTGCCGCTTCCAGGAGCCTTAGGAGGCACGCGCGTCGGGCCTACAGCCTCAATCCCACCCCTATTCAGCCCGCTCCAACGGGTCTCTCAGGCAAAATGCCGACAGCAGATTAGTCGCAAGAGCAAAATCGTCCAATTCCATATGCTCTTCAGGGTTATGACTGCCGTGGTCATTTCGGATAAAGATCATGCCAGTCGGCACCCCAGCTGCGGCAAATACAGCAGCATCGTGACCAGCACCGCATGGCATCGTGAGTGTTGTTTGTTCAAGATCCTGTGCACAGCTTTCCAGCCCCTTTACAATGGAAGGCTGCATTTTGGCGGGCGCACTGGTTGATATCTTGCCCATATCGAACCGAACACCCTGCTCACGCTCAATGATGGCAACAGCTTCGTGCAGTTTTTCCTGCATTCGCTGCAGCGTCTCAGGCTCCTCGCTACGCACGTCGAGAGAAAAATCGACCTCCCCAGCAATCTTGCTGAAAGCAGCCTCATCGGGGTTGGTGGAAAACTGGCTGAAGGTGACGACCAGATCGCGGCCTTCGTCGGCCAGTTGAATCCACGCTTCATCCAGAAGCACAACCAGTGTGGCAACGGCGCGCACAGCATCGGCCCTACAATCGCGTGGGGTGCCGCCAGAATGGCCATATTCCCCAAGGCAGCGGGCAGCTCGGTACCGGAAAGAGCCGCGAATGCCGGTGACAATCCCAACTGGGATTTTTCTATCCACCAGAACCGGTCCCTGCTCGATATGTGGCTCGATGAACATGCCAACTGTTTCAGCCGACAGGAAAGCTTGTCCGGCAGCAACGGACTTTGCATCACCACCATTTCCGTCAATAGCAGACAGCAGGGATACGCCGTCGGAAGAGCGCTTCAGAGCCGTAAGCTCATCGCTATCCAACCGACCAAACGCCATACGGCTGCCAATGTAGGATGCCCCAAACCAGACACTTTCTTCAGCCCGGATGGCCATGACAGTGATATCGCGTTCCGGCGTAATACCGGCCTTCACAAAACCAGACACGACAGCCAGCCCCATCAAAACGCCAGCAGCGCCATCGAAGTTGCCGCCACGGGGCACGGAATCAAGATGCGAACCGATCATCAAGCCGGGGCCGCTTTTACGGCCCTTAAGGGTCATGTAGAGGTTACAACCGGCATCGATTTTGGTTTCAAGGCCCAGTTTACGCGCTTCACGCCGCACCATATCGTGGGCAATCTGTTCGCCAAGCCCGAAGGATGGACGCGTAAAGCCAAAAGCATTGCTGGTGCGCAGCTCCAATTCATCGAACAGTTTCCGAGCAAGGGCTAGATCGGCTGGCGGTGAGTTGCGCCCTTCCAATTCGAGCGCGACAGCGCCCTCCGAGTGCGATGTCATTGCGGTGTAAGTCTCCGTATTATACTTGCGCGAACATGGTCGAGATGCTCACGCATCGCTTCCGCTGCCTCTTCGCTTTTGCCTTGTTCCAAAAGATCAATGAGGGCCAAATGTTCCTGACAGGTCGATGTCAGGCGCTCGGGAATGCTGCGCAGATCGAAAATCTGGGTTTGACGTCTAAGAGAGTGGATAATTTGTGCGAGATGCGCATTTCCGGCCATGTTGGCGATCGCTCCATGCAGGCCATCATCAACCGCTCGCACAGCCTCACGATCAGGTCGAGTTGCCCCTTTTTCTGCACCATCAATCAGGTCATGCAAACGCTTGCGCAGGTCCGAAATCGTCTCCGCAGACAAATGCCCGGCAGCAAGACGCGCCGCTTCGGGCTCAAGCAGCAGGCGGATCTGGAGCACTTCCATATAATCCTCGATGCGCATTTGCTTGACCTGCAGTCCGCGACTGCCATGACGCTTCAAAAGCCCTTCGCTTTCAAGCATCAACAGAGCATCCCGGATGGGAGTGCGCGACATATCCAGCGTTTCGGCCAGCCGACGCTCGGTCAACATTTCCCCCGGCTCGGCTTCTCCTGAGAGAATGAGTTCCAGGATCTTTTCATAAGCCTGTTGGGCCAGCCGCTTACTGGTCTCGATCAGCATACTTTTCTCGCTCTTCTAGTTCCACAAGTCACGTCCAGATGCCGTTTATCGGCAGGGATGAGCCTATACCACTCTCCTTATACTCATCCCAACCTCACAATTCAAACAGCAGAAAATACTGCATGTATTTTATTGAGAGACAATATGAATTCATGTGGTTGACCTTTGGTATACCATACTTTAAGCTGAATGCAACGCAACGATCGAAAAAGGACGAACCACTCGTGGATAGCCTCGTTCAACCAAGCCTCCCCTTCTCCAGAGAGGAGCATGAAACCCGCCACAATCGTCTGTGCCAGAAGATTGGTGAAGCGGGTTGCGAAGCGATGCTGGTATTTGCTCAGGAGAGCATGTATTGGCTAACCGGTTTTGATACCGGCGGTTTTGTCTTTTTCCAGTGCCTTGTCGTCCCCGCAGATGGCCGCGAGCCCATCCTCCTCACCCGCCGCCCGGATCTTGTCCAAGCCAGACAAACCAGCACGATTTCCGACATTCGGATCTGGTGGGATTCAGAAGAAGCCGATCCGGCTCAAGATCTCAAAGTCATCCTCGCCGAACTTGGTCTGGAAGGCAAAAATGTCGCCATCGAGCTCAACACCCACGGCTTGACAGGATGGAATCTTTGGCGTGTGCAAAACGCACTGGAAGGCTGGTGCACATTGCAAAATGACGACCATCTGATTCGCCGACTCCGCCTGATCAAATCCCCCGCAGAAATCGCCTATACGAAGAAGGCCGCCGAGATTCTCGATAATTCGCTTCTTGCCGTTATCAATGCAGCCAAACCCGGCGTTCTTGATAGCGATCTGAAAGCCGCCTATCTGACGTCTATTCTTGGGCAGGGCGCGGATATGCCCCCCAATGCCCCGATCTTCAATTCGGGCAATCGCGCCGTTTATGGCCGAGGCGTTTCCGATCCACGCCGGATTGAAAATCAGGATCAGGTGCTGGTCGAATATCCGGTCGCCTATCGGCACTACAATGTAAAAACCGAATGGACAATCCTGTTCGGCGAAGTCTCTGATGCCCATCGCAAGATGTATGATGTTGGCATGGAAACCCTGCACAGGATGACCGAAGTTGCCCGCCCCGGCACAACTCTAGGCGAGATTTTCGATCTTTATGCCGATGGTCTGGACAGAGGCGGATATAAACGCGCCCGCTATGGTGCCACCGGTTATTCGGTTGGCTGCACCTATGCCCCTACCAGCATGGATGTTCCGCCGATGATCTATTCGGGCAACACGACACAGTGCCAGCCGGGCATGACCCTCTTTTACCATGTCATGAATGGTGACAGCGACACCGGACTTGCCATGGGCGTCGGCCACACTCTGCTCATCACAGAGGGGGCCCCTGAAGTACTGACCGCATTGCCGGATGATCTGACCGTGATCACCTGACAAGCGGCCTCTTCCAAAAAGACCAAATAACAACATTTCACCAATCACATATCCAAAACAAACACGAACTAGCAATCAACCTCATGAGGGTAAAATGAGCAAATTTACGATTTCCCGCCGTGGCGTCATGCTGGGTATGGCCGCAGCAGGTCTTATCCCGATGACCGGTATCGGTCTTGCTTCTGCCGCAGAACCAAAAGCCGGTGGCGTTCTCAAGGTCAGCCACTCTACGCGTATTGCAACACTGAACCCGCTGACCCTGTCCGGTCCCGCCGAATATCCATGTCTCGACATGCTTTATTCCGGCCTGACCCGCATTGGCGTTGACAACAAGCCAATGGCTGATCTGGCGGAAAGCTGGGAAGGCAGCGAAGGCGCAACGGTCTTTACCTTCAAACTGCGTGAAGGCGTCACCTTCCATGATGGTTCAGCGCTGACCGCTGATGACGTTGTCGCCACTTACGAAGCTATTCTGGATCCTGACCGTCCAGCCTCTGCCCGTTCTGTCCTGACCATGATCGATAGTGTTGAAGCCGCTGACGACCTTACCGTCATCTTCAAGCTCAACTCTCCCTTCGCCGACTTGCCAACGGCAACCGCTCATGCCAACGCCCGTATTGTGTCGCGCAAGGCGCTGGAAGCGGATCCGGCAACGCTGGAAACCACCGTCAACGGCACCGGACCCTTCAAGCTGGAAACCTATGACAGCGCGCAGATGGTGCGTTTGGTCAAAAATGAAAATTACTTCATTGCTGGCAAGCCTTACCTTGAAGCGGTCGAAATGCACCTCTTCCCTGACCTTGCAGCAGAAACCGCCAACTTCCTCAACGGTCAGATGGACGTCATGCTGACGGTTCAGCAGGCAGACTATGAACGCATCGCCGGTTCCGCTGGTATCGAAGCAAAACGCATCCCATCAGGCCGTTTCGTCAACGTGGTCATGCGTCACGACGCCAAGCCTTGGAGCGATGTACGAGTTCGTAAGGCCCTGGCCATGTCCGTTGACCGCCAGATGCTGGTTGATGTCATTCTGGAAGGCCTTGGCCGTCCGGCTCACGATAATATCCTGTCGCCTGAATATCAGTATGTGATCGATTCTCCGGAAGTGCCTTACGATCCGGCAGCTGCCAAGGCTTTACTGGCTGAAGCTGGCTATCCGGATGGCCTCAAGGTCACCATGGTTGCGTCCAACCGTCCGGCCATTCGTGCGCAGGTCGCCGTTGCCATCAAACAGATGGCTCTGCCAGCAGGCTTTGACATTGAAGTCGAAACCATGCCGCATGATACCTATCTGGCGAACGTATGGATGAAAGGCGACTTCTATATCGGGTATTGGGGCATGCAGGCAACCGCTGACGCAGCCTTCCGCCTTCTGCTGACCTCCGATGCATCCTATGAGGATTCTGCATGGAAGAACAAAGAGTTCGATGCTCTGGTCGATGAAGGCCGTGCAACACTCGATCCTGCCAAGCGTGAAGAAATCTACGCAAAGGCTCAGCAGATGCTCCTGGACGATCAGGTCTACATCATTCCGTTCTGGGAAGACCTGCTGACGGCATCGAACGAAAAGACCGAAGACTATAATCTGGCTCCGATCAACCGCTATTTCTACTTTGAAAATGTTTGGTTGGACCAGGAAGCCTGAGAATAAACTGACATGACAATCGGATATCTATTCCGCCGATTGCTGTCCATTCTCCTTGTACTGGTCATCGTCACTTTCGCGGTTTTCGCGATTACGGCGGTGCTTCCGGGCAACGCCGCCATCATGATTTTGGGCGAATATGCTACGCCTGATGCAGTGGCGGCGTTGGAGAAGCAGCTTCATCTCGACCTTCCCTGGTACATGCAGTATTCGGGTTGGGTGAGCGGCGTCATTCACGGCGACTTTGGCATGTCATTGCGTCTGTCCCTGCCAGTTTCTGACGTTGTTGGCGAAGCTTTCGTCAATTCCGCCGTTCTGGCAGGCACAGCGCTTGTGCTGGTCACCATCATTGCCATTCCCCTTGGCGCTATCGCTGCGGTCAGCCGCGGCAAGCTCATGGATCTGCTTCTGGCTGTCTTCAGCTATATGGGCTCGGCCTTACCCGAATTTGTAACGGCAACCCTGTTGCTGGTGGTTTTTGCCGCGCCCAAAACCGGAATCTTCCCTGCCGGTGGCTTCACGGCCCCGTGGGAAAGCATACCGGGTTTCTTCTCTCACGTCGTCCTGCCAGCCGTAACACTCGGTCTGGTGCTGATGGCGCATATCTCCCGCCAAGTACGCTCGGAGATGTCCGAAGTGCTGTCCTCGGACTTTGTCCGCGCAGCTCGCCTTAAGGGCCTCACCGAAAAGCGGGTGATCTGGCGTCATGCCCTGCCAAACTCTCTGGCTCCGGCTGTTGCCGTTATCTCACTTGATATCGGCTATCTGCTGGGCGGCATTATCGTCGTTGAAGAGATCTTTGCATGGCCGGGATTGGGGCGCCTTTTGATCTACGCTCTGGAGAACAGGGATTTGCCCGTCATTCAGGCTGTTACGCTTCTGCTCGCCACTGTCTATGCGCTGTCCAACTTCCTGTCGGACGTGATCATCGCCATACTAGATCCGAGGGTTCGTTATGCCTAAAAGCTTTCTGGCCCCCAACGCGCTCGTTGGCATCTTTCTGTTGTTGTTCACAGCAGCCATTGCCATCGCCGGTCCGTGGCTTGCGCCCTATGACCCGCAGGCCTTCGATGCCTTGAACCGGCTTCAGGGCCCATCCTTTACCCATCTTCTGGGTACGGATCAGTTCGGGCGAGATCTGCTGTCGCGCATTCTGAATGGCGCCCCAACGACGGTGCTGTTCGGTGTATTTGCCACGCTGCTTGGCGTGAGCATCGGGGCTATTATCGGCGTGATAGCCGGTGTGGCTGGCGGCTGGATCGACAATGCCATCATGCGCATTCTCGACGGGCTGCTCGCGGTTCCCGAATTGCTCTTCACCCTGCTGATTGTTACGGTCCTTGGCGGCGGCATGGGACAAGCCATGCTGGCAGTTGCCGTGGCCTTTGCGCCCGGCATGGCCCGCATTTCGCGCAGCGCCGTGCTTTCGGTCCGCACACGCGATTATGTGCGAGCAGCCGTCGCGCGCGGTGAATCCGGCATATATATCGTGGTGCGTGAAGTGCTGCCCAACGCGCTTGGCCCCATCATCGTGGAATCCACCATTCGCGTATCTTTTGCCATCATGATCGGCGCAACCCTCGGCTTTCTGGGCCTTGGCGCCCAGCCTCCCAGCACGGAATGGGGCCTGATGGTTGCCGAAGCACGCCAGTTCATGTTCCGCAATCCATGGTGCGTGGCTATACCCGGCATTTTCATTGCCATGTCCGCGCTCGGTTTCAACCTGTTTGGCGATGCCTTGCGCGACAGCCTTGACCCCCGCAGGAGCCATTGATGTCAGCCACACATGTCAACACCCATCCGCCGGTAAAGGACAAGGCTGTCCCGTTCGATGCCAAGGCACCGCGCCTTGCCATTCGCAACTACTCCCTTTCCTATGCCACCAGCAACGGACCGGTCAAAGCGCTCAACAATATCAATCTGGAGATTGCTCCTGGAGAAACCCACGGCCTCGTGGGCGAGAGTGGCTCGGGAAAATCCTCGATGGCCTGGTCCATCATGCGTTATTTGCCGGACAATGCCATTGAGAAGCATGGCGCGATCCGGCTCGCCGGGCAGGAATTGCTCGAAATGTCACCGCGCCAGATGATCGATATTCGCGGCCAGCGCATTTCGATGGTCTTTCAGGATCCTTCCACCTCGCTCAATCCGACCATGCGCATTGGTGATCAGATAACCGAAGTGCTCATGGCCCATCGCGGCTTGACCAAGCAACAGGCCCGCACAGAAGCCGAAGCCGCCCTTGCGCGCACCGGCATCACCCGCCCCAAAGAAATGCTCAGCCGCTATCCACATGAAGCATCGGGAGGCGAAAAGCAGCGTGTCGTCATTGCGACCGCCTTTGCCTGTGAACCGGAACTGATCATCTTCGATGAACCAACCACGGCGCTCGATATTCTGACGGCCCGGCAGATCCTTGACCTGTTCAACCGTCTGCGTGAAGAAACACACGTTTCAGCTCTCTATATTTCCCATGATCTGGGACTCGTTTCGCGCATCGCTGATCAAGTCTCGGTTCTGCATCATGGAGATCTCGTTGAGCATGGGCCGGTCGATGAAGTGTTCAACAATCCGCAGGATAGCTACACCAAACGCCTTATCAGTGCGGTTCCGCATCCTGATCGTTGGCTGGGCGTCAAGAAGCCGGAAACCAAAGAGCCATTGCTTTCGCTTGATGCGGTTAGTGTGCGTTACTCCCCCCTCTCCTTCAAGGAGAAAGTGTTCAAGGTCAAACCAGATGAGAGCGAGATTTTCTGGGGAGCCAAGGATGTATCCCTCAGCGTACGTCCCGGCGAGCTTTTGGGCATTGTCGGGGAAAGTGGGTCGGGCAAATCCACCATCGCCAAGGCCCTGACGGGTCTTAATGACTTCACCGGCAAGGTCAAATTCGGCGATATCGAAGTCTCTGGCCGCAAGCAAATCTCCCGCGATTACCGCCGCAAGGTGCAGATCGTATTCCAGCATCCGGACGCATCGCTCAATCCACGCCAGACAATCGGCACCATCCTCTCACGCCCTCTGCATCTTTACGATGTGGTCCCAAGCGATCAGGTCAAGGGCCGGATCAAGGAACTGCTGGAACTGGTACGCCTGCCTGCCGAATATGCTGATCGCTATCCTCACCAACTTTCCGGTGGTGAAAAGCAGCGGGTCGCCATTGCTCGGGCCTTTGCCGCCGAGCCGGATCTGGTGATATGCGATGAGGTGACCGCAGCGCTGGACGTTTCCGTGCAGGCTTCGGTGACGGAGCTGCTTGTCAACCTTCAGAAAGACACGGGCACCGCCTGCGTCTTCATCACCCACGATCTCAATCTGATCCGCCAGATCGCCCATCGCATTGCGGTGATGCAGCATGGCAAGCTGGTTGATCTGTTCGACCGCGAAGATGCAGATGCGGTGGATCGTCATGCCTACACCAGAGCCCTACTCGACGCTGTTCCCGTTCAGGTTTCGCTCGGCGTAAATGAAACGGAGCAAAAAAATGTCTGAAGCACTGGATCTGGCAAAGAATCTCAATCGGACCGAATGCCTTGATATCCTCTCTGATGTGGTCAGCCACAAAAGCTATTCGGAAACTGAAGGCGAGCGGAAGCTGGCCGAGCATGTGGCCTCCATCATGGAAAAAATGGGGCTGGAAGTGGAATTGATGCCTGTGGTGGGCGATCGCGTCAACGCCATCGGGCGTTGGCGCGGCACCGGCGGCGGTAAGAGCCTTTTGTTCAACGGACATCTGGACACCAACCCTGTGACGGAAGGCTGGACCGTAGATCCATGGGGCGGGCTCGTTGATGACGAGTTCATCTATGGCATTGGCGTTTCCAACATGAAGGCCGGTGACATGGCCTCGCTCTGTGCCGTCAAGACATTGATCGACAATGGCAAACGCCTCAAGGGCGATGTGATCCTCACCTATGTGATCGGTGAATTGCAAGGAGGTGTGGGCACTCTGGCTGCAGTCAACTCCGGCCTGCGCGCTGACTATTTCATCAATTCAGAACCTTCCGATCTGCAAGCCATTACCATGCATGCAGCGGCCTTCACTTTTACCATCGAGCTGGAAGGCATCACGCGCCATCTTTCCAAACGAGAAGCCGGTGTCGATGCCATCATGGCAGCCTGCGCCCTCATCCCCGAACTCAACGAGATGACTTTCTCGGACGCCCCTTCAGAAGAGCATCGCTCGGTGAACCGGGTTCATGTCGGGGTTGTGCATGGTGCGCTCGGTAAAGAGCTGCATGAGTGGCGCCCGCCGCAGGTGGCCGATTATGTCCGCATCAAGGGGTCTGGCCGCTATGGCCCCGGCCAGACGCGCGAGAATGCCGTCAATGACATGCGCAAGAAACTTGATGAGCTGGAAACCCGCTTCCCCGGCCTCAAGGCAACCGTGACGCCAGAAACCCGGAAGGGTCAGCCAACCATGCCAGCCTTTGAAGTGGCCAAAGACGCGCGCATCGTCACCGCGCTCAATACTGCCTACAAGGCCGTGCGCGGAAAAGACCAGCCCACCGGCGCCATCGCCCCACCAGCCTATTTCGGCACCGATGCCGGACATCTCTGGGCCGTCGGCGGCATGGAAGGTGTCGTTTGTGGACCGGGCGGGAAATACAACACCATGCCGGATGAACGCGTTGAGATCGATGAATATCTCGACATGATCCGCGTCTATCTGATGACCATGGCTGATATTTGTGAGATGGAGTAAGTCAAGTGACTGAGATGTTTGTTCCGAAAGAATATGCCGCCCAAACACCCGGCGGACGGGACGTCCTGCTGAGATTTCCGCCCGAGGAATATGCTGCCCGTCTTGCGGCGACCCGCAAACGGATGCGCGAGGAAGGTCTTGATGCCCTGTTGGTCTTTGCGCAGGAAAGCCATTACTGGCTGACCGGCTTTGATACGGCTGGTTATGTGTTCTTTCAGGCCGGAGTGATTACCGCCGACGAAAGCTCCACCGTCGTTCTGACCCGCACACCAGACAAACGGCAGGCCGAAGTGGCCTCTCTTTATGACGAAGTACGCATCTGGCTCAATGCGGAAGACGCGAATCCAGCCATGGATTTACGGGCCATTCTTGAAGAGAAGGGTTTAAAGGGCAAAAAGGTCGGCATTGAATATGCGACCTACGGCCTCACCGCCTTTAACGGACGCACAGTTGATGCCGCTTTGGAAGGGTTCTGCGAAACCGCTGATGGCTCGTGGATCATTCGCGGCTTGCGTCTGGTCAAGTCCGAAGCGGAACTAGCCCACACCCGCATCGCTGGCAAACTTGCCGATGCTGCTGTACGAGCCACTATTGAACGCGTCAAACCCGGCATACCTGATAGCGCCCTTGTTGGTGCGGCTGCCGATGCCATGCTCTCCCTTGGTGGGGACATGCCCTCTGGTGGCCCTATGGTCAATGCAGGTGCAGCGGCCCTGTTTGGCCGTAGCTCCGGGATTGCTCACACGGTTGAAGATCAGGATCAGGTGCTGGTGGAATTGGCCGGCTCTCACTGTCGCTACCATGTCTGCATCGAGAGCACCCTCACTGTTGGCCCGGTCGACCCACGTCAGGAGCGCCAGATGGGCATTGCCCGCGATGCCATCGAAGAGATCAAGGCGAATGCCCTACCCGGTCGCGAATTGGGTACCCTTGATGATATCCATCGGCGCGTTTTGGACAAAGGCGGCTTTGCCAAGGCCCGCTATGCGGCCTGTGGCTATGCCCTTGGCTGCACCTTCAAGCCGACATGGATGGATGTGCCGCCGATGATCTATTCGGGCAACCCGCTTGTGATGCAGCCAGGCATGGTGTTCTTCGTGCATATCATGATTCCTGACACCGACACCGGTCTTGTGGCAGGCATAGGGCAGACCTTCGTCATTCGCGAAACAGGCGAGCCCGAGGTCTTTTCCGATTTGCCGGTCGAGCTGTTCCGCCGCTGATCCCCTTCCCGCTTTCAAGCGAGGCCCTGCTGGTTATGAGCAGGGCCCGCCCCAACAACAAGGAATGCCCTTACAATGGGGAAACGTCTTCTATATCTGGGCAATGGCCGCTCCTTGCAGTCGGTTGCCAAACTTGACGAGAGATTCGAAACTTGGGGCCTCAATGTTGATCGCTTCTGGGCCTATGACGGCCAGTTTCCGCAATCACTGGATGGCTATGACGGGATCTTTCTTTCTGGCAGCCCCCATGGTGCCTATGAGGATATCGACTTCATCCATCGCGAACATGATTTGATCCGTAAAGCGGCCGAACTGAAGATTCCGATGCTTGGTGTTTGTTTTGGTCATCAGATTCTGGCGTCGGCCCTTTGTGGCAAGGATCAGGTCTTCCGCCGCAGCAGCTGCGAGATCGGTTACAAGGATTTACCTGTCACCGAAGCGGCCCGCACCGACAAAATCGCAAAGGATCTGCATGAGACTGTCCATATGTTTGTCTGGCACAATGACGAAGTGCTCGGCGCCCATCCGGACATGACCATTCTGGCTTATTCGGACGATTGCGCCAACCATGTCTGGCGCTATAAGGACGAGGATATCTGGGGCATCCAGGGCCATCCGGAAGTGACCCTTGCGCAAGCGCCGATTTGGTTTGAACAGAACCGCGAGCGCATGGAGCTGGACGGGGCTGACATCCAAGAGCTGAAGGCTTCGGCTCATGAAGCCGATGAAGCCAAGACCATGCTGACCCGCTTTACCGAACTCGTTCTGAACGGCTGACCCTTCAGGCCAACTGGGAAATTGTTTTGCCCTGTTCTGACTGGGGCCTTCATCGCTGAATTTGAGACCTGATACCGGTGGCGCGCCCTCCGGTTTTGGCCCTCTCAAGGAGATTTCAAATGCCTACACCTGCCTATTGGTTCGAACGCGAGGAATATCTCGCCCGTCTTGCACGCGTCCAAGCTGAATTGAAGAAGCGCGATCTGGACGGTCTCATTGCTTTCTTGCCGGAAACGGTCACATGGATAACCGGCTATTTCACACGCGCCTATGGCACGCTGCAATTTGCCATCATCCCGGCAGAAGGCGAGCCAACGCTCTTTTGTCGTGATGTTGAAGAATATTATCTCGACACCACTTGTGTCTTCGCTGACCGCGTGATGTGGACCGACAGTGACGACCGCATGAAGGTGGCCGCAGACGCGATCAAGAGCCGCATGGGCGCAACTGCCAAACTTGGCATCGAGCTTTCAGCATGGCCTTTGTCTGCGGGGCGGTTCGACTATCTCAATTCCGCTCTGCCGGGTGTCACCTGGCAGGACGAAAGCGCTTTAGCCCCGACCATGCGCCTCATCAAATCCCCTGCCGAGATCTCCTATCAGCGCCTTGCAGCCAAGGCGGCTGAAGCGGGCATGCAGGCCGCCATCGACTCTTCTGAAGTTGGCGTTTCCGAGCGTGAAATGGCCGCCCAAATTTGCGCAGCGATGATCCGTGCTGGTTCCGATCTTCCCGGCCCCGGTGTGATGTCCTCAGGTGAACGCGCCTTCCATCTGCACGGCGGTTATTCCGACCGTGTTCTTGAAGAGGGCGACATCGTGCAGATCGAGGTGACGCCGAACGTACATCACTATCATGCCCGCTTCATGCGCCCAATCCGTATCGCACCGGCGAAGGATAATGATCACGCCATCGTAGAGAAACTGATCGCCATTCAGGACGCCGCTCTTGCGGAAGTGCGTCCGGGTGTGGCAGCAACAGTGCCAGACAGCATCTACCGCGACGGCATTCTTTCTGCTGGCCTGCGCGAAACCTATACCAACAAGACCTTCTATTCGGTCGGCCTTCTGTTGCAGCCAAATGGCGGCGAACCCCTTGAGGCAGAGCCAAGCTGCACATGGAAATTCGAACCAGGCCAGACCTTCCACACCTATCTTCTGGCAAGCGGCTACGGCATGTCCGAAACCATCGCCATCACGGAAACGGGCTATGAAAGACTGACCAATTTCCCCCGCAAACTCTTTGTCAAATAATGGTCAGAAAGGAAGAAACATGACGCTTCTTAGCAGTGACACCAAGGGTGTCTTCGCCATTTCGGTCACACCATTCGATGATCAGGGCGCCATCGACTTCGATAGTCTGGATCGCGCGACCGACTTTTACCTCGAAAAAGGCTCAACCGGCATCACCGTACTGGGCATGATGGGGGAAGCCCCCAAGATGACACAGGCCGAGGCCGTTACCATCGCCGAGCGCGTGATCAAACGCGCCAATGGTGCGCCCATTGTGGTCGGAGTTTCCGCCCCCGGCCTTGCAGCCGTCGCAGAATTGTCAAAAAAGGCCATGGATCTGGGCGCAGCGGGCGTCATGATAGCTCCTCCGGGGAACCTAAAAACAAATGAACAGATCATTGCCTATTATGGCAATGCCTGCGAGGCCGCAGGCGCCGGGGTGCCGGTTGTTCTGCAGGACTTTCCGCTCACCACGGGTGTGAACATCTCGACCGATACGCTCGACACCATACTTGCGCAGAATGAACAGATCGTCATGCTCAAGCATGAAGACTGGCCGGGTCTGGAGAAGGTTACCGCCGTGCGGGAAGCTGAGAAAGGCGGACGCCGTCCAATTTCTATTCTCTGCGGCAATGGCGCCCTCTTCTTGCCGGAAGCCATGGCACGCGGTGCCAATGGTGCTATGACCGGTTTTGCCTATATCGAAATGCTCAGAGATGTGGTTGCCTATGCGGAAAAAGGCGACATAGACCGTGCACAAGACATCTATGATGCCTATCTGCCTCTGGTATGCTACGAACAACAGCCCGGGCTTGGGCTTGCTGTACGTAAATATGTGTTGCAGAAACGCGGCGTCATAGCCTCGGAAGCCATGCGCAAACCGGGCAAGGGCTTGACGGCCGCAGCAAAAGCCGAAGTGGATCGTATTATCGCTCGGCAGGAAAAAAGATTGAAGGAGCTTGGCTGATGGATTTCGGTCTTAAAGGAAAACGCGCGCTCGTACTGGGTGCAAGTCGTGGATTGGGGGCAGCCTCTGCCATTTTGCTGGCACAAGAAGGCGCGGATGTCATCGCGGCCTCTCGCTCGGGTGCTTTGCCTCAGGGTTTGCCAGACGCACTGAAAGACAAGGTGAGCACCGTTGCGCTTGATCTGACGGACGCAACCTCGGTCGATGCCATCATTGCCAAGTTGGACAAGGAACCCGTCGATATTCTCGTCAATAACTGTGGCGGTCCGGCTGCGGGTCCCGCCAAGGGTCAGAGCATAGCCTCCTGGCAGGCTGCCTTCAACGCCATGGCGACACCGATGTTCGCCATTACCGACAAGGCGCTGGAAGCCATGAGCGAAAAAGGTTGGGGCCGTGTGGTGACCATTGGCTCGTCCGGCATCGTCAATCCGATCCCGAATCTTGCTCTTTCCAACGGTGTCCGCGGCGCAATCGCGGGCTGGTCCAAAACCTTGGCTAGCGAAGTGGCCTCTGCAGGTATCACCGTCAACATGGTGCTGCCAGGCCGCATCGCAACTGATCGTCTGGCTGAGCTTGATGCTGGTAAGGCCAAGAAATCCGGACAGGATGTGGAAGCAGTCAAGGCAGCATCGCGCGCGACCATTCCAGCAGGCCGATATGGCAAACCAGAAGAATTCGGTGCCGTGGTTACCTTCCTTTGCTCGGAACAGGCTAGCTTTGTTACCGGCTCCATGCTCCGCGTTGATGGCGGCATGATCAAGGGCCTCTAAGGCCTGTTCCGACCGATCAAACAAGATCAAGAGCCCTGATGCAGTATTGCTTCAGGGCTTTTCTATGACTGAGTGTGTGGAATGGAAAGGGACCGAAGGAGCCATTCTGGCAGTGTTCCTATTTGTTGCTTATTGCAACTGCCAACCAATCAGCAACGCCTCAATAAGATACAGCATCAACATTAGATCATCTCTAAATTATTTCTGCATATTAAATATGAATATTAGCATTAATCGCATCAGTTTGTGGTCTTTGACGAACAAAAATGGTAGTTCTTATAACAATTCAAAGTGATGAGAAATCGTAACTGATGTCCATCCCGTTTTGTGCCGCACGAAATTCCGTCTACGGTAATTTCAACGTCTATTGATCTGCCAAGCCTCAAGAATGAGCCGGGCCAAACGAGTGAAAGAATGAATAGACTGTCGAAGGGAGACCCGGTTATCGGATCACTGATTGGGGATGATCGCATAGAATGGCTGGCCTCTCCCAACTGGGACCTTGCCGAACGCCCACAACGCCACAGGATTTGGTTTCGCATCATGCTGGTAGTCACATTTGTAACCAGCGTCTGTTCTGTTTTTCTTATTCTCAAACACCCGTCCCTCAAAGATGGCTCACCGGACCGTCCGATTGCCATCGCCCTCATGGCGATTGCTTTCTGGATTACGGGCTATGCATGGCTCCATTTGGCACGCAGCTATTTCCAACTGAAAGCACCGCCTTTCGCAGCCAGACAGGTTCGCTATATTCTAACCGACAAGAAGCTTATTATCCTGCCGGGAGGCTCGGACAGGCTTTTGGTGCAAAAGGACGACTACTGGCTGTCACGTGCGTCCCTTAAGCCCAACGGGTTGGTGCATGACCTTGAATTGCTGTTTGAACACAAGAACAGGCGCGATACTGATCGTCCTATGGGCCCGATAATGCTGCGCGCACTCGATAATGCTGAAACAATAAGGGACGCGATCTGCCAACATTTTACAATGGCTCCAGCTCCACGGCACTCCATGCAGGGGCAGGATTAAACGATCTGTGCGTTGGCCAGACGCTTGACCATTGCGACAAAGGCATCGCCTGCAATGTACAGTGGGCCGGAATTATCCAGATGCGTGGTCTCATCACCAAAGAGCGGATCCTTGGATAGCTCTGCTGTTCGTGCCAGCCTTCTTTCAATTTCTTCAGCACTCTCCCGGCCCCGTTGTGCAAGTCGCTGGGCAAGGATTGAGGGTTCAACGGTAAGGTTGATTACCCTTAGCTGCTGGAATTGCTCTTTCAAGATCGGAATGGTCTTGCGAGATCCATTGGCGATGGCAACGCCACCGGCAGCCATATGGTCGAGTAACGAGACTGGCAGGCCATAATAGAGACCATGAGCGCCCCACGAGATAACGAAGCGTCCCTGCAATTCGGCCTTTTGGAATTCGGCAACACTCATGCTCTCGTGATCTTCGCTCGGATCTCCATCCTTACGGGTGATGCAACGTCGTACAAAAAGAAT
Source organism: uncultured Cohaesibacter sp. (assembly GCF_963678225.1). Classification (NCBI taxonomy): domain Bacteria; kingdom Pseudomonadati; phylum Pseudomonadota; class Alphaproteobacteria; order Hyphomicrobiales; family Cohaesibacteraceae; genus Cohaesibacter; species uncultured Cohaesibacter sp. The sequence goes on along the minus strand of NZ_OY782764.1, from coordinate 3,203,977 downwards.
ACGGAGATCATCCAGAAGCTTTTCGCGCGCATAGGCCAGAAGGCTGTCTTTGCCCGAGCCACTCGGGCCCACGAGTAGAACGAGAGCGCCAGCAGAATGAGTGGTCACCTCTTTGCTATCTTGGATCACCATTGCCACTCCCCCATATCTTATTCGTCTCGCTGACCATATTTCGCTCAAGCAACTCTTGATCCCGTGCGCCAGACCTGGCGGATGACAGGCGTGTTTCTCGACTTTTTCACGCGCACCATATCGGCCCGCTTGCCAACTTCAAGTGCCCCACGATCATCAAGCCCCACAGCCTTGGCGGGCGTATCGGAGATAAGACGGACTGCCTCGGGCAGGCTCAGCTTCTTGTCCTGATCGGCCAAACGGAACACAGCTTGAACCAGTGAGAACGGAATATAGTCCGAAGACAGAATATCGAGCACACCCAGATCGACCAGATCGCTTGCAGCGATGTTTCCCGAGTGAGAGCCGCCGCGCACGATATTGGGCGCGCCCATCAATACGGCAAGCCCGGCCTGATGGGAAGCCTTGGCGGCCTCAATCGTGGTGGGGAACTCTGCCACATGCACATCATGGCGCACAGACTCTTCCACATGTGCGATGGTTGCATCATCATGGGAGGCCAGAATAACGCCGCGCTCACGACAAATATCGGCGATTTCCGTGCGATGGCGATCAGAATTGCGCTTGGAAGCGGCCAAGCGCCGCTCGCACATCTCTCGGAAGTCCTGATCGGACATCTTCAGTTTGCCTTTGTAATATACGGCATATTGCTCGATATCGACAAACTGGCGTTGACCGGGTGCGTGGTCCATAACGGAGACCAGCTTGATCAGGTCATATTTGTCAAACTGATGGAAAGCGGTCAGACAATCATCGGCAGAGACTTCACAGCGCAAATGGATGAAGTGGTCCGCCCTCAAGGTGTCTTCTTCCACGCCACGTTGAAAGGCATCTGCCATTGTCTTCATGTCGTCATAGGAAAGATCGGCATCATGATCGATGCCAACGCGCAAGGCATCAAACACCGTGGTGATCCCGGATGTTGCGATTTGTGCATCATGAGAGAGCACGGCCGCCATGGCACTCCAGCGCACTTTCGGGCGTGGGGCATAATGGCCCTCGACGTGATCCGTGTGCAATTCGACGAAACCGGGCAGCAGAAAGTCGCCTTCCAGATCTTCTGCGGTCTTGTCCAGAGCAGCGCTCAGCGCCCCTTCGGCGATATCATCAATCATGCCTTCCTTGACATGCACGGACCCTTTGACGATCTCGTCGCGCATGACGATCGTGGCATTCTTCAAAAGCAATTCGTTCTTCATTTGCAAAATTCCTTTGGCAGCAAACCTGCGACGGATCTAGCCAATCCGTATTTGTCGTCGAACCGTGAAGAAGCCGCCCTGCTCCGGTTCTTCATACAGTGCCAGCGAGAGCACTTGCCTTGGCTCTTCGATATGGGAGGCAAAATGCGCCACGAGCGCAGAGTGGAATGCGGGCGCAAGGGCATCGGGCACAGGATTGGTGAGGGTCATGTGAAAGCGGAAATCATCGAATATGTAGGGGTAACCCCATGAAAACAGATTGTCGCGCTGACTTTTTGTCAGCTTATCGGGATTGCGGCGGACAATGTCTTTTTCTTCAAGAGGCGCACGAAAGGCGTCAAAATCCTGCACAAGATTGGAAGCAAGTCTCTTGAGCGGCTCGGAAGGCTCGCTGGGGCGCAGGGCAAAGAAAGCCCCCAGTTGGCCAACCTCAAATCTGGGTAAGGTGAAGGGCTTCAGCGTCTTGCAATAGGCCTCCAACTCTTTTTCCAGCTCGTTGATGCTTTTGCCCTCGGCCAGCGCGAACGGAGCCTTGAGTGTGCCGTGGAAGCCGTAACGCCGAGCCGATGCGGTCAGTGCGTCGAATTGCTCAAGGCCTATGCCATCCACCAGCGAAGGGCGCACCACGCTCGCACCGGTGAACACATCCCTGCCCAGCCAAGCGGCAGCGGCGCTGTTGAGAGGATCTTCTGTGAGGGGAACAAAAAATATGGCGTAGCGTGGCACGGGACATCTTCCTTAGGGTGGACATTGGATCAGAGAAGCGACTCTGAAGGCCGATTGGGGCGATTTTCCGATTGCCCCAATCGCGTGTTGTTTGCTTGCGGGTGATGAAGAGGCCGAACTAGCCCTTCGTCAGCTTGGTGCGCAGCTTGTTGGAGATGGTATCGAACACATAGACCACGATCAGAATGAGAATGACCATGTAAAACACATTCTCCCAATCCTGATTGGTGCGCATGGCCTCCCAAAGCTTGAGGCCGATGCCACCTGCGCCGACCGCGCCGATGATCGTGGCCGAGCGGGTGTTGGATTCCCAGAAATAGAGCGACTGGGACAGGAACACCGGTAGCACCTGCGGCACAACGCCATAACGCTGCACCAGCACCGGGCTGGCTCCAAGCGACTTGATCCCCTCGCGCTGCTTGTCGTCGATATTCTCGAGAGTTTCCGCGTTCAGTTTGCCCAAGGTGCCGGTATCGGTAAAGAAGATCGCCGAGATGCCAGCCAGCGGCCCCGGACCGAAGGCGCGGGTGAAAAACAAAGCCCAGATGAGCATATCAACCGAGCGCTGAAAGTCGAAAAAACGCTTGATGAGCTGATTGAGAAAGCGGTTCGGCGTGACATTTCTAGCCGCAAGAAACGACAGGGGAAAGGCAATGATGGAAGCAAAGAGCGTACCGACAAAGGCCATGACTATGGTCTGCATCAGTTTGAGCCAGACATCCCCATGCTGCCACTCGCCATTATTGAGGATATTGTCGATAGCCAGCATGAAGTTGGATTGCTCCGGGTCGATCCGGTCGCCGGATAGTATCAGGCTGAACACCTCCCACGTACTCTTGTTCCAGAAGGGCGAATTGGTATCGAAGATGAAATTCTCCCACCCCAGAAAGCGGTGATGCACCTTGACCTTATAGTCCTGCACTTCGACACGACCATCAAAACCGAAACGGGCGACGACCTTTTCATTTTCATATTTCTGCTGGGCCCAGCTGGGCAATTGGCCGCGCGGATGAACAGCCTTGTCCCGCTCCACATCGATGACCAATGTCTCATCACCCTTGGTGATGGTCACCAAGCCCGGTATGACAGTGACATGGGCCGGGCCAATGGAGACCTCGGCCTTGGTGGTCACTGTCTTGATTTCGGCCTTGGCCTCTTCACGGGCTCCACCGACATCAGATGGGTTCTCGGCCGTGGGGGCATCCGCGGCCATGAAGCTGAAACTTGACGCTGGCTTGGCTGGCTCGGCGGGCTTTTCCGCCGTTGGTGCATCTGGTGCCATAAAGGAGAAAGCCTGCGCGGGAGCGGCGGATTCATACTGTTCCACCTCGGGCATGATCTCCTTAGTTTCTTGGGACTCGACGATCCAGTCAGGATGCGGATCCTTGCCTAGAGCGGAGAAACGCGGGAATTCGATACTGAGATAGTCACTTTCGAACTTGATATCAGGCCTGGCTTCATAAGAGATCCAGTCGGCCAGATAAGCACCGGCGATATCCCAGTTGCCGTTGGAAATCACCTTGCCGATATGCAGAAAGCTGGAGCCGACAAAGGCATAGATGATCACGGCGATAAAAATGATCAGACCACGGAACCGCTTGAAAAAACTCGGTTTGAAGACCGCCGGATAACGCGCGATCATCTCTTGCATGTCAGGTTGCATGGGTGAGGCAGCAATCGTGTTCATGGTGAAGTCTCCCGTTACGCGCTTGCGCCAAAGGCAAAGGCCTGATTGCCGACAATCTTCTTGCGCAGCCAGGCAGAGAACTGATCGATGGCGATGATCGTGACAAAGAGCAGCAGGACGATTGCCAGCGTCTTTGCTTCATGGCCACGCGAGATGGAGAGACGCAGCGCCTCGCCAATGCCGCCGCCGCCAACAGCACCAATGATGGTGGAGGCGCGCACATTGATTTCCAGCCGCAGCAAGGCATAGGACAGGAAGTTTGGCAGTACCTGTGGCACGATGCCGAACCAGACGCGCTCGACCCAGTTGGCGCCCACCGCCTGAAGCCCCTCGTCGGCCTTCATGTCGGCATTCTCGACCACTTCGAAGAACATCTTGCCCAGTGACCCGATGGTATGGATCGCAACCGCGATCATCGCAGGTACGGCCCCGATGGTCAGCACAGCCACAAAGAAACCGGCAATTACGATTTCAGGGAAGGCACGCAGTATTTCAAGAATGCGCCGCACGACAAAGCGCAGCCATTTTTTCGTCGTCAGGTTGCTTGCGGCAAGGAAGCAGAGAATAAAGCCTAGGAAAAAGCCAATAAGCGTTGAGAAAATCGCGATATTGATCGTCTCAAGCATCTTGTAGACATATTCGGGCATGTAGAGCGAACCGATGAGATAGACCCGACCATCGGGATAATTGAACTTCAGGCTGCCGTCAAAATAGGGCGAGGGCAAATCAAACAGGGCACGCCAGATTTCCCATCCGTCGCGCGGGATCATATCGCCGAAAAAGTCGAAGAAATAGGGAAGCCGATCGAAGAATTTGCCCGCGTTGGTCTCATTGGCAAACCAGAGTGAGCCGAACAACGCAACAAGCAGAATGCCTACGGAAAGAAGGGTATAGCGGCGCCTGTTGCGGCTGAGTTCCTGCCAATGCCGTTCTGTTGCCGCGCAAGCAGGAGACATTTCGACGGGTGGTTTCATGTCTTTCATCTTTCTTCCGTAGCGCCCTGTCCCATTGTCAGTGAACTGAACATCAGCAAGGGATTTCCCTTCATGTTCAGGTCAGTGACAAGAGAATTGGCCGTGTTTGCCTTGACTGAGAGAAAAGAGAATGACCCGGCGCGACCGGGTCATCCGTGCTTCAATTCAAAGAACCAAAAGCCCGATTATGAGCCGATCTTTGCTTTACGAGCAGCGATGATGGCTTTGTAGAAATCAACATTGACTTCGGTGAAGCCTTTGTAGTTGCCGCCCTGAATGGCAGAGAAGCACTCTGGATCGGCTTCAGGCATGTTCATCATGAAGTTTTTGAATTTGGTTTTCACTTCAGGATCAAGCGTAGAGCGCACAACGACCGGGCCGTTCGGGATCAACGGAGAAATCCAGAGCTGAACCAGATCGTTCATGTCCAGAATGCCCTTGTCGACCATTTTGCGCAGGTTGCCGGAGGAATAGCCGTCTTCGAATTTGCCAACGCCTGAAGCCCAGGTGGTGCCAGCATCAAAAGTGCCTTTGACAACTTCGAGAACGAGGTTTTCATGGCCGCCGCCAAAGCCGGTGGAACCGAAGAATTCTTCGACCGGAGCGCCAACAGCTTCGGGCAGGGTAACGGAGGGAACAAGGAAGCCTGAGGTGGAGTCAGGATCGGCAAAACCGAGTTTCTTGCCTTTCATGTCCTTCACATCGGTCATGCCGGAATCTTTGCGTGCCACCATGACAGAGTGATAACCGGTGGAGCCGTCCATCTGTACCGTGGTGAGGATTGGCTCAACAGCATCCGGGTTGGTCAGGTAGGTTTTGGCATAGCCAGAAGCGCCCAGCTCGGCATAGTCAAGCGTGCCGCCGAGCAGGCCCTGAATGGTGCCATCATAGTCAGCAGATGGGAACAGGGATACTTTTTCAACGCCCAGAGCTTCTGGCAGTTTGTCGACCATGCACTGGAAGTTACGCAGACGGTCGGCTTCGTTTTCACCGCCAAGGATACCAATGCGGAATTCTTTTTCAGCAGCAAATGAAGGAGCAGCAGCACCAGCAACGAGAGCAGCCACAGAAACAGCGGCCAGAACAATTTTCTTGAACATTTGACGTCTCCAGATATCAACCGGTTTTTACCGGCGTCATTCAATGTGAGCTTTTGAGTGGATTATCGATTGGTTGTCTTCAAATCAGAGCCATTTACGCCGGCGAGGCGATCTCTGCGGAGGCCAGCGACATGGCCGGGGCCTTTTCCGTTTCAGAGGATTCCTTGATTGACGTCGAGGTGATGGCCTCGGAGATCTCGTTTTCTGCTGTCGAGCCGTAAATCATTTTCACCGCATCACTGGTCAAATCCGATGCAGGGCCATCAAACACAACCTTGCCATGGAACATGCCAATGACGCGCTCGCAATAGGTTCGCGCCGTATCCAGCGTGTGCAGGTTGGTAACGACCGTGATGCCGTCGCGCTCATTGATATCCTTGAGGCTATCCATAACGATTTTTGCGTTGAGCGGATCAAGAGAGGCAATCGGTTCATCAGCCAGAATGACTTTGGGGCTCTGCATCAGGGCGCGGGCAATGGCTACGCGCTGCTGCTGACCACCCGACAAGGTCCCTGCCCGCTGCAGCGCGGTCTGTTCGATGCCGAGGCGTTCGAGCGCCATGAGGGCCTGTGCCCGTTCTTCGGCAGAAAATATATTGAGGAGATTGAGGATCGTGTTGCGATGATTGAGGCGCCCGAGCAGCACATTGGTCAACACATCAAGACGCGGCACAAGGTTGAACTGCTGAAAGATCATGGCGCAATCGCGTTGCCAGTCACGCAGCTCTCGCCCCTTGATGGAGGAGACCTGCTTGTCGCCGAAACTGATGGAACCGTCAGAGGGATCAATGAGGCGGTTGATCATCCGCAGCAAGGTCGATTTGCCTGCGCCGGATCGTCCGATCACGCCTACCATCTGGCCTTGTGGAATAGAGACGGTGACCGCGTCCACAGCTGTGTTGGCGCCAAATCGGCGTGTCACATTCGTCAATTCCAACATTTGGTATCTCCTTCGCGGCTTGAATTGAGCAAGCCAAATTCTCGGTTCGGGTTTCAATCTCTAACCCGCGAAGGATTACGCATCTTATGTGACATATGCTTGTCTTGACCATTTCAGTTTCATGACAAGCTGTGTTTTACAAAGAAAAAATGTAACCTTGTTACAGTGTTAATTTCTTCCTCTATATCATTGAAATTTCATATCTTTATACTTTTCAATGAAGGCTTCTGCTTCCAGATTCCGAAAATCATCCAGCGCAACGCGCAGGGCTTCATGAGGCCAATCCCACCAGGCCAACGCCTTGAGTCCCTCTGCTATTTCAGGGGAGAAACGCGAGCGAATTGGATTGGCAGGAACGCCACCGACGATCATATAATCGGGCACATCATGGCTAACCACGGCCCCTGCTCCAATGATGGCGCCATCACCAATAGTCACCCCGGGCAAAATGGTGGCGCCATGGCCGATCCAGACATCATGGCCGATGACAACGCGATGATCGCGCCGCCAGTTGATGAAGGTCTCTTCCTGCTCGCAATCATCAAAATAGGCATTTGCTCGATAAGTAAAATGATGCAGGGTTGCCCGCCAATATGGATGGTTGGGCGCATTGATACGGACAGACTGGGCGATGTTGGCGAATTTTCCGATACTGGCGCACCAGATATTGCCGTCCCGCTCAATATAGGAGTAATCCCCCATGGTGCTTTCTATGATCATCGTTCTGTCGCCCACTTCCGTGTAGCGGCCCAGCTCGGAGTCGGTCACGGTTGCTGTGGGGTGAATGGTTGGCTTGACGCCCAGCTTGTGTGGTCGTTTGGTGGCCTCGGCACCTTCGGGCGAATTGTTATTCTGCTCGTCACTCATCTCTCTAGCCTGCTCTTTGCGTTGCATTGCGCTCACCAGCCAGCTTGGCACTTTGCGCAAAATGGGCAACATCGATTATGGCATCCGCGATCTCTTCGCGCACATCCTCATCATGAAAAATGCCAAGAAGCGCCACGCCCTGCTTCTTCTTCTCCCGGATAAGATCTATCACAACGGCCCGATTGGCTGCATCAAGTGAGGCTGTGGGTTCGTCAAGCAGCAGGATAGGATGATTGGTCAGAAAGCCTCGAGCAATATTGACCCTTTGCTGTTCACCACCAGAGAAAGTTGCAGGCGGCAACTGCCAGAGCTTTTCTGGCAGATTAAGCCGCGCCAGCATGGTGCCTGCCTTATTGCGTGCGCTTGTTACCTCTTCGCCCTGCTCGACGAGCGCTTCTGCGGCGACATCAAGCGCGGGAACGCGCGGCATAGCCCGCAGGAACTGACTTACATAGCCAACAGCTTCGCGGCGCACAGCCAGCACGGTGCGCGGGTCAGCCGTTGAGATATCCACCATCGTCTCGCGATAGGCCACCATGATCTGTCCGCAGTTGGCGCTGTAATTGCCGTAGATCATCTTCAGGATGGAGCTTTTGCCAACGCCGGACGGACCGCCCAACACCGCACATTCCCCCGCGCGCAGAGCGAAATTGACACCCGCAACGACCGGAATGGACACAGAGCCACGCAAATGCATCGTGAAGTTCTTGGCGACATCCGTCAGGATAACCGGTGTCGTCTTGACTATCGATGACAGAGAATTGGGGGATGACAGCGTATTGGAGGAAGAAAGTGAGTTTTCCATCTGACGCTCCTAAACCTGAAGAATGGATGAGATGAGAAGCTGGGTATAGGGCGCTTGCGGATCATCAAGCACGCGATCCGTCAGGCCGCTTTCGATGATGCGGCCCTCTTTCATAACCACCATGCGATGGGAAAGCAGGCGCGCCACCGCCAGATCATGCGTGACAACGATGGCGGCGAGCCCCAATTCGGCAACGAGGCTGCGCAGCAGGTCGAGCAAGCGGGCCTGAACCGAGACATCTAGACCGCCAGTTGGCTCATCCATGAAGACAAGACGCGGACCGGTTACCAGATTGCGCGCGATCTGCAATCGCTGACGCATGCCGCCCGAGAAGGCACGTGGCTGGTCATCGATGCGGTCCTTGGCGATCTCCACCTGTTCAAGCCAGTCGGACGCCGTCTGCCGGATGTCACCATAATGCCGCTCTCCAATCGCCATAAGACGCTCGCCAACATTGGCTCCTGCCGAAACCGTCATACGCAGGCCATCGGCCGGGTTTTGATGTACAAAGCCCCAATCTGTGCGCATCAGGAAGCGTTTCTCGGCTTCACTCAGGCGGAAAACTTCGCGCATTGTGTCATCGCGCATACGATAATTGACCATGCCGGAGGTCGGGGTCATGCGCGTGGAGATGCAATCCAGAAGCGTTGTCTTGCCAGAGCCGGATTCCCCGACAATGGCAAGCACCTCCCCTGGCCACAAATCGAAGCTCACGCCTTCGCAGCCGATACGACGACCGTAATATTTGCTTACAGAGCGCACCTGGAGCAGCGGCTTTTCACTGAGGTCCATGGGGCGCGGCGCAACGAGTGATGTCTTGGGCAGATGATCACCGGCATGCGTCATATCCATATGTCTGGTCATGCGTCCGCTCCTTCCTGACTGATTTGTGCGGTGAGGCTCTCTTCACTTTCATAAATATCTGGAGACAGAGCCCCGCGATGGCCTTTGGCGCGGCGGTCTTCGCAATAGTCGCTGTCAGAGCAGACAAACATGCGCCCGCCCTGATCATCGAGAATGACTTCATCAAGAAACACGCCCGTACCACCACATAGAGCGCAAGGCTCTTCGAAGGACTGCACCTCAAAGGGGTAATCCTCAAAATCGAGGCTTACCACGTCGGTATAGGGTGGAATGGCGTAGATGCGCATTTCGCGGCCCGCTCCATAAAGCTGGAGGGCTTCGCTCTGGTTCATTTTCGGATTGTCAAATTTCGGGGTTGGCGAAGGGTCCATGATGTAACGCCCCTTAACCTTCACCGGATAGGCATAGTTGGTGGCGATATGGCCCTTCTGGGCGATATCCTCATAGAGCTTCACATGCATGAGGCCATAGTCTTCGACCGCATGCATCTTGCGGGTTTCGGTTTCGCGCGGTTCCAGAAAACGCAAAGGTTCGGGGATCGGCACCTGAAAGACAATCACCTGACCTTCGTGCAATTGCTCTTCGGGGATGCGGTGACGTGTCTGGATGACGGACGCCTCACCGGTGTGAGTGGTCGTCTTGACCTTTGCCATTTTGGCAAAGAAGGCCCGGATAGACACCGCATTGGTGGTATCGTCGGCCCCCTGGTCTATGACTTTGAGGGTATCGTCCGGTCCAATGATGGAGGCGGTTACCTGCACGCCGCCGGTGCCCCACCCATAGGGCATGGGCATTTCTCGGCTGGCAAAGGGCACTTGATAGCCGGGAATGGCAATGCCCTTGAGGATTGCACGGCGGATCATGCGTTTGGTCTGCTCATCGAGATAGGCGAAGTTATAGTCGGCAATAGCGCCCGATTGCGCCTCGTTAGTGCTGAAAGGTGCGGATGTCATTGTGCCGCCTCCTCTGTATCATCCGCCTCTGCTGTTTGCGGACTTGTCTCATAGAATTCCGATTGCATCTGGCGCACGAGCTTCAGCTCGGCCTGAAAGTCCACATAGTGCGGCAGTTTGAGATGCTCGACAAAGCCGGTTGCCTGCACATTGTCTGCGTGGGAAATGACAAATTCCTCGTCCTGTGCTGGCGCGAGAATGTCCTCTTCCAGCTCCTTGGCCCGCAAGGCTCGGTCACACAGCGCCATGGACATGGACTTGCGCTCTGATTGGCCGAACACCAGCCCATAGCCTCGGGTGAATTGCGGCGGCACAGTTTTGGAGCCCTTGAACTGGTTGACCATCTGGCACTCGCTCACCTGAATGCGGCCAACGGACACGGCAAAACCCAATTCGGGAACCTCAACCTCCACATCGACCTCGCCAATCCGGATTTCTCCGGCGAACGGATGACTGCGCCCAAAGCCGCGCTGGGTGGAATAGCCAAGCGAGAGAAGGAAGCCTTCATCGCCACGGGAGAGCGCCTGCAGCCTCAGGTCACGGCTCATGGGGAATTGCATCGGCTTGCGCGTCAAATCGCCCGGCTCATCCCACTCGCTGCCACTTTCCGGCTCTGCGCTGTCGGGTTCCATCAAACCTTCCCCCGCAATCAGATCCGATACACGCGGCATAGGCTCATCAGTCTGATCGTCTGAAAGATTGACCGCTTCTGGTGTGGGTACCTCTTCATCCGCCGCCAGCGACGGATCAAGCAAGCGGTGGGTATAATCAAAGGTCGGCCCGAGGATCTGCCCGCCCGGCAAATCCTTGAAGGTCGCCGAGATGCGCCGCTGGATCTGCATCGCGCTGGTATCCACCGGCTTGGAATAACCCATGCGGGGAAGCGTTGTGCGATAGGCGCGCAACAGGAAGATCGCTTCGATCATGTCTCCACGAGCCTGCTTGATGGCAAGGGCCGCTAATTCCCTGTCATAAAGAGCGCCTTCGCTCATGACCCGATCCACAGCAAGAGCCATTTGTTCGGAGATCTGCTCCAGCGAGATGGCAGGCAGGGTTCTGTCTCCACGGCGGCGATCTGCCAGCAGCTCGTGTGCGGCCTTGATGGCGGCTTCCCCGCCCTTTACAGCAACATACATATCAGAGCTCCTGCTTGTCAGAGGCGTTGGGATTTGCAAGGGCAATGCGCGTTGTGCGCGGCAAACAGGCAATTGCGTCGGGAGAGACGAAAATGATGTCGACCCCGCGAGGAAAGAGCGCGTGATTGTCTTGCCATTGGGACACAAATAAAGAGGAAAGCACCGAGACCGTCAGGCTATTCTGATCCTTGATGCCGGGACCGGAAAGACCCCATTGCGGCTTGTCGCTTAATGCTTCCACCTCGATGATCAATGTGGCGGAGCGATCCGGATAATCTTGTGCCCCCTTTGCAAAGCCGTCCAGCGCGGGCATGTCCTTGCCGCCTTTCAGCACGGCGAAAGACGCCTCTGAAGGCTCGGCGGCAAATGGCGCGCCGATATGGAAGGTCAACCAATTTACAAGGGCGCTGTTGCCTGCGAAAGCCGCCTCCAGCCATAGCGATGTATCGGCATCAGCCAATGTCGCCAACACCGCTGCCGTCAATGGATAGATGGACGCAGGAGGCTGTGCATCGGTTTTCAACGGATGAATTGTACCGGGGCGGGCCATGGCATCCATGATGGAGCGAAACAGGCGCTGAGTTTGAAAAACGGGGTCTCCTAACCCGCCGATCATCGCATCAAGGCTCGCGTCTGGGGCCGTGCTGTGAGACATCATTCCAGCCATCAGTCATCTCCTCTGACCATTGTGAAGAAATTGACGCGGGTGGCCTGCGTTTGTGCCGCCCTGCCCTTGTCTTTGTCCGTTGCCAATTTTTTGAGGGGAGCAAGGATGGACATTTCGATCTGCTCTTCCATCTCGGGATCGCTTGCCATCGCGTCGATCACAGCGGCCAGCTTTGCCTTGCCATGATCGCGCCCGAGCATGAGCGCATGGCCGATGGCGCCATTTTCCATACGCACTGTGGCGCGCGTCATGGTGGCTTCACCAAAATTGAACGGAGCCCCGCCCCCTCCAATGCAACCGCGCAAGGCAACCAATCCGGTTTCAGGCCCGCGCAGCAGTTCGCAGCCGGGGTCAAGCTCTAGCGTCTTCCAGAGCCGGATCAATTCCTCTGTTTGGGCATGAGCCAGAACAGACATGCGCTCCTGCCTTGCTTTTTGCTGTGGCGAGAGAGCATCTTCTGCCTTTTCATTGCTTTGGGCTTTGGCAGCATAGGCTGCCTCGGCCTGTGATGATTGGGTGTGTTGCATGATGGTCATTCCAGTTTGAAGTCAAATCCGGTTTGAGCTGGTTGCTGCAAAAGCCTTCTTTCAGGGAAAAGAGTGGGCCGCATCTCGTCCATGACGAGAAAGCCTTTGGTCTTTGCGCCATATTCCCGTAAATCTTGGCTCACGCTTCCAAATTTGTATATTCATATAGACAAGTAAACTTATGCATGGGATACAGCCAGATGATGACGCCCCTATGACATCCGCATGACTTTTGAATTTTCCAAATGGCAGAGGCGTAGTGAGCCGCCAAAGCGGCAGCAGGAAACAAAGATATGGGCAGCTTGGCGCATAAAGATAGCCGTTATGATGCGAATCAGGCCACGATGGCAGTTCCCCTGTCCCATCGCCCAGAGGAGCACGGCGTTATGGCTTCGGACATAATCAGAAGTGGTATTGGACGTCGCACAGGCATTGCCTTGTGGAGACAGATTGCAGACGCAATCCGGGCAGGTATTACTTCGGGGCTGGGAGACGAGCATGGTAAGCTGCCGCCAGAAATGGAGTTGGCCGAGCTATTCGGGGTTAATCGACACACGGTGCGCTCTGCCATCTCGGCCCTTGTCAGCGAAGGCATTCTGCGCGCAGAACAGGGACGTGGCACTTTTATCATTCAGCCAGACCGTCTGACCTACTCCATATCCAAACGCACCCGCTTTTCCGCAAGCCTTGCAGAACAAGGCCAGAGAGGCGAATCCCGCATGATGTCTCACGATGTGATGCCAGCGCCGGAAGAGGTTGCTCAGGCACTGCGTCTTGATGTCGGAACGCCGGTGCTTCAGGTCCGATCTGTCGGTGTTGGCGATGATACTCCGGTCAGTCGTGCGACAGCATGGTTCGATCATGCACGCTTTCCCGATATGGCGGACAATCTGCTGCGCTTTAATTCTGTCACCAGAGCATTTGCCGCCTGCGGGCTGGAAGACTATGTACGCATATCAACGCGCATCGAAGCCTATCACGCGACGCTGGATGATGTAGAGATCTTGCGCCTGTCACCGGGCTCGATTGTGTTGGTGACCTATGCGATCAATGCCGATCTTAATGGGCGTCCGGTGCAATATTCCAAGACACGCTTTGCCGCAGATCGCGTGAGTTTGCAGGTCGAGCATGATCCACTTTTGTGATGCTTGATCATGCGCCCTTTCTTTCCACAAGGTGAGAAAGGTAAGAAAACACAGCCTTGCCCAAATTCTCCTCACCATTGTGCGATCTTCTTGTAATCTCGTGAAATTTGCCTAGTCTGGTAATAGACCTTGCGCCCGATTTTTTTTGGCGAGGTTGAAAAAGGGTACCGACAGATTGCCGGTACAGGCTATTGATTTCATTTCAGTCTTTGCGCGTGCTCTTGCGTTTGGTCAGAGCACAAAAATTCTTCAGGAGGATTATCCATGCAGCTTATCAGTCCCGATTTCAAAGATGGCGATCCGCTACCCAATAAAAGTGTTTCCAAAGGCCTTGGCGGGGAAGACCTTTCCCCTACCCTTCAGTGGAGCGGCGTTCCGGCAGAGGCCAAAAGCCTTGCCTTGACCTGCTACGACCCGGACGCCCCAACCGGCTCGGGTTTCTGGCATATGATCATTACCAATATTCCAGCATCCGAATCTGGCGAAATTTCCAGCGCGTCCCTGCCGGCCAGTGCCAAAAGTGCACTCAATGACGCCGGAACAGAGAATTTTACGGGCGCTTATCCGCCGCCGGATGATCCTGCCCATCATTACATTTTCACGCTTCATGCCCTAAGTCTGGATGAAATTGATCCTGATGGCATGACCGGGGCCTATGTGCGTTTCAATATCATGCGCAATCAGCTTGCATCCGCCAGCATCACAGGCCTCTTTAAAAACAACGGCTGACAAGCGCGCCATTGGCGTTTACGCCTCTGCTGTTGTTTGATAAAGACAACAATTCTGGTCGGGCCGATGCGTCCGACCATTTGCCTTCGGGCACCAAAAGCGGCCGCGGCCCAAAGATTGCCGCTCCGTTCTTGATTTTTGTGAAAGGTTTCGTCCCATGAAGCGCGTCAATCCGCTCAAACTCAATAAACTGCAATTGAAGACACTTGTCCTGACCCAGATTCTGGCACGCTCTCAGCCGGATGAAGCATGGAACGCCGATGGCACGATTACCATTCTCCGTCTGCCGCATGCCCATGGTGACCATCTGCATGTGGGCGAGTATGTCGTGAACAGTGCCGATGCGACGGGCTTTAACAATCGGGGCGTCTGGGCAGCGCTTGCGCGTAAAGGGCTTGTCAACGACAAGGATGTGCCGCCAATTGTCCTTACCCGTGAAGGGCTCGATTATGACACCGGCCTTGATCACCATTTCATCGCGAAATCAGACCACTAATGACCGGCCGCTGGGCTTGTACAGATGTAGCTCTGGACAGTTCGGCACCTTCATTGGACACTTATCCTCATAGACTACACTTGTGGCCCCGTCTCTTCATTCAACCCAATTGATTATCGGGGAGGATTTCTCATGCGGATCATTCTGGCAGACGACCATCCTTTATACAGGACCGGCATGAAGCAATTGTTGTCCGGCCTGTTTCCGGAGGCAACCATTGACGAAGCTGGCGACGCCAGCGCCCTCAATGTGCAGATCTCTGCCGCCCCCGATCCGGATCTGATCATCTCTGACCTGCTGTTTCCCGGCTTTGACTATATGCGAGACCTCAAGCGGCTACGGCAGACCTTTTCCCTTTGCCCGATCATTGCTGTTTCTATGATGAACGACCCCGCCGAGGTGGACCATATCATGGCGCTGGGCGTGAATGGTTATGTCTCGAAGTCCGTACCATCCGAGCAAATGCTCGAAGCGGTGGCAAGCGTCATGAAGGGCAACATCGAGGTCCGTCTGAGCGATGAAGGGCTTTCACCTGAAGTCAACGGCCTGATCAAACCGGCGCTGGATGAGTTGACACCACGCCAAATCGAGATTCTCAAGCTGCTACGCCACGGCCTTTCGAACAAGGAAATCGCCCGTGAATTGGATCTATCGCCCTTTACAGTACGCAGTCATGTTTCAGCCCTGATGAAAAATCTGGGCGTCTCGAACCGGGCCGCGGCGTCAGCCATTGCGGCGAGCTATGGACTGAATTGATAGCCTGCCCCTCATGTCTCTCAATGCATCGGCGTGATGTCACCATCAGCGCCGCGTTATGAGATCACCTGCGAGTCACTATCGCTGGAAAACAACCCGAGCATCGCTGAACGCAGCTGAACCGGCTGCACCGGTTTATGAATGAATAGCAGCTTTTCCCGGCTGACGCGTTGATGCACCTCGTCGGAAAGGTCTCCCGAAATTATCAGAGCTTTCAGCTCTTTGCCATAACGTATCCGGGCCTCTTTGATGATGTCCAGACCAGTATAGCGGGCGGGGAATGAATAGTCCGAGATGATAAGATCAATTGGCCCTTCGATCTCATCAATGGCTTCCAGGCTTTCAGCAGATGCCAACTGACACCCCCACGCTTGCAACAGGCTAACCGTTGCTTGCCGCGTTTCCTCATCATCATCAACCACAAGGATTCTCTTGTGACCGAAGACAGTCCCAATGCGATCTGATGGCCCCTTGGATGGCTTGCTTTTCTGTGACAGGGGCGCGCTTTTAAACCCCCTGAGTGTGATTGTCGTGCCCGACGGGCTCGTATCAAGATCTACCGCAAGATTCTGAAGATCAGCAAGCCGTCGGACGATCGCCAATCCCAGTCCGAGCCCCTTCTCGACCTGATCGGAAGTATCCATGTTGGGCATGATCCGTTGGCGCCGCTTTTTAATCTGCGTGAATTCTTCGAAAATGACAGCCTGATGCTCTGCTGGAATGCCCGGTCCATCATCACAGACAGATATGCTCAGATCCTCTCCCTCCAGCTCGACGAGAATGCGAGCAAAGCCACCGCCGGAATGGCGAATGGCGTTAGAAAGCAGATTTTGCACCATGCGCCGCACCAATATACCGTCTGCCAGAATTCCGACCTTGGGGCATTCGAGCATCAAGGTGACGTGGGCAATCTCAGCCAATGGCTCGTAATCATCAAGCACATGGTTGAGCATATCTTCCAAATCAACAAGCGAGGGGCGCACCTGTACTTTGCCACTATCAAGCAGACTGACATCCAGCACCGAGTTGAACAGTTTTGACAATGTCTGCAATGAGGTGCGAATACGGCCAAGCGTCTCCCGACTTTTTTCATCCATTGTCTTAAGGGGCAATGTCTCGATATGCAGGCCGATGGCGTGCAGCGGCTGGCGCAAATCATGGCTTGCGGCTGCCAAGAGGCGTGTCTTCTCACGGTTGGCGTGGCGAGCCGCCTCTGCAGCCTCCCGATAGCGTTGAGCCAAGTCGAGATTCTCGTTGCTGATTTCAATATATTGTGACACGGATTCCAACGTGTCATGGCCAAAGCGCAACATCATGGAGAGGAAGACGAGCACGAGCCCCCCAAGAAGAATGAATTCGTCTCCAAGCAGAATGAGCCGCAAGGACAATAGCCCCAGATAAGGCACAGCATACAGAACGAAGGATCTCGGAAAGACGCCCAGTGAACGAACGGCCGCAGCCGTCGCTCCGGCTGCAATGGACATCTGGATCGCAAAGTGCGCAACATTATCAGGATTGAGGCTGACATAGGTCATCACGCCCCAACTGGCACCCACAACAAGGCTGAGATAATCCATCAGGCCTATCCAGAGATAAGGCGTGCGTTTGCTCGGTGTGATCCGCGTGTAAGTGCGCCGCCAGACCTCCATCAGGAGTGGATAGAAGATGATTTCCAAAATACCCCAAAGGATCAGAAACCATGTGGGCACAGACGGATTACTACTGGCGATAAAGATGAGGACCGCAGCACTTGCGATATGCCCCAGATAGATGGAATCCGGCGTTTTCAGGAAAACGTTGACATGTTCATGCACGCTGTTTTCGGGAAGCGGCTTCCTGAATGCATCGAGAAGGTACATAGTGCTCACACGTCTTGCGTTCGTCGTCGCTTCGGCGGCGGCTAGCCGCTGTCTGCGAATGGTCCCGGGTTCCTCATATTGTCACTACTTATGCATATATTTCAATTGTTTATATCAAATATTAGATACGCACTAATTCGTATTTCGAAGAAAATTTGCGTCTTTTTGACTTTATAGATAGGCTGAAGTTGTAAATTGCATCGCTCATTGCTTTTTCTCAGGGCGATCTCAACATCAAACCTTTGCTGTTCCATTCCTTTTCTTTCACGCAACGAGTCCCCCCATGACACCGCTTGAAAAGACATCGCTTGAAGATATTTTTGAAATTATTGATCAGACCAACGCGCAAGACCCCCGCATGACGGCTCCGCAAGGAACTGCTGCTGTGCCCGCCGAATTGCTGCGCGGTTTCAGACTAAGCCTCGTATGCGAAGAGTTCGCACCTTCTGCTGATGATCTGGTCAAGATTGCAGCTCGGGCCCAAACGCTGGAAAGCTGGCAGTTTGAAGAAGCAGACGGAACGCCTCCACAAGAAAGTGTAGCCGTCATAGAAGCCCGCAAGCGCGAGCACAGTGCCAAAAGAATTTCGCAAATCATGGCAGCAAATGGCTATAACGAACATGATTGTGGCATTGTCCGAGACCTTGTGCTTGGCAAGAGCGAAGACGAAACTGGCCGGGCGCAATTGCTAGAAGATCTCAATGGGCTGGTGTTCATTCAATTCCATGCCGTTGATCTCCTCAAACTCTATCCCGCTGAGCAATTGGCGCCAATTCTGACCGATTGCTTGTCAGGTATGAGTGACGAGGCACTTTATCATGCCATCGATCAGATGAATGATCCTGTATTGATCGAGACGCTACAATCCATTCGCCAAGACCTCAGTGTTGAGAAAAAGTCCATTGTTTATTTGGATTGACCGCTCAGCCAGGCAAGCTTTCAAGGGCTCTGGATAGCACTTCCACGCCAATACGAGTACAGGTTGCCGTTTTGTAGCCTTTATTCACTTTTTGGCACAAAGCTTGCGATTCCTAAGACGAATTTTGATTCAGGAATTTTATTTAGACCAAAAGTAGTGTAGCAACGCCTGAAGAAGGTTTCGTCTACACTTGATCAATGCGCCCTGAGAGGTTCCTTTTGGCTCGAACAGATATGAATATGGCTGAGCGGTTTCAGAATAATGTCAGTTGGTCATCGGTGTGGCTGATGGCAATGCGACCCAAGACGCTTATTCTATCCCTCAGCCCCGTTTTGCTGGCTGGCCTTATTGTATTTGGCGCGCAGCTTTCAGCTGACTGGATTGTCTTTCCAATCATCATTCTGTCGTCTGTCAGCATTCAGATTGCGACCAACCTGTGGAATGACGCAGCCGACGCCTCATCAGGTCTTGATCAGGCAAGCGAACGGCTCGGTCCACCCCGCGTGACTTCACTGGGGCTCCTGAAGCCTTGGCAGGTACGTTTGGCTGCCTTTCTGTTTCTGTTGCTCGCAGCGCTTTGTGGCCTCTATCTGGTCTATGTCGGCGGCTGGCCCATTCTGCTTATCGGCATTGTTGGCATCATTTGCGCCTTTGGTTATTCCTCCGGGCCCTATCCGATCTCCGGCTCTCCGTTCGGGGAAGTCTTTGTTATTTGCTTTTTTGGCATCATGTCAGTTATGGGAAGCGCCTATTTGCTCACAGGAACATGGACAGTTGGGAGCTTCTGGGCCGGTTTCTATATAGGATTACCTGCTGCGGCTGTTCTTGTGGTCAACAATTTTCGAGATCGCATCGGCGATGCTGAAGGTGGGCGCCACACGCTGGTCATCCAGATCGGCCCGCAGGCCGCAAGACGCCTTTATGCCATCCTAATGCTGTTTTCCTGTGTTGGACTGGTCCACGTCAACAGCATGATCCATCCGGGCACTCTAAGCCTTGCCAGTCTGATTATTGCCGGATTGCTGATGATCTATGCTCTGGCGATGCCCATTCGCCGGTTCTTTCTAGCGGAGACAGCTCCGTTGCAAAATCAGTGTTTGCTGGGAACATCTATGTTCCAATTGCAGTGGCTGATCGCCTTTCTTCTCATCATGCTGCTAAGCTAGGCGACCCCTATCGGCGCTGCAGCAACAATGATGTCGCTGCAGTCCTTTATCCATTCAAGCCAGATTTACATCTTTGGTGCGGACTTGGCACCAACGCCTGCAACAGGCACTTCAATTGTAACCTTGCCAGCCTTCTCGAATGTCAACTCCAGCGGGAATGTCTCACCCTTCTTCAGCGGGGCTTTCAGCTTCATGAACATCACATGATAGCTACCCGGCTTAAGCGCCACTTCTCCATGAGCAGGCACATCGATTGCTTCCACCTGACGCATACGCATCACATCGCCATCCTTGATATGCGTGTGCAGTTCGGTCATTTTTCCGACATCTGCGCTGGCCGCAATGAGACGATCCGCATCCCCTTCGTTGGTGATCTGCATGAAACCACCGCCCGCATTTGCCATTCCGGCAGACGCGCGCGCAAAGGGAGCGGAAACAGTGATGTCACCCACTTTCCATTCAGCAGCCTCTGCAGCCAGACATGACAGGCCCATTACCATCGCGCCAATAATCAGTTTTTTCATGATGTCCCCCACTTTCACCTAGGTGCCACTCTTTTTCGCATCCCTGGTGGCTGATTTTTCCATCAAATCAGTCCCTACGGAAATGCGAATTTTATCTCTCTCACCTACTTTATTAATGCGCTCTTGTTCATTAAACTATGCAACTAAGTGAGACACCTTAGGCCATTGTGAGTATTTCCAAAGTCGCATGGGCAAACCAGTTGCTTCTATCAACCAGCATATTTCGATAGCGTAGCGCCCAACGATCCATCTCTTCTGGCCAATAAAAAGAAAAGGTCATCCTGTGAATACACCTCTTATTCCCATCGGTCTGGCTCTCATCATGATGACGGTCGGTCTTTCGGTTCGCCTGTCTGACTTCAAAGCATTGCCACGCCAATGGAACGCAGTCGGCGCAGGTTTGCTTGCACAGCTGGTTTTTCTGCCTTTGATCGCACTGTGCGTTGCTCTGGTGACGCGCCTGGATACTGTTTACGCCATTGGCCTCATCATTCTGGCGTCTGCACCGGGAGGGATTTCTTCCAACCTTCTCACGGTTCTGGCTCGCGGTAAAACAGCGCTCTCCATTTCGCTGACGATCCTTACCAATCTGGTTGCTTTCATCACCATCCCGACGGTGCTTTCCGTTGCCTTTATCGTCTTTAGCGGCTCCGGCGTGGATGGCCCGAGCAGCAGCGAGCTTTATGCTCTGCCATTCGGCGAAACCGCTCTGAAGGTTCTGGCGATTTCTGCTTTGCCTCTGGCAATCGGCATGGCGATTTGCCGCTTTATGCCAAACTTTGCCAGCCGCATTGAAAAGCCTGCCAAATTTGTTGCATCGGCAATCTTTGCAGCCATCGTTGTCAACTCCTTCTATAGCGAGTGGAACAGCATCATGGCCCACTGGAACACGGTTGGCCCTGCGGTCATTCTGCTCAATCTGGCAGCGATTGGCTCGGCGCTGTTGTTTAGCCGCCTGTTCGGGTTGAGCGCCAAGCAGGCCCTGACGATTGCCATTGAATGTGGTTTGCAGAATGTGGCCTTGGCTCTGGTGATCGCGCAGTTCATGGGCAACGGGCGTTTCATGGTCCCCTCTTCCATTTATGCGCTGGTCATGAATGTCTCCGTGCTTATCCTCATTGCTGTCGGTAACAAGCTGTCCGAAAGCAAGAGCGAAGCGCACAGCGAGCAATGAGTGGACACTCGTAAGAGCCCCCGATGATAGAAACAATTCCGGCGGGTGAGTTAGCGCAGGCGTTAAACTCCCGCCGTTTTTGCATCCGCAAGCATAGCGAGATTAAAACCCTTTCAGAAGGTCGGCGGTGAACAGGCGCTTATACAGACACAGGGTTCTGCCCCAGTGTTGCGGAAACGATGAGGCAGAGCGCTCTCGAAATACCACGCATCACCGGGGCGCAGGATCTGACGTTCGTCACCCACCGTCACCTCAAGGCTCCCTGAAAGCACGATGCCGCATTCCTCGCCCTTGTGGCTCAGGGCGACGCGGCCAGTGTCCGCCCCCGGCATGAGGCGTTCATGAAGCATTTGGATACTCTTTTCGGGCCTGTCCGCACCGACAAGACGAAAAGATAGTTTGCCGCGCCCGATCTCCTTCAAATCGCTCGACTTATAGAAATGGCGCCCTTCTGCGCTAAGCTCAAACGAGAAGAAACGGGCGAGATCCATATCCACGCCATCCAGTATCCGCTTGAGCGCGCCGACGGAAGGGTTGGACTGCCCGCTTTCGATTTGTGATATGGTGGCATTGGCAACGCCTGTTTTCTTGGCCAGCGCTCTTTGGGAGAGGCCATAGGCCAATCGCACCTGACGCAAGCGCTCGCCGATATCAGCACCGACATCCTCTTCGGTTTCGCCCATTTGAGGCAAATCGGTATGAGGCAAATGGGGCTCAACCATTTTATTCCTCTTCTGGCGCTAAGCACACCCGTTCAGCTGTTCAATATTCCAAACACTTTACTATCGACGTACGTATTTTCAATAGGTTATGGATACAAAAATAAAGACTTGTTCATTTTGCACTGGCACAGCACACTTGCCCGATAACAAAATCACTTTCCCAATGAGGTCCAGATGAACAACCAAAGCAAAATGCCAAATGATTTATCCAGTTTCTGGATGCCTTTCACGCACAATCGCGGCTTCAAGGAAGATCCGCGTATGGTGGTTTCTGCCGACGGCATGTTCTACAAGAGTGCTGACGGACGCGATATTCTGGACGGCACCGCCGGGCTATGGTGTGTGAATGCGGGCCATAATGCGCCGCGGATTGTCAAAGCAGTTCAGCAGCAGGTCGCCGAGATGGACTATGCGCCGAACTTCCAGTTTGGTCATCCCAAAGCCTTTGAATTCGCCTCTCGCGTGGCCGACCTTTTCCCCGAGGGCATGGATCATGTGTTCTTCACCAACTCTGGCTCGGAATCCGTTGATACAGCCCTCAAGATCGCCCTGCACTATCATCGTGCCCGAGGCGACGCAGCGCGCACGCGTCTGATTGGTCGCGAGCGCGGCTATCACGGCACCGGCTTTGGTGGCATCTCTGTTGGTGGCATCTCAAAGAACCGCATGCATTTCGGCTCCCTGCTGACGGGCGTTGACCATCTGCCGCATACGCATGACATTGCCAAGAATGCCTTCTCGCGCGGATGCCCGGAACATGGCGGCACCGAGAAAGCCAATGCGCTGCTTGACATCATCGCCCTGCATGATCCCTCAACCATCGCTGCCGTCATCGTCGAGCCTATGGCTGGTTCTACGGGCGTATTGATGCCGCCCAAGGGCTATCTGCAGCGTCTGCGCGAGATCTGCACCCAATATGGTATCCTGTTGATCTTTGATGAGGTCATCACTGGCTATGGCCGTCTGGGCAAGGCGAGCGCTTCGGAATATTTTGGTGTTACTCCGGATATCATCACCACCGCCAAAGGCCTGACCAACGCAGTCATCCCTGCTGGGGCCGTAATCGTTTCCAACGCAATCTATCAGTCCGCCATGGACCATGCAGATGCGGCCATCGAGCTTTTCCATGGCTACACCTATTCGGGTCACCCTATGGCTGCTGCTGCAGGCCTTGCAACGCTTGATACCTACGCAGAAGAAGGCTTGTTCGAGAATGCCGCCGCCCTCTCTTCCTATTGGGAAGATGCAGTGCATAGCCTGAAAGGCGGCCGCAATGTCATCGACTTGCGCAACCTCGGGCTTGTGGCCGGTATCGAGCTTGCTCCACGCGAAGGCGCACCGGGCTCTCGCGGCATGGAAGCCATGATCAAAGCCTGGGAGAAAGGTGCCATGATCCGTGTCACCGGCGATATCATCGCGCTCTCACCACCTCTCATCGTCGAGAAGAGCCATATTGATCAGCTCTTCAGCGTGGTGGCTGAGGTCATCGCGGAAATCGAATAAGCCACCGCAGTAGACCGATAGCAAGCCCAAGGCCAGCAAACTTTTCTGCTGGCCTTTTTATTAGCCAACGCTGTTACGACAAAGGCCTCCATGCGATTGCATGAAGGCCTTTACATCGCTTTTTTCAATCGAAGACTGAAGTCTATTCCTTCCCAATCCAACGGAAGGAAATTTCCTCTTCATTGAACAGATGGCGCTTTTCGTCGTCTGCGGTCAGGGTTACCATTTCGCCCCGCTTGAAGTCATGGGTGCCCGGAATCTTGGCAATCAGGGCTTCTTCCCCTTCATGCGGAGGTTCCAGATAGAGCAAGGTCACTTCACCGAGTTTTTCAACGATGCGCACTTCGCATTTGTAAAGCGGCTCATCGCCCTCTTCACTCAGACGCAAATCTTCAGGGCGAACGCCGAATTTGGCCGGCTTGCCTTTCTGATCGGGCGTGCTGGGCACATTCACAGTAAAGCTATGCCCGCCCTCTTCGAAGGCGACACGGGTTTTCTCGCCGGTTTCCATGACCTTACAGTCATAGACATTCATGGCCGGAGAACCGATAAAGCGCGCCACGAAAACATTCTTCGGATTTTCATAGAGCTCCATGGGCGCTCCACACTGCTCGATGATACCACGCGTGGAAAGCACGACAATGCGATCCGCCAGCGTCATGGCTTCCACCTGGTCGTGGGTCACATAGATCATCGTTGTGTCCGGCATGCTCTCGTTGAGCTGAGCGATCTCGATGCGGGTTGCAACACGCAGGGCAGCATCAAGGTTGGACAGAGGCTCATCGAACAGGAAGACCTTGGGATCACGCACAATGGCACGACCAATGGCAACACGCTGGCGCTGACCACCCGAAAGCGCCTTTGGCAGACGCTCCAGATACGGGGTCAGCTGCAGGATGTCTGCAGCCTTGGAGACCCGCTCATGGATTTCTTCCTTGGAAGCTTTGGCGATCTTCATGCCGAAGGCCATGTTGTCATAAACCGTCATATGCGGATAGAGCGCATAAGTCTGGAACACCATGGCAATGCCGCGTTTGGACGGTGGCACTTCGTTCATGCGTTGCCCGTCAATCTGCAAATCACCGCCTGTGATGCTCTCCAGCCCTGCGATCATGCGCAGGAGGGTGGATTTACCGCAACCAGAAGGCCCAACGAAGACGATAAATTCGCCCTGTTCGATTTCCAGATTGATATTCTTGAGAACCTTGGTGACGCCATAGGCCTTTTCGATATCTGTGAGCTTCAGGCTTGCCATCCTGCCCTCCCGAGAAAAATGTTACTTGCTCTTACTTGCAAACGCTTGGACATCACTTCATCACCCCGAAATAGGCACCATATGCGGGCAGATGCAGGGAATTGTCCATCATGAAGCTTTCGAAGCCATCGACTTCAAGTGCCTCGACATTTTCGAAATCAAACGGCACTTCACGCTCTTCAGCAACGAGGTTGAAGACACAGAGAAGACGTTCTTCTTCACTTTCGCGAATAAAGATCAGCACATCTCCCTCTTCGTCATTCGTCACGAAATGGATTGCCCCTTTTGCCAGGGCAGGATGAAGCTTCCTGAAGGCCAACATGTCGCGATAATGATTGAGTAGCGATGTTTCATTCTGCTCTTCAATATCGACAGTCGTGGCAGCATGATCTTCAGGGATCGGCAACCATGGTTTGGATTCAGAGAAACCGGCGTTGGTATGCGCATACTCCCAGACCATCGGCGTGCGACATCCATCGCGCCCCTTGAAGTCCGGCCAGAATTCAATGCCGTAAGGGTCCTGCAATTCCTCATATGGCACATCAGCTTCCTGCAGCCCGAGTTCTTCGCCCTGATAGAGGCAAACAGACCCACGCAACGAGAGCAGAAGCGCAATGCGCTGACGGTTGACGGTATCTTGCAAGTCGGGCTTCACCGGCCAGCGCGTGCAATAGCGCACGACATCATGGTTGGAGAAAGCCCAGCAGGCCCAAGCGTCTGGCGCTTCTGACTGCAAGGAGGTGAAGGCCTTGTAGACATTCTGCGGCGTTGGGGCATCCGGCCCGAGGAAGTCGAAGGCGTAACACATATGCATCTTGTCGCCACCGGACGTATAATCAGCCAGAATTTCCAGACCGCGCTCGTCATCCCCCACTTCACCCACGGCCGCAGCTGCCGGATATTCGTCCAGCAAGGCCCTGAACCGCTTCAAGAATTCCAGATTCTCCGGTTGGCTCTTATCATAGAGGTGTGACTGATAAGTATAGGGGTTGACGCTTGGCGCCGTATTATAGTTCTGCAGTTCCGGAGGCAGAGCCGGGTTGTCCCTCAGCGTCTGACTATGGAAATAGAAGTTGATCGTATCCAGGCGGAAACCGTCAACACCGCGATCCAGCCAGAAGCGGGTAACATCAAGCAGAGCATCCTGAACGTCCGGATTGTGGAAGTTCAGATCTGGCTGCGACTTGAGGAAGTTATGCAGATAATACTGTTTGCGGCGACTATCCCATTGCCATGAAGACCCACCGAAGATGGAGAGCCAGTTGTTGGGCACGGTTCCATCGGGCTTGGCATCCGCCCAGACATACCAGTCTGACTTGTGGTTGGTCTGGTCGCGCCGACTTTCCACAAACCATGGATGCTGGTCAGAGGTATGGGACAAAACAAGGTCGATCATCACCTTGAGACCCAGATAATGAGCCGCTGAAATCAGTTTGTCGAAATCGGCCAGATTCCCGAACATTGGGTCAACATCGCAATAATCCGAGACATCATAGCCGAAGTCGAGCATTGGCGATGTGAAGAATGGAGAGATCCAGATTGCGTCCACGCCCAGAGAGGCGATGTAAGGCAAGCGGCTGGTGATCCCGTTCAGATCACCCACACCGTCTCCATTGGTATCCTGATAGGACCGGGGATAGATCTGATAGATCACACCACCACGCCACCAGTCCTTGTCAATTTCTTTTCCAATCATAGAATTTCCAGTTCAATTGCTTGTATGTCACTGTTTGGGTAAGTCGGCTTTATGGCTCCGACTTAACCGCCCTTGACCGAACCGGCCAGCAGACCACGCACCAGATAGCGCTGCAACGTGAAGAAGACGCCCAGTGGAACGATGATCGTTATGAAAGCGGATGCCGTAAGAATTTCCCAGTTGCCGCCGCGAGAGCCCAGCATTTCGCGCAGGCGTCCAGTCAGCACCAACTGATCCTCCGTGTTGCCAAGGAAAACCATGGCCACGAGCAAGTCGTTCCAGACCCACAAGAACTGGAAGATCGCAAAGGAGGCGAGCGCCGGGAAGGACAGAGGCAGAATGATCTTGACGAAAATGTCAAAATGGCTGGCCCCGTCAACACGAGCAGACTCGATGATTTCTCTTGGCAATTCCGAGATATAGTTACGCAACAGATAGATTGCCAGCGGCAAGCCGAAGCCTGTATGCGCGAGCCATATGCCCAGATATGTCTTTGCGGGAACGCCAAAGAATGATCCTACACCGTTATAGAGTCGCAACAATGGTATGAGCGACATTTGGAGAGGGACGACAAGCAAGCCGACGACCACCGCAATCAACACCGCTCGACCGGGAAAATGCATCCATGCCAAAGCATAGGAAGCAAAAGCGGCGATCAGGATCGGGATGACCGTAGAAGGAATAGTCACCGTCAGTGAGTTGACGAAAGATTGGCCAATCCCCTCAGCTGTCAGGACCTCTCGATAGTTATCGAGTGTAAAAATGGGAGGTGTCTCGATGGTGTAGAAAATGCGCTTACCGCGCTTACCAGTCCATTCTTCTGGTTGGGTAATGGTATAGCTGCCATCACTTTCAACGGTCATCTTGCGATCTCGTCGCATGTCAGCCGTTTCGCCGACCTTGAAAGCAGCAGGCTCCTGAGCACGCCAACCAAAGGCCTTGATCGTACCCGAGATGCCATCCTGCTCCAGGATATTGCCTTGCAGAACATAAAGGCCATCCTTGAGCACCTGATCTTCAGGGCCAACGGAACGTCCAATCACATTCTGTTCGGAAGAAAATAGCGCTGTCCACCAGCCAGAAACCGCCAATTGGTCCTTGTCCCTGATAGAGGAAACGAAAAGGCCTATTGTCGGCAAGGTCCAAAGTAGAACCAGCATGAGAACAGACAGATGAACTACCCACATCAAGGGCGATTTTGTTTTGGATCCTGAGATCATTTCTAGTGCCCTTTGGAATCTCTAGTAGCTGAACGAATGTTCCAGATCATGATCGGAACGACGAGCAACATGATGATGACTGCGATTGTGGCACCGCGACCGAAGTCGCCGCCGCCGCGGAACATCCAGTCATACATATAGTTGGCGAGCACCTGCGTATCCCATTGTCCGTTTGTCATCGCGAAGACGATATCGAAGACCTTGAGCACGGTGATCGTGATGGTCGTCCAGACAACGGCAATTGTTTTCCAGATCTGGGGGACCATGATCAGGAAGAAGATCTGCACGCCATTAGCGCCGTCAATCGTTGCCGCTTCGATCGTTTCTTCAGGGATGCCGCGCAGAGCCGCAGACAGGATGACCATGGCAAAGCCGGTCTGAATCCAGACCAGAATGATCATCAGGAAGAAGTTGTTCCAGAAGGGAATTGTGATCCACGCCTGAGGATCTCCCCCCAAGGCCTCAACAATGGCGTTGAGAATACCAATCTGGGCGGAGCCTTCCCCGCGATATTCGTAGACGAATTTCCAGATGATGGATGCACCGATGAAGGAAATGGCCATTGGCATGAAGATCAGTGACTTGGCGATATTGCCCCACCAGATCCTGTCGGTCAGTGCCGCGATCACCAAGCCGAAGAATGTCGACATGGCTGGCACAAAAATAAGCCAGAGCATGTTGTTAAACATGGACTGGCGAAACCCTTCGTCAAACCACAGCCATACATAGTTGTCCAAACCGACAAACTGGGTGCTGTCGCTATTGTAAAAGGACAGTCGCACGGAATCGAGAGCGGGATAGACAAGATAAAGGCCCAATGTCAGCAGTGCCGGGCCGAGAAACAGCCACGGACGGACAGCATGAGCAATCTGAAGATTTTTGATGCCCTTTTCGGCAGACGCCGCATTTGCTGGAAAGACACGATCCAGGAGCCAGTTCGAGCCATAAAAATACGCCACGCACGCAAGGACCCCGACGATAACGGTCCCCAGTGCCGATGCTAATTGCTCCATTTAGTCACGCTCCACCTTAATATTGCCCGGAAATTGATAGAAGGTACGTACGGATCGCTGCGCCCGTCTGCGTGGAGGCTACCATTCCCCGGTTCTTTGGTTTGAGTTTCACGACCCTTGCCGATATTTGCTTGGAAACGTCAACAAGACGGCTAGCACAGCCACTCTTCTGGACAACGTCTTGAAACCGCAAAAGGTTCCGAAACGTGATTGCCACATGAAGCGAGGCCCCAGACATTCTCCTAAAGGCCTGACTTAGCCTGATCGAAGCATTTTAGAATTCGATATCAATTCACGATCGTCCTTTCGCCGCTTTTGGCGCGTGAAACAAGAACGATCGCCTATAGTTTACCGGCCCCCGAAAAACGGGAACCGGTGTGTCGATGAAAGATGTCTCTGCTCTCTTATTTCAGAGCATCCCATGATTTCTGAATTTCACCA
The DNA here is from genome assembly GCF_963678225.1 of uncultured Cohaesibacter sp. Lineage (NCBI taxonomy): Bacteria > Pseudomonadati > Pseudomonadota > Alphaproteobacteria > Hyphomicrobiales > Cohaesibacteraceae > Cohaesibacter > uncultured Cohaesibacter sp. Next base: position 3,174,782 of record NZ_OY782764.1, on the reverse strand, counting down.
GCAACCTCTTTGGCGTCCTTACCACCGGTGTAGTCGACCATACCGGTCCAGAAGGAGCCGGCGCCGATTTTACCTGGCATCAAGTCAGACGCATCAAAGCGGAAGGTCGTGGCGTTGAGAAGGATCTCACCCTGTTTGTGCAGGGAGTCGTTGGCATAGGCATCGAGGTTAACACCTTTAAATGCAGTCAACAGACCGGACTGAGCCATCCAGATTTCATGCGCGATTGGCGTTTTCAGGAAATCGATGAAGGCTTCAGCGGCTTTGGAGTCCTTGGTGATGGCGAACATCGTGCCTGCACCGAGTACCGGGGTACCCAGATCCTTGTCAGCATAGGCCGGGAAGTAGAAGAAGTCGGCATCGACACCTAGTTGCGTTCCTTCAGGGAAGAAGGAAGGAATGAAGGAAGCCTGCTTATGCATGTAGCATTTCGGCGGAGAGGCAAAGAGGCCTTTCGGGCTATCGCGGAAGTCAGTCGTTGCAACGGCCCCTGCTCCACCATCAACGAAATCATCGTTGCGAGCGAACCAGCCGAATTCTTCGATCGCATTGACGACGGCAGGATCATCAAACGGAATTTCGTTGGAGACCCATTTGTCGTAGGTAGTCGGGCTTGCCGTGCGCAGCATCAGGTCTTCCACCCAGTCGGTTGCAGGCCAACCGGTCGCAGCGCCAGAACCAAGACCGATGCACCATGGAGTGCCGCCATCTTCCACGATTTGCTCTGTCAGCGCTTTGAGGTCTTCCATGGTTTCCGGCACTTCATAGCCAGCATCATCGAAGTTTTCCGGGATATACCAGACCAGTGACTTCACGTCTGCCTTGAATGGGAATGCAAAGAATTTGGATTCGCCGTCTTTATCTTTGTAGCTACCCAGATCAACCCAGGATTCACCAGCCGCGTAATTCTCGGCGAGCCAGTCGCGCGTTTCGTCACCGAGCGGGGTCAGGTAACCTTTGCTTGCAAGATCAGCGGCCAGACCGGGCTGCGGAAAAACAGCAACATTTGGTGCGGAGCCAGCGCCCGTGTCAATCACGATCTGCTGCTCGAAGGAGTCGGAGCCGGCATATTGCACTTTGGCGCCAGTTGCTTCTTCAAAATAGGCAACGACACTCATAAAAAGATCTTTGTCGACGCCGAGCCATGGACCGGAAATGGTCATGGATTCGCCGCTCAGGTCTACATTCTTTTTGAATTCCTCATAAGAAGCCCAGTTGAATTTCGCGTCTTCCCCTGGCTTGAATTTCAGCTCTGCGGCCTGAAGGCTCCCAACAGAGAGAGCGGCAAGGGCTGCACCGAGCATAAGTTTTTTCAACATTTGCGAACCTCCCAAGAATGCCGACTTCGCACACGACACCCTATCGTTATTAAACAAAAGTTGCGCTTTATCCAAAGCGCTTTGAATGAGCTGAGCATGCTTTGGTTGCATACAAGAGTCAAGGATGAATTTAATGCAAACCGGTAAAATCCGGCGGTTTTTCTACATTTGCAAGCACGCCCTTTGGGCATGCGATTGTAAAAAATGAAGCAATGTTTGACAACAGGATTGCGATTTCAACCGGTTTGTGCGTAAGATGTCGTCAAAATTTCAAAGGGCTTTGGCTTGCGGAGGACCAGCCTCGGCCTATCGTAGCACAGGCTGGGCAAGCGCATAAAGTTGAATAAGCTCATACTATCGACTGTAGGTAGCCTGAGCTCGAGGTGACGACTGTGAATCTTAAGGAACTTTCCAACAAACTAAACCTGTCTCAAACCACGGTCAGTCGGGCTCTGAACGGATATCCCGAGGTTGGAGAGAAAACGCGTGCGCGCGTAATCGAAGCGGCTCGGAAATATAATTACCATCCATCCTACTCGGCCAAGCGCCTTGCCATGGGCAAGTCCCATGCGGTCGCGCATGTCGTACCCCAAAGCCCACAGCACTCCATGATCAACCCACATTTCTCCGACTTTATTGCCGGAGCGGGATCGACTTATGCCAAGTTCGGTTTTGAAATGCTGATTTCGGTGGTGCCTTATGATGAACAGGAGAAATGCTATCGCGAGCTGGCCCGCTCCAAGCGCGTCGATGGCGTTATCGTTCATGGCCCCTATAAGGAAGACCCGCGCATCGGGCTTTTGCAAAGTCTCCAATTGCCCTTCGTGGTGCACGGTCGCACCGAGGAAAGCAATATCGACTATTCTTGGCTCGATGTGAACAACCGCAGCAGTTTCAAGCGTGCGACCAACTTCTTGCTTGATCTGGGCCATGAGCGGATCGCACTGCTCAATGGTATTGAAGAAATGGATTTCGCCTATCGCAGACGTCTTGGCTATGAAGCCGCCCTCTTACAGCGCGGCATCGAGGTGGACCCGAGCCTCATCTTCTCTTCCGACATGATTGAACCCTATGGGTATGATGTCACCAAGTCTTTGCTCCAGAGGGAAAATGCTCCTACGGGTCTGGTCACCTCCTCAGTTCTGACGGCGCTCGGCGTTGTGAGAGCAGCTCAAGAATGTGGTCTGCAAATTGGCAGGGATCTCTCCGTCGTCACCTTTGACGATGAGCTGTCCTTCCTGCAATATCCCGGCGTACCCTTGTTCACATCCGTACGGTCTTCAATCATGAATGCCGGACGACGATTGGCGGAAATCCTGCTCGACCAGATTGACAACCCGGACAAGCCACCAGTGCAGGAACTCTGGGAAACCGATCTGGTGGTAGGGCAGTCTACCGGGCCGCGCCGCGCCGGATAGAAGCGCACCAAACCACCACACAGCCTTACCTGATGAGCCCACTCCCCGGCTCTAGCAACCTTATGGGATTTCTTCATGCCAGCATTACCAAGACAGCTGCATTTTACTGTCAAACGGTCTGACTTTTCCGAAGACTTCACCTTCGGCACCTCCACTTCGGCCTATCAGATTGAGGGCAGTGCCTTTGGTGGCTGTGGTCCATGCCATTGGGACAGCTTTGCCGCAACGCCGGGCAATGTTGTTCGCTTTGAAAATGGCTCAAAGGCATGTGACCATTATCACCGCTGGGAAGGTGATCTAGACCTGATGCAACAGCTGGGCGTTTCAGCCTACCGCTTCTCTACCTCGTGGGCCCGCATTCTGCCCGAAGGCCGTGGGCAGGTGAATGAAGAAGGGCTCGATTTTTATGACAAGCTGGTGGACGGCATGCTTGAGCGCGGCCTTCAGCCTAACCTGACGCTCTATCACTGGGAGCTGCCCAACGCGCTTTCCGACATCGGCGGCTGGCGCAACAGGGACGTGACCGATCTGTTTGCCGATTATGCCGAAATCGTTGTGAAACGCCTCGGGGATCGACTCTCCAGCGTGGTCACTTTCAATGAGCCTTGGTGCGTCACTTGGTATAGCCACTTTCACGGCGCTCATGCTCCCGGACTGCGCGACATACGCGCTGTCAGCCGGGCAGCCCATCTTGTACCCGTAGCCCATGGCAAAGCCCTCGCCGCTTTGCGCGCTCTGGGGCAGAAGGATCTGGGTATCGTTCTCAACTTTGAGCATGTCAGCCCGTTTGACGAAAGTCCGGCCTCCAAAATTGCGGCCAAACTGACGGAAGGCATTTACAATCGATGGTTCCTGGGCGGTCTGTTCAAGGGCACCTATCCCGAAGACGTGCTGGCCTATCTCGAGCCGCACCTGCCAGAAGGCTGGCAGCAGGATATGGAGGCCATCAAGGCACCGCTCGACTGGCTCGGCATCAACTATTATACGCGCAATCTCGTCTCTGCCGAAGAGACTGAAGACGGCGCCGGCCTGCCAGAGATGATTGGTAACAAGGGCCCGCTTCCGCGCACAGAGATGGACTGGGAAGTCTATCCGGAAGGTCTCGGCTATCTTCTTAATTGGATCAAGGACACCTATACAGGCGCCCTGCCTCTAGCCATTACGGAAAATGGCATGGCCAACAAAGACAAGCTCGTGAATGGAGCGGTTGACGATCAGGAGCGCATTGCCTTTCTGGACGCCCATTTCAAGCAGGCACTTGGCGCAATTGAAAATGGTGTGCCGCTCAAGGCCTACTTCGTATGGTCCCTGATGGACAATTTTGAATGGGCGTTGGGATATGACAAGCGCTTCGGTCTCGTTCATGTCGATTTCGATAGCTACAAGCGCACCCCGAAAGCCTCCTATCACGCATTGAAAGCGATGCTCAAACAGGGTTGATCCCCAGACAGGCTCGCAGCACATTCAAATCGACAATAAAAAAGAGGCAGCCACGAGAGGCTGCCTCAAACCTTGCGCAGAGCGCAATGCAATTGCGCATTGGGGGATGCGCGCCTGCGAGAATGGTCGTCGTTGCGGGGGACAACGACGACCAAATGCAGATCAAGAGACCTGCAGTGGCCCGAAGGCCCACGTACAGAGAATGTTGCTTTTATAGCCGCGACACTTCGTGTGGGGGACTGGTCGCTATCATTCTCTGTCCGCTCGATTTGCCACATTCCAGGGTACTATTGCCGCATCAAAAAAACGCAACCCCTAGAAGGGCAAACTCAACGTCTCTTTCAGTGTCTCCAATGAAATCAGCGTCTCGGTTCTTTTCACGCCCGGCAACCGTTTTAACTGGGTCGCCATGAATGCATTCAGCTCTTGATTGGTGCGCTCGCGCACCTTGAGCAGATAGGAATGCGTTCCTGTTACGTGATGAACCTCGAGCACCTTATCGATCGTGGTCACTTCAGAAACAAACTCTTCTTCACTACATCCGTAGTCCAAATCCACATATATGAAAGCAGTCACTCCAAAGCCGACCGTTGAAGGTTCAACAATGGCCTCTATCGATCTGACTGCGCCGGAGTCGATAAGCTTGCGGACCCGATCATTGGTCGCAGAGACCGATAATCCGATCACTTTCGCAAGATCAGCGCTTGCCCTTCGGCCATCCTTCTGAAGGAGCGCCAACAGCCTTCTATCGGTTTCGTCCATCATGGGGATGCTCACATAGTGAATATAAAACTATCGGTATAGAAAATACCTATTCTTATCAATAGATACAGAGTGACCTTTTAGACTTTTGGATATGTACACTTTTAGACAAATCACTACCAAACAAGAAATATACGCAAAAGTAACAATGAAATTTCGCAGAAGAGTCTGATTTTACGCAAAAAAAACGCAAAATCCGGTCCGATGAGTAAAATATTTCAATCTCTGAAGACCTATATATCTGTGGATATTGGAAAACGTTTACACCACAAGGTAGATCTCGAAATTTCTTTTGTACACATCTGTATATTTCAGCAAATCTTGCGGCAAAAATCCTTCAACAGACGAATTTATCCTGATTTTACTGCGCACTACCCCACCAGATAGAGAAACATGCAGGAAAACGTCAATCTCAGGACAAAAATTCATTTGGACAAAATCGAACCAGAATTCGCATTTTCCATGCGATTTCGTTCATATTTCCGGTTTGTGCATTTTACCTTGACGTGTAGCCAATCGATGAATCAGGAAGAAACCGAATTGACGCATAGATCGATGGACTCTGCGATATCCAAAACCATGGCATCAGCCCCCTTTTCGCCTACAATCATGAGCCCGACAGGAGCGGCATCGACATCTCCAACAGGAATGGTTGCGGCCGGTCGCCCCAGAGCATTCACCAGCGCAGTATTGCGCAGGACTTTAACATTGGCTTCGGCATAAAGGGCATCGGACTCAACAAGCGGTGTGAGTTCGGGGGGCACAATAGCCACCGTTGGCATGAGAATGACATCGTAGTTGCGCGTAGCCAGATGCGCCTTCTCGATCATCTCCTTCTGCAGAGCCAGCATCTCGATATAGTCTGCTGCGGAAATGCTCGCGCCGTTCTCTATACGGGCTCGCACGCGAGGATCCATTTGTTGGCCTTTGGAAGCGATGAGGTCACGATGAAGATGATAGGCTTCGGGGCCGGCTATGCTCCCCAATCGGGCGATCTCCTGAAAATTCTGCAAGGCATCCACTTTGATCCGTTCAAGCCGTGCGCCGCTCTTTGAAAGCGCCTCAAGTGCCCGCACAAAGGCACCAGCAACTTCCATGTCCAGTCCGTCCAGAGCGATGGTCTCCAGAATACCGAAGCGCAACCCGACCATTGAGCGCAGGTTAGGCTCCGGGACAGGGTCTCCTGCCATGACATGGTCAATGATGCGACAGCAATTCATGGATCGGGCGAGCGGCCCGACCGTATCGAGCGAAGACGACAGCGGAAAGACACCTTCCAAAGGCTGTCTGCCGGTGGTTGGCTTGAAGCCATAGAGGCGATTGAAAGCGGAGGGAATACGCACGGAGCCGCCGGTATCGCTACCGATGGCCGCGATTGCCATGTTGTTAGCAACAGAGAGCGCAGCACCTGATGAGGAGCCCCCGGGCACACGCCCGGTTTCTTTATCCCATACATTGAGCGGAGTGCCAAAATGCGGATTGATACCCAGACCAGAATAGGCAAACTCGGTCATATTGGTATGCCCCAGAAAGATGGCACCAGCAGCTCTCAAACGTTCAATGACAATCGCATCACGTCGGGCCGGTTCTGCCATTTCCGCAAGCACTGCAGACCCTGCGGTCGTCGGCGCGCCTTCTACATCGAAAAGATCCTTAACAGAGATCGGAATGCCCGCCAGAGGCCCTTGCGGCACGCCCATCTTGCGCATGGCATCACAGGCCGCGGCCTGTGTGATAGCGGTATTCTTGAAGGTGCGAACGAAGATCGCGTCCCCCTCGCCTGCATCATTTTCGATTTCGGCGAGAGCCTCGCTGACCAACTCTACTGAAGAGGTTTTCCCGCTCATCAGAGCATTTCGGGTCGCTGCGATTGTTCCGGTTACAGCCATGATCTCGCTCCGATTTGCGCAAGGGTTCTGAGCCATTGGAGCCCTATGCGATGCTGCCATCAAAATAGTCAGTAGGGAAACAGTATAACAAGATTTTCTGAAACTGCAGCAGTCACAAAAAACCGAGTTGCCCGCCATTGGAGACACTGGAAAGTGTGTCAAATATAGAGCTTTGGAGCAGCGATAAGTCAAAGGGGTGAGAGACCTCCCACCCCTTGCCAGACCATTCAAGATCTATTTCTGTTTGGCCTTAACGCTTGCGATGACATTCTCGATGATTGTCATCCCGGCTTTTCCGCCCAATGTCATGATAGACTCTGGATGGAACTGAACGGCACTGATCGGCTCGGACGTATGCTCGATTGCCATGATCACGCCGTCGTCCGTATCGGCCGTAATTTCAAAGTCTTTTGGCAACGTAACAGGATCGGCAAAGAGCGAATGATAACGCCCGACCACCACCTGTTTTGGCAGTCCCTTGAAGAGGCGCCCCTTCTGTAGGCGAATGCGAGACGGTTTGCCATGCATGGGCACGCCCAACTGTCTCAGGGAACCTCCAAAGGCCTCTGCGAGCGCCTGTAGCCCCAAACAAACACCAAAAATAGCGATACCACGCTCGCGTGCTTTGGCGATGGTTGCCTTGGTGTTGAAATGCTCGGGCGAGCCCGGCCCCGGAGACATGACCATGAGATCGGGGTTGACCCTGTCAAAGATTTCATCAGCAACGGGCGTCCGCACTGTGAGCACTTCTGCGCCGGTCTGACGGAAATAGTTCGCAAGGGTATGAACAAAGCTGTCCTGATGGTCGACCAGAAGAATCTTGAGCCCCTCGCCCGGCTTTTTGACTTCGGCGCTTTCTGCCAGAATTTCCGGATTGGCCGCTTCGCGCACCGCAGCACGCAGGGCGGAGGCTTTCAATTCGGTTTCGGCTTCTTCTGCTTCCGGGTCGGAATCAAACAGCAATGTTGCCCCTGCCCGCACTTCGGCAATGCCATTCTTGATGCGAATGGTCCGCAGGGTCAGACCGGTGTTCATATTCCCATCAAAGCCGATGGCGCCAATCGCGCCGCCATACCATGCACGCGGAGATTTCTCGTGCTTTTCGATGAATTCCATTGCCCACAGTTTGGGCGCACCGGTTACGGTTACGGCCCATGCATGGGAGAGGAAAGCGTCCATAGCGTCGAGCCCTTCCCTCAGACGCCCTTCGATATGGTCCACCGTGTGGATCAGACGTGAATATAGCTCAATCTGACGACGGCCCTTGACGCGGACAGAACCGGGAATACAAACGCGGCTCTTGTCGTTGCGGTCCACGTCGGAGCACATGGTCAGCTCGCTCTCGTCTTTCTTGGAGTTGAGTAGCTTGAGGATCTGGGCACTATCTTCAATCGGGTCGGCGCCACGCTTGATAGTGCCAGAAATCGGGCAAGTTTCGACTAGGTCGCCATTGCTGACTTTGACGAACATTTCCGGGCTGGCGCCGATCAGATATTCCTGCTGACCAAGGTTGATGAAGAAGCCATAAGGCGATGGGTTGACCTGTTGCAAGCGCTTGGAGATGGCTGAGGGCTTGCTTTTTACCGTCTCGTAAAACGTCTGGCCCGGCACACATTCGAACAGATCACCGCGTTTGAAATAGTCGACAGCCTGCCGCACGATGCCAGCATATTCACCCTTCTTGTGGTCACCCGCTGGTGGCGTTACATCCGATGGCTTGAAAGGCTCAATGTTGGGCACGCGCTCCATGCCCTCTGTGGTATTGCCTTCATAGGCGAAGTCATAACGATAGCGGGTGGTTTCCTGCGCATAGAGGTCATTGACGACAATTTCGTCTGGCAGATAGAGCACCATGTCGCGTTGATCATCCGGGCGCTCAAGCTGAATCTCGATTGCATCAAACTGGAAAGCAAGATCATAGCCGAAGGCTCCATAAAGCCCCAATGTGCTGTCCTGGCCGGATTTGAAAAGGCCGACAATCTCACGCACAACAGAAAAGACGCTTGGCACGCGGCTGCGTTCTTCTTCAGTGAACGCCCCTTCTGGTTCCTTCACTTCGAGGCGAATGCTCGTGTCGTCGGCCTCATAGCTCTTGAGAATGAAGAGGTCCTTGAGTTGCTTGTGAATGGCAGGAATAAGTACCACACCACGATCATTCAGCGCCTCGATGGCCATGGTCCGGCCACGCGCAGTAACGACAAGCGGAGGATTGACGAAACCAAGTTCCCAACGGGTATAGCGCCCGGGATATTCATAATTTGAAGAAAGTACCGCGCCGCGTTGGCTATCCAGCTGCTCAAGGCAGGCGCTCATGGCCGTTGCAAAATCATCCTGGCCAGCCTGACGGACAATCTCGATGCCACCTTCGGTTATATAATCTTCGTCGGGTATGAAATCGATATCGGCATTGCCAGGGTATATAGTCTCTTTGCTCATCTTGTTCCTCACTGTCAGGGCTCTTGCTTTTCGCGAAAACCTCGACCTGTTGGTTGCTCATTCCGCCTTCTTTCGAGCGGGTCCTGTGCAAAGCTAATCGGATACACAAAAGCCGCCGGAAAACCGACGGCTTGTTCCCAATTTTGATACACGTAGTTCAGGGGTCAGCCGCCGTTATCGCGTCTGCCACCACCAACCAGAATTATGTGCAGCAAATATCAACATGGTTTCGGTTTAGCTCATTTCTCCAGCCACGACAAGAGTGGAATAGACCAGCTCCACTGTATGCCCAAAGAAAAGCGTAAATTCAGCCCTCCCAAAAAAGAACAGGGCCCCACGAGGGCCCTGCTGATTGTCTTGATTTAGAGGTGTGCAATCAAGCGCTTGCAACATTCTTCAAGAAGCTATCGACTTCATTGCGAAGCTGGTCGGTGCGTTGAGCGACGTCGGAGGAACTCTTCTCAACTTCATCGACCGATTGCGTGGTCTGGGTAATGGAAACCGACAGATCGGACATATTGCCAGCCACCTGCTGGGTTCCGCTCGCAGCCTGCGCCACGTTGCGGCTGATCTCATAGGTCGCGGTGCCCTGCTCGTCGACAGCCAGAGAGATGGTCGATGTATATTCGTTGACCTTTTCCATGGTATCGGCAATGCCTTGAATGGCAGACACGGCCTGATCCGTTGCGGCCTGAATGCCCTGGATCTGGGAAGAGATTTCCTCGGTTGCCTTGGACGTCTGGTTCGCCAGTTCCTTGACCTCGGCAGCAACAACGGCAAAGCCCTTGCCATGTTCACCGGCACGTGCGGCCTCGATGGTGGAGTTCAAAGCCAAAAGGTTGGTCTGCTCAGCAATCGCCTGAATGAGAGAGACAACGTCCCCGATCTTCTGGGCCGAATGGGAAAGACCCGACACCGTCTCGGTGGTCTCACGGGTTGCGGCAGTTGCCTGATGAACCACTTGAGAGGTTTCATCCACCTGACGTTTGATTTCCTCGATCGAAGCAGATAGCTCTTCAGCAGCAGAGGCAACAGTCTGAACATTGCCGGAAGCAACTTCGGATGCAGACGCGGAGCTGTTGGCCTTGTCGGCGGTCTGGTCGGCCACATCGGACAGGATCTTAGCAGCCCGCTGCATGTTTTCCATGTTACCGGAAACCGTATTCAACAGATCCGAAGAAGAGCTTCTGAAACCATCAATCATCGTTTCAATCGCTTTTTGACGATTTTCACGCGCGATCTGTTCCTGATGGGACTGTTCCTGCAACTGTCGTCTTTCAAGGGCGTTGCTGCGCAACACTTCAACAGACCGGGTCAATTCGCCGATTTCATCCTTGCGCTCTGCGCTTGGCAGTTCCACGTCCAGATTCTGATTGGCAATTTCCATCACGCCCTGATTGAGCTGCTGAAGCGGCGCCAGAGAGCGGCGGATAAACCAGACGACAAGACCGGCCATCAACAGCAGGCTGACAATACCAAGAACAAGCAGACTATTCGTCAGATTGTTGGCAGGTTCCATGAGTTCATCATAGGACTGGTGGGTATACACAGCCCAATGCTTACCGAACACATCAACCGGCACAGAGATCGCCAGGGTCTTTTTGCCATTCACATCCACATCACCGGTTGCCACTTCACCCGCAAGTGTCTTGGCGACCAACGCGCTCTGAGTACCGGAAAGCTGCCCGGTTGAGTGCTGAGCGAAGTCAACCTGCTCCATATCGGAGGAGACGAGCTCCACTCCGCCCGATTCCCCCAAGCCACTTCTGTCGCTCAGAATGGTTGAGAACCGGCTGGTATCGATTTCCAGAGCCACAGCACCAAGGGTGAGCCCCCATTTTGATGCCGGTCCGACCAGATAACCAGAGATCTCACCATTGTTCAGAATGAAACCGGTGAAATTAAAGCCTTTGATGACCTTCTTGGGATCTTCCATTGCAGACTTGAGGATCGGATTAACAGCCTCAGCAAGCTTAGGCTGGAAAGCGCCTTTTGCCTTGATGTTTTTTCCATACTCATCCGTCTTCTGATAAGAATAGTACATGTCCCCGAACTTATCGAAGATCATCATATCCTTGAAGATATCACCCTCAAGCAACTGCCCTACGCTCTCCTGATACTTGGAATGCGCAGTGAGGTAGCGATTGAAGTTTTCCTCACTAGGAATGTATTTGTACCGTTCCTTGGCGGAGTTAGGATTGTCTTCAATGAAGATTTTGCGCATTTCGGCAGACGCAGTGTCGCCAAGCGTTTTCCAACCACTCTGCATTTCAGTCGCGGCATTTTGTGTCGTGGTGTGCGTCAACAGGGAAGCCATCTTCTCCTGTATCTGCTGAAAATAGACTTCCACTGTGCTGGTTTTCCCTCGCGCAGCGTTCAGAAGTGCATTTTCCGTAAGTTTCTTGGAGGTTTCCCCTCCCATCCAAGAAGCGACAAAGACGAACAAGGCAACGAGGATCGTTACCGAAACAACCATGATTGCGGGAATTTTGGTTGCGAGACGCTTGGGCAGTATCTGCATGTTATCCCTTAAACCTCCGAAATATCTGTCTGAGAGTTTTGGGCATCAAACTTATTTATTGGTAAACTCAAGGAAATTTAGACAATCTTTGCGGGAAAACTTTTGTACACACTCTAAAATAAAACAAAATTTCATTAGGCAGGGGAAAATCGCAGTTTTTGCTCATTCATGCCTCGTTCTTTTGGGCAAACGATAAACCCCAAAGAAACAAAAAGAAAAACGGGGCTCGTTTTGGCCCCGTTTTCCGCATTCTTGGTTTTACCCAACCCTAAGTTTATTCGGTCTCAAGCGAGATTTTTATGCTTCAGCAACGCTTTTCAGGAAGCGGTCCACTTCGCTTCTGAGTTGATCAGTCTGGTCAGCCACTGACTGGGCACTCACCTCGACTTGTCCGACAGACTGAGTCGTCTCCGAAATGGAGAGTGACAAGTCGGACATATTGCCAGCGACCTGCTGGGTGCCGCTCGCAGCCTGTGCAACATTCTCACTGATCTCGTAGGTCGCGCTGCCCTGTTCTTCCACGGCTTGGGTGATACTCGCCGTATACTGGTTCACCTGCTCCATCGTTTCAGCGATGCCCTGAATAGCCTGCACCGCCTCCTGCGTGGATGCCTGAATATCCTGTATCTGGCTACCGATTTCCTCGGTTGCCTTGGATGTCTGGTTTGCAAGCTCTTTGACCTCGGCTGCGACCACCGCAAATCCACGTCCGTGTTCACCCGCACGCGCCGCCTCGATGGTTGCATTAAGGGCCAGAAGATTCGTCTGCTCGGCAATCGCCTGAATGAGGGAGACTACGTCGCCAATCTTCTGCGCCGCATGAGACAGTCCAGAAACCGTTTCGGTCGTGTGGCGAGTGGCATCCGTTGCCTTATTGACGACACCTGAGGTCTCGGTTACCTGGCGCTTGATCTCTTCAATAGAAGCAGAAAGCTCTTCAGCGGCGGAGGCGACGGTCTGAACATTGCCCGACGCCACCTCGGAAGCCGACGCAGAGCTATTTGCCTTGACCGCCGTCTGGTCAGCGATTTCCGCCAGAACCTCGGCAGTTTGATGCATGCTATCCATATTGGCAGACACTTCATTCAGCATCTGCGAAGAGGAAGCCCTGAAGGCGTCAATCAGATCTTCAATGGCCCGTTGGCGTTTGGCGCGCGCACCCTGTTCTATCTCGCTTTGCTGTTGCAATTGGCGTCGCTCGAGCGCGCTATCACGCAAGATCTCAACTGAGTGGGTCAATTCGCTGATCTCATCGCCGTGATTGGCGTTGGGAAGATCAACATCATAGTTGCCTTTGGCGATTTCCATGACGCCGCCATTAAGCTTCTGAAGCGGAGCCATAGACGAGCGCACAAAAAGCATCCCTGCGCCGCCCATCAGGAGCAGCAGCACAAAACCGGCCAGAAGCATCGTATTGGCTTGCTCGCGCGATGGTGCCAACAGCTCTTCATAGCTTTGTTTGGCGATCACAACCCACTTGGTACCAAGCACAGTCATGGGCACCGCAATTGCACGATCCTCGTCACCATCCAACACCACATCCCCGGATGAGACCGATCCGTTAAGCGCCTCTGAGGCGATACTGGAAAGCGACTGAGGCAAGTCGGAAACCGTATTTTGGCTGAGACTGATAGCCTGAAGATCAGAGGAAACGAGCGCGATTGAGCCCGTACGTCCAAGTCCGGATGGATCGGACATAATATTGGCCAGCGTACCCGTATTCACCTCAAATGCGACCGCCCCGAGGATCTTGCCCCATTTGAGCACCGGAGCAACCATATAGGCGGTCACACGCCCGTCAGCTTCAACAAACCCCGTGAAGCTATCACCTGCATAGGTGGCTTTCGGATCGTCATTGGCCAGTTTGATAATCGGTGCGATCTGCTTTTCCAGCGAAGCAGGCATGACACCGGCCTCGTTCACGTTACGACCAAACTCTTTGCCCTTACGGTAACTGTAATAGACATTCCCCTCCTTGTTCACGAGGATCATGTCACGAAACAGATCTCCGGCAAGCAGCGCGCTGACCCGCTCCTGATGCTTGCCATGAATTTTATTGTAGTAGATCGAGCCGTCTTCCCCGGCGGCAAGCTTATAGCGCTCGTCAGCACTGTTGGGGTTGTTGTCGATGAAGATCTGCCGCAATGTCTTGGAAGCGTTTTCCTTAAGAACACTCCAGCCGCCGTTCAATTCAGTTGCAGCATCGGCAGTCGTTGTGTGCGAAGCCATGTCCTTAAGCTTGTTTTCCAACTGAGACATATAGACTGTGACAGTACTGGCGCGTCCCTTTGCAGCATTCATGAGAGCCGTTTCGGTCAACCTGACAGATGTGGATTCCCCCTTCCACATCGCAAGAACAACCAGAACAGCAACCGTTATTGTTATTGAAGAAAACAAGATTATTGGTATTTTTAACGATAGTCGTTTTGGAAGAAGTTTCATATTGATCCCCACTGTTTAGGTGTTTTGATCACAATTTGACTTTTCCGCGTTTCCGAAACGTAAATTTAACCTCGCAAAGCCAGCGAGATTCATCACTAATACTGAATGAAGTTTGGGCAATTGTTTATTTTTGTATCAAATACGTTCAGAATAGCAGATATCAAAAAAAACGGGGCGTACTAAGTACACCCCGTTTTTGGAAACAAACTTATATATTCAGATATCTACATAGACTCAATCAAGAAAAGACGCACTTTACTTGCGCCTTTACATCATGCGATTGGCAATCGCGACTGCTTGCGTTCGACGATAGCAGTTGAGTTTTTTGAGGATCAAAGAAATATGATGTTTGACGGTCGCCTCTGTCAGCCCCAATTCATAGGCGATCTGCTTGTTCAGCAAGCCATCACGCAGATAGCGCAGAATGGTCATCTGTTTGGGCGTCAGATTGGCTAGCTTGGAATAAAGACCGGAGCGTTCGAGCACTTCTTCACTTTCCGCCACGATATATTCATCCGAAATCCCGGACTTGATGCGCTTGGAAATGGAACGAAGTTCAGAAACCGAAGCCGTCTTGTAAATAACCCAGTCAGCGCCGTTACCCAGAGCATAGTGGGCAAGACCGTCATCTGTGTGGTCACAAATCAGAACGAGGCGCGCATGCTTGTAAGCTTTGCGAACATCATTCAAAGCGGCAGAGCCGCGGCTGCTTGTGGCGTCCAGATTGAGCACCAGCAAGGTGTCTTCTCTATCCGGAGCTGCACTGAGAAGCTGTTCAAGCCCCGCACAATCCAGCACCGGAGTATATTCACGCTTGATACCCAGCATGTTCAGCAGGCATTCTGTAAAGATAGGATGCGGTTCGGCTAAGACGACGGTGCGGTATGTGACAGAGCCCTGTTCGGCTGAATGTCCCAATCCGCGACGCACCTCGCCTCCAATATCGTCGAGCAGCAGCATAATCTCTCCCCCTTGTGTCGGTCCTTGAGAATTGAATCGCTTTGCCGACACTGACCCTATCGCCAATGAATACAGAGGAAATCTACCTTGGGGCTTGGTCGAAATGGTTTGGCCTCCCTGCCGAAACACATCTTGCCCCACAAATGAGTAATATTGCCCAATTTTGACAACTTAACTCCGAAAAAGACGCCTAAGTCACCGGATTTCTTTTTCGCCACCCTTTTACTCCAGACCAAAAGGGATTGATTTTATTGAGATTTTCCTCCGACTCCTAGCCGAAAGGCCAGTGACTGGAAGGCATTTGAATGGAGATACGCAAGTTTGTCAATGAAGAGCTTGATTCTATTGAGTAAATTTGCGAATGTTTTTGCAAACAATTTTTTGCAAATTGCAAATCTTGCAAACATCGGGAGAGCGTCATGGCTGAAAAACTATTCGTTGGTCCAAAAGTGCGAACCTTGCGCGAAAGCCATGGCCTGACACAGGCAACATTTGCCGAACGCATCGGCATTTCAACATCTTATCTGAACCAGATCGAGAATAACCAGAGACCCTTAACCGCCCCTGTGCTGCTCTCGCTCAGCCACAATTTCAATCTTTCCCTCAACGACTTCGCCTCAGCGGACACAAATCGCGTGCTCGCCGACCTCAAGGAAGCCCTGGCAGAGCCTTTGTTCCGCGACACCAATCCCGGTTTACAGGAATTGAAGATGGCGACGTCAAACTCTCCCTGGCTCACACAGGCCTTTTTGACGCTGCATCAGGCCCATAGGCGCGCCAACGAACGCCTCATGGTAATGGATGATGCGCTCACTGCACAGTCATACGAAGGGGCTGATCGGGCGATTTTGCCCTACGAAGAAGTAAGGGACTATTTTCACTATCACGACAATTATATCGATGAACTTGATCTGGCTGCAGAAGACCTTGCACGCCGACATGGCATGCTGGAAGGCAATCGGTTAAGTCAGTTTCAGGCATATTTGGAAGACCGCCACGCCGTGCGCGTGCGATTGACTGAAAACCCCGCAAATGACCAGACTCTGCGCCGTTTTGACGAGGAAAACCGTATTCTTAACCTGAATGGATCGCTGGATTCCGCTTCGCTCTCCTTCCTGCTGGCGCACCAGATTGCAATCATGGAATATAAGGATCTCATCGACGCGCGCGTCAGCAAGGCTAACTTACGCAGCGATGCCGCAGAAGCAATTGCCCGCCTCGGGCTGGCCAACTATTTTGCGGGCGCACTCTGCCTGCCGTATCAGAGATTCCTTGAGGTAGCGCGTGAGACACGGCATGACATAGACCGCATGCGCCACCATTTCGGCGCTTCGCAAGAACAGATATGCCATAGGCTTTCTTCCATGCAGAGGCCCGGTGCGCGAGGGGTTCCCTTCTATTTTCTGCGCGTGGACAGGGCTGGCAATGTCACCAAACGCCACTCGGCAACGCGTTTCCAGTTTGCCCGTTTTGGCGGTGCCTGCCCACTTTGGAATGTGCATGAAGCGTTCGAGGCTCCGGGCCGTTTTTTGGTGCAAGTAGCCGAAATGCCTGATGGAATCCGCTATCTATGTGTCGCGACCAGCATCACCAAGCTTGGCTCTGGCTATCATGCCCCTGTGCGCCGCTATGCGATTGGCCTGGGCTGCGAACTCTCCTACGCGGATGAAGTCATCTACTCCGACGGGCTCAATCTCAAGAGTGATGCCGGTGTTACTGAGATCGGTGTTTCCTGCCGCATTTGCGAGCGCCAAAAGTGCCATCAGCGCGCCGCGCCGCCAGTTGATCGACGCTTGATCGTCAATCCGCATTTCCGCCAATTTGTCCCGTTTGAATTGGCCAACAGCCACAGCGATGAATAAGGGCAATTAAGCAGGTTTCATGGAGAGTTGCGCATTTTTCCTGAATGTATCGTTACAATTTTGTCAATGATTGCACAACATTATGCACTTGCATCATGGCTGCCTTGCACGAAAGTTTAATCCACAGTAATCTTGTAAAGTTTGCAAAAGAGCCCTTCCCAAAGCTGCATGCCACCCTATCTACACCCTATGGATACATTTGTTGTATCGCGTCGGTTGCAGGCAAAACTGCACCATGTATCTAACTTGCTTTTGCAACAGGGTCGCAGATAGGCTGAATGGCACAAGCAATTTTCTTCTCGATTAAGAAGTTTTGATATGTCCCAAGATAATAGCGTCGTAAGACTTGAAGACTACACCCCTACGCCCTACTCGATTGATCACGTTTCCCTGACTGTTCGGCTGGACCCGCTTGAAACGTTTGTGACATCGACCTTGTCGATTGCCCCAAGAGAAGGAGGCTCCGAGGAAGCGGCACTCACACTGGATGGTGATGATCTCGTTTTTGTTTCGGCGCGCCTGAATGGAGACACTCTTGACGATAGCGCCTACAGTGCATCTCAAGATCAGTTCATTCTGAAAACCCCGCCGCAAGAAGCTTTCACTCTGGAACTAGTGACAAAGCTCGCTCCACAAAAGAACACCCAGCTTATGGGGTTGTATCGCTCCAATGGCGCCTATTGCACTCAATGCGAAGCCGAAGGCTTCCGTCGCATCACCTATTTCTATGACAGACCAGACGTGCTGAGCGTTTATGATGTGCGAATAGAAGCGCCTGTCGAGGTAAAATATCTGTTGGCCAACGGTAACCTCGTCGATAGCGGCGCCATGTCTATCCCAGTAGGTTACCCGGAAGATCAGCACTGGCATTTTGCCTGTTGGCAGGACCCCTTCCCCAAGCCCTCCTACCTGTTTGCGCTTGTGGCAGGCGATCTGGCGCGTGTGGAAGATCATTTTGTGACCCGCTCGGGCCGAGACATTACGCTGCATATATATGTAGAGCACGGTAAGGAGGACCGGGTCGATCATGCCATGGACTCACTCAAGCGCTCCATGAAGTGGGACGAAGATGTGTTTGATCGCGAATATGATCTCGACATATTCATGATCGTTGCCGTATCTGACTTCAACATGGGAGCCATGGAGAATAAGGGCCTCAATGTCTTCAACGACAAGTATGTGCTGGCAAAACCGGAAACGGCTACTGACACCGACTATGCGCTGATCGAAGGCGTAATCGCGCATGAATATTTCCATAACTGGACGGGCAACCGGATCACATGTCGCGACTGGTTCCAGCTTTGTCTGAAGGAAGGCCTGACGGTTTTCCGTGATCAGGAATTCTCATCCGACATGCGCTCTCGTCCTGTGAAACGCATTTCGGATGTACAGCAACTGCGCGCTCGCCAGTTCCCCGAGGATAGCGGCCCCCTCGCCCATCAGGTACGGCCTGAAGTCTATTCCGAGATCAACAACTTCTATACCTCGACGGTCTATGAAAAAGGCGCAGAGGTTTGTCGAATGCTGGAAACCCTGCTTGGCGAGGAAGGCTTCAAGGCTGGACTTGATCTCTATTTTGATCGTTTCGATGGCCAAGCCGTCACGATTGAAGATTTCATCGCTTCCTTCGAAGAAGCCTGCTCGGTCGATCTCTCACAGTTTGCCCTCTGGTATCGTCAGGCGGGCACGCCGGATCTGGTGGCGACTTATTCCTATGATGCTGCGCGTGAGCAGATATCTCTTTCCATCGAGCAGTCCTGTCCTCCAACTCCCGGCCAGCCGACCAAGAAGGTCATGCATATTCCGGTCCGCTTTGGACTCGTTGGGCGTGATGGCAGCCCCGTTGATTTTGCTACCGTTATAGATGCCGTTTCCGGGCAGGAAATAGGAAAGTCCGATTGCACCGTTCTGGAGATCCGTGAGCGTCAGCATAAATTCATCCTGACCGGCGTAAGCAAGGATGCCATCCCATCGCTGCTGCGGGGCTTTTCTGCTCCGGTGCATCTGCGGACCAACCTGACCCATGATGACTATCTTTGCCTGATGGGGCACGACACGGATCCCTTCAACCGCTGGGAAGCGGCACAGTTCATCCTGATGGATCATTTGGTGCATCATACACGCGCCTTACAGGCCGGAGAGACCGTATCATCACGCGCGCTGGATAGCAGCATTCTGGAAGCTCTCAAGGCCTGTCTCATGGATGACAGCCTCGAGCATGCTTTCCGTGCACAGCTGCTTCAGCTTCCAATCGAGTCCGATGTTGGCCGCGAAATCGGCAATAATGTAGATCCTGATGCAATCCATCAGGCACGCGAAAGTCTACGTCACGCTCTTTCGACTGCCTTGGGTGATAGTCTCATTGATCTTTACAAGGCGCTGGACGACAAGGACACCAGCTTCCGGTCCGACGCTTCTTCTGCGGGACGACGCGCCTTGCGCAACGGGCTGCTCGATCTGGCCCTTGCTCGCAAGGAAGAGGCTATCTCCGATCTGGCAGTGGCGCATTATCACAACGCGACCAATATGACAGACCGGTTTGCGGCTCTTGCCAGCCTGACACGCAATGAAATGCCTGCTGCAAATGCGCTGCTTGATGATTTCCACGCTGAATTCACAAATGATGCACTGGTTATCGACAAATGGTTATCTTTGCAGGCCTCCGCACCACAAGAGGAAACATTGCAACGGGTCAAGGATCTGCTCTCTCATCCATCCTTCTCGATGAACAACCCGAACCGGGTACGTTCTCTCATCGGGGCCTTTGCCATGAACAATCAGGTGCAATTCAATCGCAAGGATGGTGAAGGCTTCAAGCTGGTTGCTGATATCATCATCGAACTGGACAAATCCAACCCTCAAACAGCGGCCCGACTGGCGAATAACTTTCGCTCATGGAAGGCATTGGAGCCAGAACGACAGGCACAGGCCAAAAAAGAACTTCTGAGAATCGCGAATAGCGAGAGCCTATCGAAAGATGTTGCTGATATCGCTAATCGGTGCTTGCAATGATCAAAAGCCCCTGAGTCTTTAACAGAATCAGGCATTTCCCGAAGTGCAATTAGGTTCATTAACCTCTTGTTAACCAAAAAATTCACACGGGACTCTAGACAAACACTCCGAGGTCGATTCAAATGAGTTCGACTTCGGAGATGCGGCAAACCTCCGAGAAATTGACAAGAACAGATTCAAGGAGGTCGGGTATGACGCAGGCGGGCATAGCCAGCGCGCCCAAGGAGGCAAGATTCAGATTATTCGGAGCAAAACCGGATGGTCATGAGCCTCATGTATCCGGCCCGGCCCGCCTATTGGCTGATCCTTCCTATTTCCAGCGAGTCCGCGAAGAGCCTTGGTTACGCCGTATCATTCCGGCAGTCATCCTTGTATTCATAACGATTGTCGGTGTCATGCGCGCTGACGATCTGCTTGGCGAACGCGAAGAGATAGAAACCACTTCCAGTCAGCAATTGCAGCTGATAGCAGCCTTGGTGACCGAGCGCGCAGCACGACAGCTGGACATGTTCGCTCAAAACCTCAGCGCGGCTTCATCGTCACCCGGGTCTCAGTCAAGCAGCGTCCCCTCCTCTGCCGCGACCTCTTCTGAGACACAAAAACCGACTGAAGCAGAAGTCGAGTATGCTGGCGAAGGATTCAGCTCAACAGCGAGCACAGCCAGCCGCCCGAGCAAGGAGATGCTCCAGAGCTGGCTTGAAAAAGCCATGCCCGCCATGGACATTTCCGCCAACTATCAGATTTATCAAACGGACGCGACTGGCATGATCGTTGCGTCCATTCCGACGCTCACGAATGATATGCGCAAGACGCAAATCGATCTACTGGGGCGCGCTCAGGTCTTTTCTACTATTGGTGCGAGCGCCGGTGTGTTTGATGTCACCACCAGCGACAAGAAAGATGCTTGGGCAACGGTTCATCATCTTGGTGGTGGTCGTGGAGCGATCACCGTTTTGGTGCCGACCGATGAGTTGTTCAATGGATGGCGCGCCGACGTTACGCGCAATGCCATCATATTTGTCATGATGAGTGCGATCATCCTTTTGATTGTCTACGCCTTTTTCAGTCAAGGAGCCCGCGCCAGAGAAGCAGACAGCATTTTCGAAGCCACTGTGCAGAGGATGGATGCTGCGTTGCGTCACTCCCGCTCGGGCCTCTGGGATTGGGATCTTGGCAATGGCCACATCTATTGGTCCCCTTCCATGTTTGATCTGCTTGGCATGGAGCGGTCCGACGAACTTCTCAGCTTTGCAACCATCAACGAGCGCATGCATCCTGAGGATGGCAATCTGCATCAGCATGTGCAGGATCTGCTTTCCTCGGAACAGTCGATGATGGATCGCCAGTTTAGAATGCGTCATGAAGACGGCCGCTGGATCTGGATTCAGATCCGCGCGGAGCTTACCGTCTCTCCCAAAGATCGGCTTCATCTGATGGGCGTCGTGATGGATGTCTCCCAGCAAATCGAGCAGGCCGAGAATGACAAACTAGCGGACATTCGCCTCAGGGATGCCGTGGATACCATTTCCGAAGCCTTTGTCCTTTGGGACAAGGACAGCAAGCTTGTGCTATGCAACCGACCGTACCGGACGTTGCACAATCTGCCAGAGAATGAGGAAATTATCGGACGTAGCTACAATGAGATCATGGATAGCGGCCAGCCACATGTCATAGACATTGAAGACGACAACGGCATTGATGAAAGCCAGATCCTGCTTGATCGGGTAAGCACATCACCAAAAGCCGCACGCAGCTACAAGGTTCAGCTTGCCGATGGCCGCTGGCTGCAAATCAGCGAGCGACGCACGCGTGATGGCGGCTTTGTGTCGGTGGGGACGGATATTTCCAATCTCAAATTGCAAGAGCAGCGCTTGCTGGAAAGCGAGCAGCAGCTCATTGCATCGGTATCCGATCTTAGAAAATCTCGACAGACTCTGGAAATGCAGGCCCAGCAATTGGTGGTTCTTACCGAGCAATATGCCAAGGAAAAAGAGAATGCCGAGATTGCAAACCGCGCCAAATCCCAGTTCCTTGCCAACATTTCCCACGAATTGCGCACCCCGCTCAACGCCATTATCGGCTTTTCCGAGGTCATGAAGCAGGAAATTTTTGGCGAGCATTCGACGCAAAAATATAAAGACTATTCAAAGGATATCCATTCAAGCGGCTCCTACCTTCTGGGACTTATCGACGACATTCTGAACATGTCGCGTCTGGAAGATGGCGAGGTTGATCTCAAGCCTTCAGAGCTTGATCTTGCTTCCCTCGTCAGAGAAACCTACGAGAACAGCATCGACGAGCAGGCTAATGACCGGCAGTTGACGTTGAAGGATGAACTGCCAGACACGCTTCAGGCCTATGCAGACCCCAATCTGATCGAACAGGTTCTGCTCAACCTGCTCGACAATGCGGTTAAATTCTCCAAGGAAGGTGGCCAGATTGCACTAAGGGGTGAAATCAAGGATGGCTATAGCTATCTGACCATATCGGACACAGGTGTTGGCATACCGCAGGACGCGATAGATCGCATGGGCAGCCCGTTTGAGCAGGTGCAGAACCAGTTTACCAAGAGCCACAAGGGCTCCGGTCTTGGCTTATCCATCTCGCGCACAATTATCTGCCTTTCAGGCGGGACGATGAAGATCCGCTCCCGAATTGGTCAGGGCACACGCATAACCATTTGTCTGCCGAGCAAAATGCGTGGCGTTACGCCTGATATGGCAACGCTGAGCCAGACCAAACACCCTCAGCAATTGAGCGCAACCACCCACTAGAGTGCAACAGCAAGCAGATGTGACGCGGCCAACCATCGAGGCCGCATCAAACAGGTTACCGTCTTGTTTAGTCCTTGCCTTCTTCTACTGGGCCAACCAGCCGAACAAAGCAGGCTCTTGTATCGGTCTGGAATTCCGACAGCTTCTCTTCAAGGCTTCTCATATCGATCTCTTGCGAGGCCCTCACAACCACATCTTTCAGCGCTGCAGCAGCCTTGTTGGGATCGAAGCTCTCCGACAGGCACACGCGCAGAATTTGCGTCACATCGTGGTAAAGCCGAATGGCAGGCAACAGGATATCGGCGTCGGCATTGTCAATCAGGCCTCTATCCACGCAAAGGCGCAGGCTTTGGGCCGTGCTGGTATGCAAGATCTCAGGATGCTTATGGGCATGCATAAGCTGAAGACCTTGGGCAATGAATTCCACATCCACTAAGCCGCCGGGAATCTGCTTGATATTCCAGATGTCAGACGTGCGCTTCTCCCGCTCGATCCGCGCACGCATCTGGGCGATATCCCGTTTGATGCTTGGCTCATCTCTCTGGCGTGAAAGGATGGAGACAATCTCCTTCCGCACCTTTTTGCAAAAGCCATCATCTCCAGCAATGATCCGGGCCCGTGTGAGTGCCATATGCTCCCATGTCCAGGCATCAGAGGTGTGATAACTCCTGAAGGATTTGAAAGAGGTTGCAAGAGGACCGGAATTGCCGGAAGGCCTCAGACGGAAATCTACCTCGTACAGATCCCCTTCTGCGGTTGGCGCCGAGAGCGCTGTGATAAGGCGTTGAGTGAGCCTTGCATAATATTGACTTGCTGCGAGAGGCTTTTTGCCATCGGAAAATTTGGCATCCTCATCAAAATCATAGATCAGCATGAGATCAAGGTCTGATGATGCGGTCATCTCGCGCCCGCCCAGCTTGCCCATAGCGATTACGGCAACCTGCCCGCCCGGCATCTTACCGTGACGTTCTTCAAGTTCCTTTTGGGAATGCTCCAGCATATGCCGAATGATGACTCCGGCTAGCATCGCATATGCGGCGCCAGCCTGAGAGGCCGAGATGATCCCCATAAGAATGCGCACACCGATAAGGAACAATTGTTCCTGTCCGAAAATCCGGGCGGAATCAAGCGCATCTTCAAAGCAGGTCGCTTCAGACAGCGCCTTTTGCAGCTGGGCATCCAGATAGTCCCGCTCCAGAATATCGCCCAGAAAAGCCGGATCAAGGAGTGCATCGATCACCCGCGGCCGGCGGCCCATGGTGCGGGCAAGACGCGGTGCGGCACCGAGAATAATGATCAGGGTTTCAAACAGCTGCGGATTGTTGCGCAGCAGGGAGAAGACCTGTACCCCAGATGGCAACGCCTTGAGAAAGGCATGGAACGACAGGAAGGATGTATCCGGATTGTCCGTCTTGCCAAGAGCTGCCAATAGATCGGGTGTAAACTCGGTCAAGCGTTCCCGCGCCTTGGCTGAGCGCATGGCCGGATAGCGCCCGAAATGCCAACTGCGAACAGTATTGATGACCTCCTTGGGATTCTGAAAGCCCATTTCGGTCAGCGTTTCAATTGTGCTGGGGTCGTAGTCCTCACCGGTGAAGACAAGGTTGCCTCCCCCTTCTGCTCCCAAAGCCTGCTCTTCCTTGAAGAGATTGGAATAATGCCCCTGCACACATTCCAGCGTGTCGCGCAAATCACGCTTGAAGGAATCGATAGAAGCATAGCCCATCATACGGCCGATTTGTGCAACGCCATCATCGCTTTGAGGCATCATGTGGGTCTGCTCGTCGCGCTGCATCTGAATGCGATGCTCAACCTTGCGCAGGAATTCGTAGCATTGGCTCAACTCATCCCGCGCGCGCTCTGAAATCCACGTCAGACCGACAAGCTCGGACAGCATGGGAATGGTCTCCCGACCTCGCAAATCCGGATTACGCCCCCCAGCGATGAGCTGCTGGGTTTGGACGAAAAACTCGATCTCGCGAATGCCGCCCCGTCCCAGCTTCACATTATGACCATTGATCGCAACCGAGCCATGCCCCTTGTGGGCGTGGATCTGGCGCTTGATGGAATGCACATCGGCGAGCGCTGCATAATCGAAATATTTGCGCCAGATAAAGGGGGTAATTTCATGCAGGAAGGCATCCCCGGCGGCGATATCGCCCGCACATGGGCGCGCCTTGATCAGGGCTGCTCGTTCCCAGTTCTGCCCCATGCTCTCATAATATTGCAGCGCCGCCAGAATGGCCACAGCAGGCGGCGTTGACCCCGGATCGGGACGAAGGCGCAGATCCGTGCGGAATACATAGCCATCCGCGGTTCTCTCCTGCATGATCTTGACGAGTTGCCGGGTGAAACGCACATAAGTCCGGTTCATTTCGTAAGGATCATCGCAACAGCCACTTGTGGAATCATAGAGGATGATCAGATCGATATCAGATGAATAGTTAAGCTCGCCAGCGCCATGTTTGCCCATAGCAAGAGCAACGAAACCGCATTCCAGTTCTGGGTCTTCCGGATGCGGCAATGTAACCTTGCCGCGACGATGATAGTCGCGCAGCACAAAGCGCAACGCGCCGCGTAGCGTTGCGTCTGCGATTTTCGTCAAGGCATTGGTGACCTGCTTTACGCTCCACAATCCAGCCAGATCAGCCAACGCAATGGTCAGGGCCGCATCCTGCTTGATGAGGCGCAGATGACGCATCACAGATGCTTCGCTTTCCTGTATTTCGTCAATGGCACTCGCAGCCAAGGCATCAATGCGCTCACCGGCGGACTGACCGAGAATGTCAGAAAGCCTTTTGGGCTTTTGCACCATCAGATCGCGCAAGAAAGAAGATGTGCTGCAAATACCAGCCAGCAGGCCTTTCAGCGGCTCCTGCTCAAGGGCGGCATAGAGAGCAGAGAGTTCGCCTTTAGCTTCAGGATCACTCTCTTGCAGCTTCTGGCAACTTTCCAGCAACAGGGACAATTGCTCATCCAAGCCCCCTTCTTGCGGAAGAGCTTTTGCCTCCAGCCAGAAAGCGTCAACGTCTTTCCTGTTTTGTGCTGCACTCATCGTCTCTCCCCTTCTCTCAGCGGCAAGGCTGATCTATTCGCGTGCGTGTCGGTCAATCGTTTTCTTTTGCTATCGTATCTGCGGGCGCTACCTCGTCCGGCGGAAAATGGATGGAGAAAACGAGACCAGGTTCATTGTCACCAAGCTCTATATGTGCCTCATGCAAGCTTGCAACGGCATTAACAAGACTGAGCCCCAACCCCGACCCCGGCTGGCTACGACTTTTATCGAGACGCACGAAACGCTGCAAGACGCGCGCCCGATCCTCCTTTGCAATCCCCTGCCCATTATCCGCAATTTTCAGAGTAATCGGGCGCGGGTCAATTGCATCACCGTTTTCGGGCTTTACTCCGTTGCGTTTGACCGTGATATGAATCCGAGCGACGTCAGGAAGTATCCCGCCGCCATCTTTAGCACTCTTTTCGCGTTGTTCGGCAACATGGCGTACGGCATATTTGAGGGCATTGTCGATAAGATTGGCCACAGCTTGGCTAACCAGTTCACGATTGCCACGGATGAGACAATCTGACTCGGCTTCCCATGTCAAAACCGCTCCCTCGTCCTCGGCGACGGGTTCATAGAGTTCGGCCATATCGGAGGCGATCGCTCCGATATCCAACGCACATTTTTCTATCTGGGTAGATTTGGCTTCCACGCGGGCAATGCGCAGAAGAGCATCGAAGGTGCGGATCAGAGTATCGGATTCCTCAAGCGTCTGTTCCAGTGCTTCACGATAGCTCTCGCTATCGCCATTCTCTGAGGCCAGCGTCACTTCTACCCTGTTGCGCAGCCGTGTCAGCGGGGTCTTCAAGTCATGGGCGATATTATCAGAAACTTCCTTGAGTCCCTTCATCAACATTTCTATGCGCGAGAGCATAGTGTTGAGATTTTCCGAAAGCCGGTCGAACTCGTCTCCAGCTTGCGTCACCGGCAAACGTTCATCCAACTGTCCACGCATGATATTGCCAGAGGCTTCTGCAATGGCATCAATGCGCTTGAGCACCTTGCGCGAAACGAACATCCACGACAGCAGCGCCAAGACGATCATCAGAATGGCCGAAACGATGAAGGCCTGCTCCACCACCTTGCGGAAGATTTCCCGTTCCCCCACGTCGCGCCCAACGAGCAACCGATACCCGCCGAACATCTCGTAAACACTGACAACGGCGTTATATTCCTTGCGCTCAGGTTCACCCAAACGCTGATAAGGCACGGATTGTTCCAGCGCTCCACGCTCATCCAGAACCCACTTTGGCAATGCCGCAACATTGCCCGCCACATAATGCCCACGGCTATCGGTCACCAGATAGAGGCTGGCACCTGGGCGCCTTGACCGTTCTTCGATGACCTTGACCAATCCGGGCATGCCACCGGAGCGATATTGCTCAACCAGCCCCCGCACCTCGGCCTCAATGGTCGAGTTGAGCTGGCGCGTCATCAGAAGTTGGGTATTGAGGGAAATATAAACAATCAGGAAAATCGCGAAGATGGAGAAAATGATCAAATAGATTGCGCTCAGCTTGAAAGCTGTTGTGCGCATTGTCTTGTTGATCGATCCAAGCGACATTCACGCTCCTGAAGGATGGGGCTCATCCGGCCTAGCGGCAAAACCAAGCCCAGCCGAAGAGATAGATAAAAGGAAAATCAATCAGGTTCGCGCAGGCTGTATCCAGACCCACGCACGGTCTGCAACAGAGCGGGGTCAAACCCCTTGTCGATCTTTGAACGCAAACGGGAGATGTGCACGTCGATGACATTTGTCTGCGGGTCGAAATGATAATCCCAGACATTTTCAAGCAACATAGTGCGGGTGACCACCTGACCGGCATTCTTCATGAGATACTCAAGCAACCGAAATTCACGCGGCTGCAAAAGGATGCTTTCCCCTGCTCGCTTGACAGTATGAGACAGGCGATCAAGTTCCAGATCGGCGACGCGGTAGGTCGTCTCCACCTCACCGGGGTTGCGTCTGCGGGCCATGACTTCAATCCGCGCCAACAATTCGGTAAAGGCATAGGGCTTGGTGAGATAGTCATCCCCGCCAGCCCTCAGTCCGGTTACGCGGTCGTCCACTTCACCAAGAGCCGAGAGGATCAACACAGGGGTTTCATCCCCCTCTGCGCGTCTTTGCTCAATGATGGAAAGCCCGTCGCGCTTGGGCAGCATGCGATCAATAATCATCACGTCATAGCCGCTTTTGGCGGCCATATCATAACCCTGATCGCCATCGGCAGCATGTTCGCAATGGTGCCCAGCCTCTTTGAGGCCCTTGGCAAGATAGGCTGCTGCCTCAATATCGTCTTCAATGATCAGGATACGCATAATCTGCCTCGTTGCTTCTGGCCTGTCCACCTTGCTCACGGCTTCGTAACAGAGCTCCAAACCAGTGCTAAAGACTGGTCTAGAGGATTATAGCGGTCTTTGCCATTCAGCAAAGGTCGTTTGGAAGGAAAAGTCTGACAAATCACAGGCTTGCAAAGCGGAAAGTAAGAAGGGAGCTGGTATGCCCCCTCCTTATGATTCATATTTATTTGTCTTGGCCTTATTTTTTAAGAGGCAACCCAACAAAACGGATGCCTGCATCGGTCTTGATGCGCATCAGGATGGTTTTGCGACCATTGTCTTTAGCAGCTTCAACGCCCTTCTTGACGTCATCAATGCTTTTGACCTGTTTACCGCCAACAGACTGGATGACATCACCACGGGAAAGCCCCTTGTCAGCGGCAGCCCCATCAGGATCAACGCGGGTAATCACGAGGCCTTCATCACCCGGCTGCAAATTCATTCCAAACTCATCAAGTTCTGCCGGTGCGGCAGGCTGCTGAGGCGACGCCCCGCCAGCGCTGGATGCAACTTCATCAGGATAGGTTCCAAGATGAACCGTCAACTTGATTTCCTTGTCTTCGCGCCAGATGGTCAGTTCGACATCGGATTCCGGATCTGCACGACCGATATGGCGAGCCAATTCGCGGGTATTCTTGACTTCATCGCCATCGACAGCAAGGATCACGTCGCCAACCTTGACGCCTGCCTTGAAGGCCGGTGCGGTTTCATCGGTGCTGGTGACCATGGCTCCGGAAGCGTCTGCAAGGCCGAGGCTATCTGCAATATCTTCAGTCACATTCTGGATATGGACACCCAGCCAACCGCGCTTGACTTTACCACCATGCTGCAGATCGTTGATGACATCTTTTGCCACACCAGCCGGAATGGCGAAGGCGATACCAACGTTGCCGCCAGAAGGAGAGTAGATAGCGGTGTTGATGCCGATTACCTCGCCATTGAGGTTAAAGGTCGGGCCACCGGAGTTCCCCTTGTTTACCGCCGCGTCGATCTGGATGAAACTTTCATAGTTCTTGGCGCTGATATCACGACCATCTGCCGAAATGATACCGGCAGTGACCGTGCCACCAAGGCCGAACGGATTGCCGACAGCCAAGACCCATGAACCGACAGCAGGCAGATTGTCTGCAAATTTCACATATTTGAATTTGCGGTCCGGATCCTTGACCTTCAGCAGAGCAAGGTCAGACTTCTCATCAGAGCCAACGAGATCAGCATCAAGTTTGGTGCCATCATCCATGACAAGAACGAATTCGACGCCCTTGTCGACGACATGGTGGTTGGTCACGACATAACCGTCTTCGGAAATAAAGAAGCCAGACCCCTGTGCCTGAGCATAGTGCGGAACAGCGCGTTTCTTATCCTGGTTCCCCTGTTCATCCTCATCGCCAAAACGGCGGAAGAAGCGATTGAAGGGGTGATCCTTTGGAAGATCTTTGAACTCCGGAAAACCCGGGATTGAGAAATTCTGGATATTCTGCGTTTCAATTTCGGTCTTCACCTGCACAGACACAACAGCAGGTTTAACAGCTTTCACCACATTGGAAAAATCAACAGGTTGTGCGGGTGCAGTTACCTGAACCGGTTCGGCATTGGCTGCAGGCTGGCCGGTTATCAGGGTTGGAACAGTAGCTCCAGCGACAACGCCCAGACAAAGGGCGGACGCCAACAAGGTGGTCTTTACTGACACATTTTTGAACTTGGATTTGGTCATCAAGGGTCTCCGCTCATTTCTGCTCTGGCGCCCATCACGGCAGGGGTCAGAGTATCCTAGTGAATTGTTTCATTCTTTTCAAAGTCACAAAGCGCTGGCCGTTCCAAACAGGTGCCGCGCTCATTGCGCTTGATTGCGATGCCTAAATTTATATGGGGCAAAGTTGGCCAGATGCGAGCCATTTGAATTAAAGATGCGTAATGTTGACGAAGTTAATTTTCTCAAACAAAATCAGTTATTTATGACATTTCAAAAAATTAATTATCAAAAATCCGTTACCCAGCTGACGACGTGCAGACACATTTGGGCACGCTTTTGCCACATTTCTTAAGCGCATACAGCCGTGGATGCCCTATGAAAACCGTCTCTGCGCTTCCAGCGCCAGACCGATTCCAACCGATCCGAAGGCATCCCCTTCAATGATTTGGGCGTTCGGAACCATGGCGGTAAGGCTTTGCCGGATATAAGGAACCTTGGTAGAGCCGCCCGTTAGAAAGACAGCGGAAATCTGCTCTCCATCAAGAGAGGCCAGTTTGAGCGCCTCTGAAATTGTGCGTTTGATACGCTCGGTTCCATCGTCCAGGCTATCAATCAGATCTGCTCGGGAAATGGATGCTACGAGATCACGCTCAATAAAGGTCAGTGGCAATTCTGTCTCTTCTTGATCCGAGAGGGTCACTTTGCTGTTTTCGACAGAAAGAGCCAGCCTGTGACCTTCACGCAATTCGAGCAGTTGGAGCAAACGATCAAGCAAATGAGGCTCCTTTGCCTCCTTGCGCAAATAGCGCAATTCGCTATGTGTCTTGTGATCATAGAGGAAGTTGATTTTCTGCCATGTCGCCAAGTCGTGATAGTAGCCGACAGGCATGAGACGGCCTTCCTTGAGCATCGGGCTTTGATAGCCCAGCAATGGCATAACGCGGGAGAGTGACAGCCAACGGTCGAAATCCGTTCCGCCAATATGAATACCGGTATTGGCCAAAATCTGACTTCGCGAGTCTTCTGACTGTTTATCTAGATCGCCTGGCAAGACTTTCAGGATCGTAAAGTCGGAGGTACCACCACCAATGTCGATGATAAGCGCGATTTCCTCTCGCTGGGCAACCTGCTGAAAGTCTCTCGCGGCTGCGACCGGTTCATATTCGAACTCGACGTCGGTAAAACCGATATCCTGCGCAATGGAGCGCATGGTCTGCTCGGCTTCCTTGTCTGCATCAGGATTGTTATCAACGAAAAAGACCGGGCGCCCCATGACAACGTGCGTGAGATTATCATCAAGAAGCGCCTCTGCCTTCGCTTTCATATGGCTAAGAAAAAGTCCAAGTACAGCGGTAAAGGGTTTGCGCTCCCTCCCCACCATGGTGAATTCCTGCATAGTAGGAGTGCCAAGGATTGACTTGAGCGCCCGCATCATGCGCCCTTCCCCACCTTCCAAATAGGTCTGAATGGCATCGCGCCCGAAATGGACTTCATGTTCTTCAAAGTCAAAGAAAAGAGCAGAAGGAATGGTGACATTGTCACCTTCTACAGGGACAAGCTCAGCCTTTTCTTGCCGAAAGAGCCCCAATGTCGAGTTTGATGTTCCAAAATCCAGCCCACAGAAAATCGGTTTCGCCATCGTCCCATCCTTCTTCGCGTCATCGCTCAAACAAACAGGCACCCGAGATTATTCGTCCGGGCGCCTGAGCAGGCGGGAGTAGCATGAAGTCGATGGATTTAAAAGGAGATTTTACGGCTATCGACCGGTTCAATGCTGGAAAGGAGGATAGGCGATGAGAACAGCATGAATGAATGGTGAGCTGGCGATCATCTCGTCTGAATAGTCAGACGTTTTAAGCCTTTTCATCGTCAGAAAGGATCGCGTTCAGCCGTTCCTGTTCCGCCTCACTCAGATGGTTTTTGCCTTCAACCTCTGCTTTTTGCGCGATCATCCTATTGCGTCGGTAAAAGAGGAAGATTGCCATCACACCCAAAATGAGCACCAAAGGGCCGAACGCCCAAAGCAACAAGTTCTTGGAAGAAAAGGTCGGTTTGAGCAGAACGAACTCGCCGTAACGATCCACCAGAAAGCTTTTGACCTCCTGGTCCGTGTCTCCCTTTGAAAGGCGCTCACGCACGAGAATGCGCAAATCACGAGCCAAGGGAGCATCGGAATCATCGATTGACTGGTTTTGGCACACGAGACACCGCAGCCCTTCTGAAATCTCTCTCGCGCGCGCTTCCAGTTTGGGGTCTTTCAACATTTCATCCGGTTTGACGGCAAAAGCCGACCCAGTCGCAAACTGAAACGAAAGAGCCAACAGAAGCGCAGAAAGCAACCGATAAACCACACGGGGCTGGAGAGAAAATGTCATCATTCCGAATCCTCTATTCTTCATATCACGCCCAAGCTCAAGCTGTACCAGCGGCCTGCTTTGCGCGCCCTTTGCGGGCAGGCGCTCCAATACGCAGACGCCTATCGGAAATAGAGAAGCACCCACCGATGAACATGACAACACATCCAAGCCAGATGAACGTAACCCACGGCTTGTAATAGATCCGCACACCTATGCCGTTATTCTCCTGAGCATCCCCCAATGAGAGATAAAGCTGGGTTACCCCGCCAATTGTATGGATCGCCGTTTCTGTGGTTGGCATATTGCGCGAGGTGTAAACCCTCTTGGCCGGATGCAACTCCGCTACTTGTTGCCCATCCTTGGTCACTTGGAAGGAGCCGATCAGATCGACATAGTTGAATTCAGCATGCTCCCTGAAGCCATCAAGTTGGAAGGTATAACCGGAGATAGAGGTTTGGTCGCCCGGCTTCATGACCAAGATGTCTTCGGCTTGATAGGCGCTTGCTACAATGAGCCCAAGCAAGGTCATGCCGAGGCCAAAGTGTCCCAAAGCTGCGCCGAAGACCGTGCGGGGCAGCCCGATCAGACGAGAGAAAGACTTGCTGAAAGGCAGCTTGAAAAGACCAATACGGAGCTGAATTTCAGCCAACGCGCCAACCATAACCCAAACAGCCAGACCGATGCCCAACGGCGCAAGTGCGTTACCACCGTTGATAAGCGCATAGCAAAGGACCGTAACAAAGATTGCCGCCCCCAATGCAATGAAAAGCCTTTGCATGGCGGCGAATAGATCCCCTCTTTTCCAGGCGAGAAGAGGACCAATGGGTACCGCAATCAAAAGCGGTACCATCATTGGGCCGAAAGTGGCGTTGAAGAAAGGGGCCCCAACAGAAATCTTCGCCCCGGTCGTCGCTTCAAGCGCCAGCGGATAGAGCGTCCCGACAAGAACAGCCGCCGTAGCCGCAGAGAGAAACAGATTGTTGAGCACCAATGAGCCTTCTCTGGAAATAGGAGAGAAGACGCCTCCCTGCTTGAGCATGGGGGCGCGCCATGCAAACAGGGACAATCCACCACCGATGAAAGCCACGAGTAAAATCAGGATAAAGACGCCCCGGGACGGATCGGTCGCGAATGCATGCACGGAAGTCAGGACGCCCGACCGCACCAAGAATGTACCCAATAGCGAGAGCGAGAAGGTCAGGATGGAGAGAAGAATAGTCCAGACTTTCAATGCCCCACGCTTTTCCATCACGATAGCCGAATGGAGCAGCGCAGTACCGCTCAGCCATGGCATGAACGAGGCATTCTCTACCGGATCCCAAAACCAGTACCCGCCCCAGCCAAGCTCATAATAAGCCCAGTAGGAACCCATGGCGATTCCAAGTGTGAGCAGCCCCCATGCGACAAGCACCCAAGGGCGCACCCAACGAGCCCAAGCCGCATCAATACGCCCTTCCAGCAGAGCTGCAATAGAGAAGGAAAAGGCAATCGAGAAGCCAACATACCCCAGGTAGAGAAGTGGTGGATGAATAGCCAGACCAATATCTTGCAGGATCGGGTTAAGGTCGCGCCCCTCAATTGGTGCATTGGCAATACGATGAAAGGGGTTTGATGTCAGCAGAACAAAGAGCAGAAATGCAGCTGTAATCCAGCCCTGCACGGCCAGCGTATTGGCCTTGAGCTTAGGAGGCAGGTTTCGCCCGAAAGCGCCGACCAGAGCACTGAAGATTACCAGAATGAATACCCACAGCAGCATGGAGCCTTCATGGTTGCCCCAAACCGAGGTGAATTTGTAGAGCAAGGGCATTGTCGAGTGACTGTTTTCCCAGACATTCTGAACCGAAAAATCCGAATTGACATAGGCATTGGTCAAGGCAGCGAATGCCAAGCCAACAAACAGGAACTGCATGATCGCAAGGGGACTGGCAATGGCCATCAGGCGGCTGTCATTGGTCTGAGCGCCCCAAATTGGCACAATCGACTGTATCAGCGCCAAGGCGAGAGCAAGCACAAGCATGAAATGACCAAGCTCGATGATCATGAAGAATTCCCCTTCTGTCAGCGCGAAACTGCGCCACGCAATACTATTTGCCTTAACATCCCTGAGCCAAGATTACGATTTTGTTGGCTGGCTCAGTTTCCATTTTCGTTTCGAGGTTCAGTTCGTCTCGACCTTGCCGTAACTGTCTTGCCAATGCCCCTGCTCTTTCAGAGCATCCGCCACTTCGCGCGGCATGTAATTCTCATCATGCTTGGCCAAAACCGTATCGGCGGCAAATGATCCATCAGAGTTCATCATCCCTTCTGTGACGACTCCCTGCCCCTCACGGAACAAATCGGGCAGAATGCCTGCATAAGCCACTTTTATTTCTGCGCCTCCGTCTGTCACAACGAAGGATACATGAGCCTTGTCTGTCCGCTCTACGGACTCCTCTTTGACCAATCCGCCAAGACGAATGCGCTGTCCGGGGGCCACGCCTTTTTCTGCTATTTCCGAAGGGCTCATGAAAAAGGTAATCTGATTTTGCAAAGCGAACAAAATCAAACCGACAGCAGCAAAGAGCACAGCTCCGGCGGCCCCGATCAACATCATCCTTTTTTGCTTTCTCGACATAAACAGATCCTCTTAATCATTCTTATCCGACGGCTACCGACTGGTAGCGCATCAATGTTAGGCTATTGGCACTGTAAACAGTTCTACTGATCGATTGATACGCCCAAAGACCGCGCTGCAGCTTTAACCTTCTCAAGCCCATCAACATCGGACTGAAGTGCATCGAGCGCACGGGTCACAGTTTTGGCTGCCATATCAGGACGGTTCAGAACAAGCTCGGCTCTTATAAGGCGCACCCATTCATCTGCTGTCCCCCCCTCGGAATTCAGACGATCAGCAAGATTGGATACCATGCCCTCAATCATCTGCTGCCGGTCTTCCGCAGTCAACTCGGCTGCATTATCGACATCTTCTTTGGATGGGCCTGCCAATGGTGATTGAGCTTTCTCCCCTTCGGTTGTTGAACCGGAAGCATTGCGTT
Organism: uncultured Cohaesibacter sp.; assembly: GCF_963678225.1. NCBI lineage: Bacteria > Pseudomonadati > Pseudomonadota > Alphaproteobacteria > Hyphomicrobiales > Cohaesibacteraceae > Cohaesibacter > uncultured Cohaesibacter sp. Next base: position 3,139,464 of record NZ_OY782764.1, on the reverse strand, counting down.
TTTGCAAGGCAGCTATCTGCTCTTTTGCAAAAGGTATCCATGGAGCGCCTTCGGCGGAATCAGCGACAAGAGCCTGCCACTTTTCTATAGCGTCCCGTGTCTCGCCAGATTGCCCCAGAGCGATGGCCAAAAAGAAGCGCGGCTTTGGTGCCGTTGCATCCAGAAGATTTGCGCGCTGGAACAATTCGCGTGCTTCATCCTTTACGACACCGGCATTCTTTATTACCAGCACTTCGCCCAGATCAGACAATGCTTCAACGCTTTCTCCTTCAAGCCGAAGGATATTCCTATAGGCTTTGATAGCATCATCTGTTCGTCGCATTCGGGCGTAGACAGGGGCCATCCTTTTCCAGCCTTCCAGATCATCCGGATTTGCCGCAAGCTTCTTTTCTGCCGAAGCAACGAGTTCAGTCAAACTCTGGGTTTCTGGTGGTTTGGATAAGCGGGCTTGGAGAGGTTGGGCGGGCAGTTCAGGTGAACCAAGTGTAAAATACAGGCCTAGAGATAAGAATGGAATGAGAAGGGCAATCGCGACGACAGCAAAGCGCAGATTTGACCTGCCGCTTTCGACTTGAGAGACACTCGCAGTCGCAGCTAAAGTCTTGCGATCAGATTCACTCTCTTTTTCCAACGCATCCTGCGCACCAATCAGGCGGCGAGCAACTTCAGCGCGAGCGGCTTCTGCTTCGGTTTCATCAATCAAACCGCGTTCGACGTCACCTTCAATTTCTTGCAATTGAGATTTATAGATTGTCATATCATAGGCGTTCGCGCTATCCAGCTTGCGCTCTTTGCGCATAAGAGGATAGGTCGCGATCGCGATGGTCACGAGTGTCAATACAACAGCAATAGTCCAAAACATACAGGTCCAACTCTCACACTAGTCCAAGCAAGAGCATTTCTGATTTCGCTGAGAAGTCAAATTAACACATGTTCATCTAACGATAGGATGAGACAGGATAACGCCGAAAAAATTTCTGCCAGACGATACGGCATGTCCTAATGGGCTGCTCTGGAGGGGGAAACGCGGGAGGGACAGGATCAGGCAAGCGCAATCAGGCTTCTGCGACCTGAAGCTCTGTGACAGAAGCTGCGGCTTTTAACTGCCGCCCTAAAGAATCGGCAAATTCAGTGTCGAATAGGTTTTTGGCAATGTCCAGCGCGGCTACGTGCAGTTTTTCGATCACTTCTACATCCACTCCGACTGCTCTCCTTGTTCTATCGACAAGAGATTTTGTCAGAATTTCAAAACTTTGATCAAGCTCCTTGCGCGCTTCTGCGATCGGACCATTCATCGCCAAACTGTCTTTTGCAAGCTCTGCCTGATGGAAAATCTGAGAAGCACGGACAGCATCAATAATCAGGTCACTATCAACAGCCTCAGGTTCTCCGCTCTTGGGCGCGCGCAAAGCTTTGCGAACAAGCCCTGGAGCCGATTCGACCTCGCTCTTGAGGATGCGCGACATCTTCTTCCTCATTTCGGTAAGCGCACCACCCCACAGGCTTTGATTGGGAACCTCAAGTTCGACTTCCACAGCTTTGGCTAAAACACTCCAGGATCGCAGGTGATCTAGCGCCTTGTGCAGACCAGAAAACTCCTTCAGGTGCTTGTCAACTTCAGCAACATGGGCATCCATCTCTGCCAACATGTGCTGGATCGCTGGAGCATAAACCGTCGCAGCCACCTGAATAGCATCATCGGAGCCAGAAAGTTTGGTTGCCAATTGAATACGTAGTCGTGGAGAAAGCAGCTTCTTGGAAACTGCGGAGAAAAGCCAGGACGTACGCAACGGCGCCTGCTGAACATAACGCGAGATCAGTTTGTAGGCCTCGTCCCCTTCTGGGCTGGACCAACTCGCAACTTCCTTGGGCATTCGGCTCAGAATGGGCTTCAAAGGCATAAGGCGTTCTGCACTGACCAGCACATCGAGCAAATCCTTGTAGACGATTTCACCGCCCAGATGGTTCGTCAGCTTTTGCTCACCGCCAAGTTCTCGCGAAACGACCTTCAATCGCGCCTTTATGGCTGCGACCAAATCAGCGCAGATCTCCGCAGAATGCTTGGAAATTTCGTGTTTCTCCAGATCGGTACAATCCATTGCGAGTTTCTGGAGATGCTCAGGCGCTACAATGTCGCGCTTAATCCAGCTCCAAATAACATCAAAAGACGTTGGACTAATTCTAGCTTCAACTTTGGAAAGAAGATCGATTTCAGAAGTAAAAAAGCGTGCTTCGCGAAAAAAATCTTTCTTAGCGAATTCTTCGAGAGGAACAATCTTTTCCTCGATCCTGAGGAGATCACGCAAGGCAGCAACAATCAACTCTGCGGCGGCGTCACTATTACCCTCGCGCTGCGCTTTTTCCAAATTGCGCAGCAGCATTTTCTGGGCACTTTCAGACAACGTCGAAAGATAAAGCTTCAACTTTTCCTTAAGCTTTTCCATGCTGTCCATGCGGACACTCCGACTTTAATTTTGGTTCCTTGTAGAATTTCAATTTAAAGCTATCAAACTGTTAACATTCCTTGTCCAAGCCAACGTTTTTTGGAAATATTCAGATACAAAAAGGGGAAGCCCAGCATTTAGGCCTCCCCTTGCAGCAATTTGCTATATCTTCCCGAATTGAAGCGGGTTTGCAAAGCAACCTTAGTTCACAGGACGCCAAGTACCATCACTCTGGCGGCAAGCTCGCCCGCGAGCGGTCTGCGGCTGTCCATCAATGTAAATTGTATGCGTGTAGTCACGGCAATTAAGGTCATTAACGGTGTAAGACTGAGTTGGAACGATCTGCCCGTGGTGACCGGTATCCGGGTTTGTCCAGGAAACAGGTGCTCCAGAGCGACCATATTCGAGAGCGCGGTATTGGGCTTCGGCAGCCATCTTGCGATCATTCTCATCCATCATGCGACCAATAGATGACCCCGCAAGAGCACCAAGAGCAGAACCTGCAGCGATGGCCACAAGACGGCCTTCTCCGCTACCAACCTGAGACCCCAGAACGCCGCCAGCAACAGCACCAGTCAGACCGCCAAAGGTTTCTTTCGGCCCACCCTGACATCCGGCCAGCATTGCGCCCATAACAGCAACAATCGCGATAGATTTAAATTTCATTTTCAAGCCCCTATTCATTGCTACGATCAAAGGATCGTTTGCGAGATAATTGCGATTTGCTCGTCGGCGTCGTAATTGCGAGCCGAGTTCCAAGCCTACACGGTATTCATGAACACTGTCCAAAGGTCCGGCCAAACAGATCCCAAAAACCGCATTTGCATACACAACGCGCCACATCGCTTTAAGTTTCGAAAATGTCGAAAATTTGGCGAAAAAACTTTGTCTGCCCTCTTTGGTCGTGTATTTCTGCATACGTTGTAAAGGTAGAAAGAAGTTACTCTTCTTTCAATGCAGGCAACACCAACTTAGCCCGAAGGCCTCCGAGGGACGCACGTTCTAAAGAGAAGGTCCCCTGATAAAGGTTTGCCATTTCCGTTACGATGGATAGTCCCAAACCAGAACCAGGTTTGCTTTCATCAAGACGCTTGCCCCGTTTAAGGGCCTCCTCAAACTTGGCTTCGCGAATTCCGGGCCCATCATCTTCAACAATGATCGAGAGCCATTTCCGAACGTTGGCATTCTTGCTCGGCGGACGCTTCACAGATGCTTCGTCCAAGCCCTCTATCAACGACACAACAACCTTGCTCGAAGCCCATTTGCAGGCATTGTCAACGAGGTTCCCGACCATCTCTTCCAGATCCTGTTCTTCACCACGAAAACATACATCAGACTCAGAGAAACTCTCGTAGTTCACCATCTTTTCCGGGTGAATTTTGCTCATGACGCCCGTCAGTTTTTTCAAAACAGGATCAGCTTTGGTAACCGTACCAATGGTGTTGTGGCGTGCAGCAAATCGGGCGCGATCCAGATAGAGTTGTATCTGATCGCGCATCACATCAACCTGCTGAACCAACATGTCTGCATTTTTCAGATCAGACGATCTAACTTCATTGGTTATAACGGACAAGGGCGTTTTAAGAGCATGGGCAAGATTCCCAAGTTGGGTACGCGCTCTTTCAAGGGTTTCTTTATTGGAAGAAATCAGGATATTGGCCTCTTCAACAAGCCCGTCCACTTCTGCTGGATAAGTGCCCACGATGGCTTCACTTTTGCCTACGGCAACATCACGAACCCGGCGCTGCAGTTTGGTGAGCGGACGTAGTGCGGTTCTTACCAGAAGAAGAGAAGCGAAGAGCAGCACCCCCCCAAACAGAACCATGAGTAGCCAGGCCCTATTCTCAAAAGAACTGATCTGAGCATCTAACTCACTGGCGTTTCCCGTTACACGGAAATAGTAGCTCTGGTCTGGCCCAAAGGAAATCTCGCGTTCGAGAATACGAATTTGCTTTCCATCAGGCCCCTTCCCCAATAGATAGCGACCAATTCCACCTGTATATTGCTTTTCACTTTGAGATTCTATGGTGAAATTCTCTCCACCCAGCGAGAGAGACGAAAAAATCAGTTCGTCCTTATTGGAGCGACTGACCGTCCAGTACCAACCCGAGAGAGGCAGTTCAAATCTCGGTTGCCCCAGACTGCCTGGCCTTGACAGTTCTTCGGAACTAAAAAGCTGTGTTGCCAATTCCCCGACAAGCATTTTGAGCACCATATCCAACTGCCCATCGAAAGAATCTTCAGCCGAGGTGCGAAACAGGGATGTAAGAATAACTCCTGCGCTCAGGGCCGCAAGCAGGGCCCAAATCGATATATTGATAACCAGATATCGCGTGATCGACTTCATTCTTTAGCCGTGTCAGGCGCAATCATGTTATAGCCTAACCCTCTGACCGTCTGGATCACGTCAACGCCTAACTTCTTGCGCAGTCGTCCGATAAATACCTCGATTGTATTGGAATCGCGATCAAAGTCCTGATCATAGAGATGCTCGACCAGCTCAGTACGCGATATGGTCTTACCCTGATGGTGCATTAGGTAGGACAGCAGCCGAAATTCATGAGATGTCAGCTTCAGAGTAAGTCCTTCAACCGTCACGCGACCAGATCGGGCATCCAGACGGATAGGTCCGCAGGTAATTTCATTCGATGCCAGGCCAGCAGAACGTCTCACCAAAGCACGAACTCTAGCTACCACTTCTTCCATATGGAATGGCTTGGCTACATAGTCGTCCGCTCCCGCATCAATGCCTTGCACTTTATCGCTCCAGCGGTCGCGAGCAGTAAGAATAAGAACTGGCATCGTACGACCATCGCGCCGCCAAGCTTCGAGAACACTGATTCCGTCCATTTTGGGTAGGCCTATATCAAGAACCACAACATCGTATGGTTCGGTATCACCGAGAAAGTGCCCTTCTTCTCCATCAAATGCGCAGTCAACGACATAGCCGTTTTCTTCCATTTCGTCCTTGAGCTGACGGTTCAACTCGGCTTCGTCTTCAACAATCAAAATGCGCATTGGCTTCCCCTACACTCTTCTCTTCTTTCATTTGCATAGGCAAATGCATCGCAGATGATCGTAGTCTGCATCGTACGCGATGTTAAGGGCTGGCTACTGATTTACAGAGAGGACTTTGCCGGATTTTGCGTCCAGAACGAGGCGGGTCACATTGCCCTGTCGAGACAATATGACCAGCTCATAATTGAGACGTCCACCAGCAGGACACAGATTGGCCTTGATGACATCTCCACTCACAACGGCATTGGCTGCCTGCGTAATTTCCACCAGACTTTTCGCACGCCCCTGAGAGACTGCCACGCGAACTTCTTCAGCCCCAAGACATTGAGCCGCGACGGCAGGGCTGCTTGGAACCAAGAAGGAAACGGCAAGAATAGCCAGCGCCCAAAGCGCATATTTGTTGATCAGTTTTTGCATGCTTTCAATCTACAAGATTTTTCCTGAACCGAAGCTGAACAAATCAGAGCGTCTTTCGTACCATTGGGAAAAGAACAGCGCGCATACTATTGGGTGCAATAAGTGACTATCTTTTGGTTATGGCGTTTCACCTCTGTGATCGTTTGATCCGAATCCTTTGCAGACCACGTTATTGGATCGAACAGAAGACAAGCGGCCATTTTACCACTCGGCTCTTTTGCCATGGCAGAGGGAAACGCTTTGAGAAGCTCACTCTCGTTTGTAACCATCCGATTTGCGCAACTCATCAAAGGGACGATCAATAGAAGCAGAATCAGCAGTCTGCACCGAAATAAACCGAGCTTCATACACTGCCTCTCCATTCCATTTGGCAACCATCGCTTCATGCAAATCCCTATTTTCTATTCTTGGCTTTTTCACCAAATCACTTTTTTTCATAATTGAACCAGATGATTGATCAGGGCGAAATTTTGCCAATTGGGAGAGAAGGGAAGCCAGCGGCGGTGCTAGCCTCACCAAGATGACAATCAAATTGAAAATCAGACTCATTGTGGCGCTCAAATGATTGTTCGCTTTGTATACCAAGTACGCCAGATAATCGTGATCGCGGCGGACAGACTGGAAATTGTTACGGCCAGTCGCTGTTGGATATCAGGGTCGAGATCGATGCCGAACATCGTCAACCCCATCGCCATAACGGCAACGAGCTGTGTCCAGTTGATTTTGGATTCCCAAGCGGCTTTCGGGGTTTGATCAGGAAGACTCATGATAGGCTCCTTTGGTTTGTTTTGAATGGGTTTTGAGGGTAGAAATAAGAACGTGGCTCTGGAGTGAGCTGCAATTGCTGCTCACTGAGACGTCATCTCAGGAGAGAATACGCAAGTCTCTAAGCGAAATACGCCGGGACATTGCATCCCCGGATCCGACGCGTCGGCTAATTTGCGCAATCTCAACTGTCATCTCTGACAGCGCGTCGACCCCGTCGGAACTCTGGTCGCTGGCAGAATAGAACCACCGGACTTGCTCGACTTCCTCGGTCCTGAGAAGTTGCGATGTTTGGGGATCGCGAACATTTACGATGTAGCGCTCTTGGGTTTCACTGAGCGGAACAGAGCTGTCAACCCAGCTGTCGGCTTCCAGTCGATCTCGGCGAACCCATTCAAACTGGAGACCATCATCGGTCTGGGAGCGTATGACCTTTAGATGTACCGGAGAAAGGGGCCGTAATCCGCGTCCAGTTATAGCGATTGATAGATCGAGGTTTTTGACATCATCGAATGTTGCTCCACTCGCCACGATCCGGAAAGGCAATTCCTTATCAAGCTGACCGCTATCAACCTTGAGCGGTGCGACAGCTTCGTCCAGAAGCACAAATCGCGCACCAATGCCCGCCCCAGTCAGTGCGGCATGTTCTGTGCCTTGCTGCCCCCGAAGAAGTTTGCTCAATTTCCAAATATTGCCACCAACAAGCTCGGCCTTGGCAAACTGAATAATTTCCCACTCGCCATTTTGGGCCTTGATTGCAGCGGCGTTGGCTCCAGACAATATGCCAAAGTCACTGACTGAAGACAGGTCCCCCCTATTCAATTTGACAAGCACAGAGCTAGCCATATCCCAACTGAAACATGCGCGGCCGGTCAGCTCGGTTTGTAAAGTGCCAAGAATTGCGGGCATATCCAGACTTTGACGGTGAACAAAACCGATATCCGCGCTGCCTTCATAAAGCCCTATGCTGCCCGGCCAAGGAGAACAGTAAGTCGCAATGTAAGGTGCATAAGGATACTCTGCCTTACCCGGAAGCGCCGGCAAATCCATGGCAACGCAGACAGCCTTTGCAACAGAAGACCTAGAAGACGCTCCTGCTCGATGATCTTTAGCCAATGGGGCGGAATTTCGGGGCGCTGCGAGACTGGCAGAAACCTCGCGGACACACCCATCTTCTATTTCATTGATGCGGTAGCTTCTCTGATCACCAGCCCCCGCAAATGTTACCAAATCCCCAGCTTCCAGCGCGGCCATGGACAAGGGCAACTTGAATTGCACTGTGTGGCGGGCATAGTTCTTTTGCCGTAGCCAATTTTTGGCAACATCAACCATAATTGGATCCGTTGAAACGACCGCCAGTGATTTGGAACTTTCCTTGCGGGTTCTTGCAGATGGCTGATCATAACGGGCCACCGATGTCCGATAGTCATAAAAGAGCTCACCAAAAGACAAGGTAGCGCTGGAAGCTTCATCTTCCCAAGGGTCAATCTGCTTTTGGAGGATTGGCTCATCCAATTCATCGACAAGCTCCGAGACATCGATCTGTTCGCTTGGTCTACGCTCCTGCAATTCGAACCGCAGACGATCGCCGCTGGTAACAAACGAAATGCCGAATGCATCACACAAGCTTTCCAGAGCAGACCGAGCTGACATACGGCGATCCACGACAAAACCATCGACGGCTATCGGGATCGAAGAAAAATCAGGAGCAGACAACCCGAAATCCCGCATTACGGTACGAACGATATCTTGTACCGGGGCTCCTCCCAGCCGACCATTGAGCCAATGCCCTGTATGCCAAGCGGTTCCATCGGACCATGCATCCGCACTGAGCGGAAACGAAGGAAACGGGCGCGCATCCCAAGCCCAGAGATAGATCTGATCAGAGGCGACCATTCTTTTTCCGTAGACAGGGGAAACTGGATTTACTTGCTCGGATTGCGTTTGCCAATATTCAAGACTGGCTGTCAGCATGGCACGTTGAGCTGAATCGCTTCGTGCGCCAGAAGAATAGTGTGGCAAGGCTGACTCAGAAGATTTTGTATCCGGGAATACGTTGGGTTGATTAGGCCCAAGATGTACGGCGGGGCACCCAATCTCGGTAAACCAAATGGGTTTCGAGCAAGGTTTCCAAACGGTCGCCGTATCACTCTCAATCCCCTGATCTCGATTGAAATGGGCGTTTGACCACCAATTCACTAAATCCTTATATCGATAGACCCAGGGCTTACCTATAGCACCATCTGATATCGGCGTTCTTATCTGCTGATCACGGTCGACCTGATTTGCATAATACCAATCATATCCTTCACCGCCAGCAGCATTCGCCCGAAGATAGGAAGGTTCGAGGCCTGTATCTGCCAGCGCAGCATCCAGATGATCCTCACCGGCACGCCAGTCGGACATAGGCATATAGTTGTCTATGCCTATTGCATCGATATTGTCATCGGACCATAGAGGGTCGAGATTAAAGCGAATAGTTCCTTCCTCATCTTGCGGGTGATGGCCGAAATACTCGCTCCAGTCCGCTCCGTATGTGATCCTTGTTTCACTGCCAACACAGGCACGGACATCTGCAGCGAGTGTTCTAAGGCGGGCAACGAAGGGATAGGTGCCGGCATCGTCGCGAATGCAAGTCAAACCACGCAGTTCAGATCCAATGAGCATGCCCTCCACACCGCCGGCCTCCTTGGCCAACTGCGCATAGTGCATGATGAAGCGGGAATAGCTCCAGTTTTGGGAAGAGAAAAAGGAAGCAACTTGCTCGGAAGCAAGGCATGTCTGATCGGCAGAATTATTCTGCAGAGGCCCCGGATAGCAGGTGATACGACCTCGCCATGGGAACGGCGCCTGTTCTGCAGCACCATATGGATCTGGGAGGCCATTGTCCGGCTCAATATCCATCATGATGAAAGGATAGAGGGTGACATTTAGCCCACGCTCTTTGATTGCCTTTATCGCTCTGATGACAGACGCATCAGAGGGCGTTCCACCATAGGCCGCCCTTCCTTCTATAACAGACACGCTTTGGGCTTCAGCCCGTGCAAGGCCAGAAACAGACCATTGATCACCAGATGTTGCCTTGTCGCTATTGTCGATCCTTGGCTGGATTGCACAAGCTCCGGCACGCAAATCTGTTCCAAACCACGCCACAACGAGCGCGATGTTGGATAGATTTGGACAGAGCGCGATCAGATGATCTAGCGACACTTCAAAATCGGTTCCGGGTTCGTAAGTATGTCGATTTTCCGAACTCCACTCCCCTTCTGAGTCCTGGCGCAGAATTTCGGTTGTATCATAACCAAACTCGGTAGAGCCCGGAATCATCACGACAGACTGGATTTGATTTTCCAAGGGGCCGATTGGGCGAACAACTTCGAAGGACAATTGCGGAATGCGGTTGCCAAAGTCTTCCAACGGCAACTTTTCAAACACCACATAGGCAAGCCCGCGATAAGCCGGAGCATTCTCTGCCCCCTGCTTGGCCTCAATCAGACTGTCGGGAAGCTGATCATCTGTACCGCGATAAACCCTGTAGGTAATATCGTTGAGATCCAGCATTGATCCATTCGCCCAGACACGTCCGACATAGGCAATTTCTCCCTCGCAAAGCCCTACGGCAAAATTGGCATAGTAGCTGTAGGTCGTTTCTGTGGTTGAAGACGCTCCGCCGCCCTTTGAAGCTCCTGTCTTGTATTTTCGGGATGTGACCTCTTCAACAAGGTTGGTTGCCCAGATAATCTGTCCGGTCAATCGAGCACGACCATAGAGACGAGGAATAGCGGCGCCCTCTGTAGAGGTCTGCACAGAGAGATCTGATAGACTGGGTCCTTCCACCGATCTGGACGAGCCAAATAGCGTTTGATCCAGCTGGTAGCCGCCAACCGCTCCCAAAGCCCCGCCAATCATGGCACCCAATGGTCCGAACAGCGCTCCGCCAACAACGCTGCCCACGGTTTTCAAAACGAGAGTGGTCATTTCATTTCGATTCCGGTGTGAGAGGCAGTGGGAAGCGGCGGGAACGCGAAGACATGAGATATATGTCTCATCCACCATGCCGACAGAGAAACAAGCTGAACCCCTGCGCCGTCCTGCGCATGAAGAAAGTGGGTTTCATCAATCTGGATACCTGCATGCTTGGCCGGAAAGCCTCTTTTGTAGCGAAAGAGCAATATGTTGGACGGCGCACGAGCATCCAAAGCCACCGGGAGCAGGTACTTTTTCGCGGCATTGGCGAGTGTTTCTTCGCTGTTCGCTTCCGCCCAGTTCGGGTTATAGGCTGAAGGCTGCTCCGGTTCTGGCCAGAAAGCTGCATAGACACCTCGGATCAGCCCCAGACAATCACAACCCGCATGCTTGCAGCTTGCCTGATGCCTGTAGGGCGTTCCAATCCAGCTCAGCGCTTCAGAGATGATCATGGATGCACTGGCGTCTAAAGTGACGTCCAAGACTGTTTCGTCCACCATCGTCTAGTCCTCAATAAGGGGAGATCCATCACTTTGTTGCGAAAGCGAGGGATAGGTAAGAATAAAATCGTTGCCCGGCATGTGCGGAAAACCTCGAAAATTGAGCTGATTGGCAAACTGTTTCCGGCACATCGAAAAACTCTTGTCACACCCGACTGATACTTTTACGCCGTCTCCAGAAGCGATCTGCTCATGCAATGGCAGCCACAATTCGAGCTCTTCGCTCTCGCTCATTTGCTGGTGGGAAATAATGTCAAAAGCCATGCCGCTAGCTGCCCCAGACATCATCTTGAGGCGCCCCATGGAAAGGCGCCCGGCTTCAGGGCGGGTTTCCAACGTGACCGCCAACCAGTTCTGCGATTTAATCTCACGGACAACGCCCTTGAAAGTGAGGCCCAGCGCTTCAAGGTTGAGCCCACATCTGGTATCGCCAACATTGGCATCGCAACGATATTGGAAAACGCGCCCCTTCTCCTGCTCCATATCGATGGAAAGAGAGCGGATTTCAGCCTGAAAACTCTGTCGGTCTCGCTTGATTTCCCCCAGATATCCGGTCCGTAGCAAAAAGTATTGTTCGGGAGACTGCCAATTCACACACCAGGTTTCTATGGTGGCGGCATCATAGCGTCCACTCATAAGGTCAGCTTCGGTGATCCGGTCGGAGGATAAAACGCCCGTAACATCCTGATCATCACTGGCAAACCCGTCGCTCTGCCGAATTTCCGAGCCGGTAAACCCCGTATCCGGTTGGCAAGAGACGCCATTCAGTTCTATGGTTCGATCATGGTCGGTAAAGCCTAGACTAAATCCGTCCGCCCGCCTCAAGATCCAGCACGTTGCCAATGTTGTGGTGCCGCTCTTAAGATGCGCTATCATTTCATCTGAAAGAACTTTCACAGTTTCACCTCCACCAAGGGAATGGAAGGTAGATCGCCAGCTTCAAATGCACTGAATGAGAATTCGAGCTTGTCGATATCAAATCGCACTGGCACATCAAACGTGAACCCAGCCGTAACCTTATGTCCGGCATCAGGCGCTTTATCGAATGAAATTACGCCTGTCGTTTCATCTACTGCGTAAGCTGTCGTTTCCAGCCCTTCCAGAGCAACAATGATGCTGCCTTCAACCGGTTTGACTATACTGCGCTCATAAGGCGCATAGTCAGCGCCGTATGTTTTCTTGAGCTTGAACTGCTTTGTCTCGCCATCGCCGATACCAATTCGTTGATCGGTTGGTTGAGGTGCTCTTCCAGCATCGCATGAGGCGTGATCAAAGGGATCACGGAAACGAAATCCATATAGCCGCCCTCGACGCTCTTCAAAGAACCTCAAGACAGTCTGCAAATCTGCAATCGAGCGAAGGCCACCCCCCGCATCATAACTGCGTCTAGAATCAGCCCAACGAGCATTGCGTTCTTCAAACCCCGAAGCCAGAGTTGCGATATCGGTTCTCCGCTCAGGCCCGCCAGAGGCTCCAAACCCGACATCAAGGGGAAAGCGTATTTCATGAAATCCGTTCATTGATTTATCCTGAATATGCAAAGCAAAAGGACCGTCTCCATCTCTGGAAACAGCCCCTCCCGTATTCTTGGCATGTTGTGGTATGCCGAACTCAAAGCCTAAAGCTTTAATCCTTCCGAGAGGTGTTCATCGCCTTACAGCCCTCGACGGCCACGTCCGACTGCGCGCGCCAGCTTGGTTGCGATCTGAGTTTGTGATTGCGAAAAAGACTGTATGTCGGGCGTACTGACATTCATGACAATGTTGACCGCCTGCCCACTCGCGCCCGGCGCGGCTACCCCTAATCTTCCATCCGCACCACGCTGAAGCGGCAGAATGGCCTCTGCCCCAGCTTCTCCCATTAAACCGGTGCCCGATCCTGTCGGGAACAGTGAGGGCGCAGACACTACGCCTCCCTTGGCAAAGGGCGTCAAACCGCCGAACAGAGAGGCTCCGCTTGAAGAGGTAAGCGAAGAGAATAATCCCGAGGCAAGGCTAGATATCGATCCCGAAACGAGTTGCTTGAGCGGTTCAACTCCTGCGGACAAAGCGCTTCTACTCAAATCAAGCGCAAGTTTGCTAAATAGTGCATCGAGATTTTTGCCACCGACAATCGCATCTTCGAATGCGTCGGCAACCTTGTCGCCAAGCTTTTCGGCTTGTTTGGTTGCAGCCGAAAGGTCCTTTGTAAAGGCCTTCATATCGGCTTCGACTTTCACGACAGCCGTTTCCACGACTTCATCAGCCATAACAGCCCCCTTCTCTATTTGTGGCACGGAAACAAAAACAAGATCAGTCGCAGACCAGTCTCCGAGCCGGTTGGTCTCTTTCATATTTCAATCTGGAAAAGCTCCGCTGAGCGTCTGAAAATCCTCACGGGACATGGACGGGCTGCCACTGGTAGGGCCTCTCAGCGCCAAAAGCAGCTCCTTGGGCGTTGCTGCCCATATCGCAAAAGGTGTCCAGCCAAGTCGCTGGCTTGTCATGGCAAACAGCGTTGCCCATGGAAAACAAGCTGAAGAAGAGGCCGATCCAGCTAAACCAGACCGGCCTTCCCGGGGTTTGGGGCTTCGCCTTGCCCTCCTGCATTTGAGGGCATTGCCTTGTCCTTATGCGGAATGTGCTGCCCCCTATCTTCAAGTTCAGGGCTGAATGTCTCCTTGAGCAGGTCGACAAGCGCACTTGTGAGAGCGGGAGCTCCTCCCTTACAGCGCATGGATGCAGCATCAGAATCAGAGATATCCGTTCCTCCCGCACGCAAAGCTGCCCCGAGGATTTTTATCAAATCTCCACTTCGCACTCGGCCTCCCGAAAAGCGTGAGGCAAGTGCACTGATATCATCCAGCTCCATGCTGTCTTCCAGCTCGGCCAGCGCCCCCAAGGTAAGGCAAAGCTTGTATGGTTGATCATCAAGAATGAGCGAAATCTCACCACGTCGTTTGTTAGCCATATGGTATCTCTCCCTCATCACAAGACTGAGAAGGCGAGTGCGCCGGCAGATTCCAGTGCCATCTCGAATGATAGTTCATTGTTATGTTGGCCGGAATATTCCAGCGCCGTGATCTGGAATGGCCCTTCAAGGCTTCCAAAATCCGGGATGATCACCTGCCAGGAGGCGATGGTGCCATCAAAGAACAATGACCGGATGCGCTCATCGCTCTCGCTGTCTTTGAAGAGTCCACTACCCGAGAGGCTGGCTCGACGTGACCCGGCCCCTTCAAGCAGCTCCCGCCAACGCCCTGCGGATTCCGTGTGACTGATATCTACACTTTCGGCGTTGAACGAGAGCGAACGGGCTCGCAAACCTGCTACAGTGATGAATGCGTCTTCGGTGGTGTTGAGCACCTTGAGCAAAAGGTCCTTGCCTTTTTGTGCTGTCATGGAGATTTCTCCTGATATTCAAAATGAAAAACATTTGCGCAATGAACGCTGAGTCAACCGAGTGAGCGTTCCGTCACGGCCCTCAACTGCATAATGCCCTGAAGCAGATGGTTTTTACGATCAGGGCGCAGCTCAATGCGCTCGACAAGAAGATTGATCAGGGCATGGTTGGTCATGTCAGGCTCAAACGCTTCCAACAGGGTGCTGAGGCGCGCGAGAATATCCTGTTGCCGCGAGCGGTCATCGGCTACTGTCCATATGGTTATGATAATGCGGTGCTCTTCCCCTGTTTCGGTGCCCGTGCTCCAATCGCGTGAATAGCTCGTGGTCAGCGTAAGATAGGGAAATTGTGCATTTCGTTTGGGCTCGTCATAGAGTCGTACCCCGCCAAGCAATGTAATCAGGGCACTGTCACTTTTAAAAGACGACAAGATAGCCTGTTCCAGCGCACCGGAGGACAAACTGGTCATACGCTTCTCCTTTGCTGTGTCAGCCCGTCAAGGAGACTGGAAACAAAACCGGAAGGCGCGTTCTCCCGATCACCATAGTGAGCCTGGAGCAGTTGATTTCCGGATAGGCTAATTGAGCCGCCATCTTCCGAAAGATCGGTTTCAACGGAAATATCCTTTCCCTCTGCCGATGCCTGACTGGTGATTGTTTCGGCATAGGATTCCAGACGGTTAGACAAGATCCGTTGAGCAATTGCATTGAGTTTGATACTCATGACTGCGCTCCCAATCTGGTGCGTGCCTCAATCAATAGCCAGCGTTTCGTGCCATCTGGATCATGCATGCTCAGACAGTCATAAAGCGCATTCTCGTAAGTAAGCGCAGTTAACGGCTCGAGACCTTCACGGTGACGGATAACAAAGCGAAGCGATAGACTGTTGCTTGCCTGTTCTGCGTTGGTTCGCTCGTTGCTATCCACCGCGAGAAGACCTGCCCAGACCTCAGCCACCAGTTTGAGCGTTTCCGCGCCTTCCCAAGGGGCTGCTTCATCATAGATCGGCTGGTACAGCGCAATTTGATGGCGTAATCCGGCAGGATCGAATTGAAAGGGAGCGAGAGCTGTTTGCGCCATGGCACCCTCCTGTTTTGAGATTGAAAGATCGATCATTTCACTTGAAATGACCTAAAGATGAAAGCTTCTGTAGGGTGTAATCAGAGGCGCCAATGCTTTAGCCAACGCAGGCAGTTGCGCTGGATCAGCAATCAGGCGACGCTCATACCATTCGGCGACGATCATCTTGATCGCCAGCCGCAAAGGCTCTGGCACATCTTCCGCCATGGGGCCGAAGCCGGTTTCAACATCGATCTGAAGGCGTTGTTTGCTGCTCAGCACAAAGCCATCGAGATTGGCGAGCGTAGCCGGATTGTCGGTTTGGAAAATGGACAGCCCGGAGACGTCCAGTTCGGTCACACTTCCATCGACATCGACGACAGCAAGTGCCAGGAGATCAGATACCGGCTGCAGCGGTAAACGAAAACTCTCCCCCAGCGGCCCTTCCATCAAAACGCGCCAGGTTTGAGTGATAAGGTGATGACCGATCATATGTTCCAGATGCACACGAGCCGCGCTCAAAAAGGCACGGATCAGATCATCTTCGGTATCCTGATCGATCTTCAAATAAGCCTTGATTTCTGCAAGGCTGACCGGTTCCACTGCCGGCGCGGTCAAAAGAGTGAGTGACATTTCTTCACCATTACAAATGAAACAATCAATCCGTCGCGCAGTGCGACTGTTCTAGATAAGAAAATGCCTTTGGCGGGAGGGAGAAACCGACAAAGGCACCAGTTGGGATGGAGCAAGCTCCACCCACAGGGTCACGCGTAACAATCAGGCAGAGAACTGCATCAGCTTGATGGCGTCATAGTCCTGAACACCGCCACCGACACGCTTGGTCACATAGAACAGAACATATGGCTTGGAGGAATATGGATCGCGCAGAATGCTGAGACCGAGGCGATCGACGATGAGATAGCCGCGCTTGAAGTCTCCGAAGGCCATAGCACAAGCGTCTGTTGCAATGTCCGGCATATCTTCCGCTTCAGTGATGGCATAGTTCAGCAAAGAAGCTTTGGCACCGATGGCTGCTGGCGGCTGCCAGAGATAGTTACCATCATTGTCTTTGAGCTTGCGAACCGCGGCCTGCGTCGTTCGGTTCATCACGAACTGCGCATTCTGCCGATACCCTGCCTTGAGGCTGTAGATAAGATCAATGAGCGGATCGCCGGGGTTGG
This sequence comes from uncultured Cohaesibacter sp., assembly GCF_963678225.1. Classification (NCBI taxonomy): domain Bacteria; kingdom Pseudomonadati; phylum Pseudomonadota; class Alphaproteobacteria; order Hyphomicrobiales; family Cohaesibacteraceae; genus Cohaesibacter; species uncultured Cohaesibacter sp. Next base: position 3,122,734 of record NZ_OY782764.1, on the reverse strand, counting down.
TCGAACCAAATCCACCTGCAGTTCCCGTCGCGATGGCCCCCAGGGAGCCCCAGGCCCAGCTGTCTTCGGCGACCACGGTTTCAGCCATGAAGCCTTTTGGCTTGTTAACGCCGTCACCATTGACGAAGGCGGCCCCTTCCTGTTCGGCAAATGCGGTTTCCACTTCCGCAGCAATCCATTCGTCAACATTGATCGCCGCATCTTCAAGCAAGCTAGGCGTCGCAGCCGGCATGGCATAAAGCTCCATTGCCGTATAGGACAACTCGGCCAAAGCTGAAGCATCAGTCTGAGGACGCGCAGCCGTTTCACCAACCCAACCGACTTCCGGACCCGATTTGGCGAAAGGCTTTTTCAAGGTCGTACCTGAAATTTCGCGCACATCGGCGATGCCACGGATCGGAGAAATAGCCGCAAGACGGCGCCCGACTTCCGCTTCAACCTGTTCCGGCACCAGATAGCCACCATCAGGATCAGAGCTGATGGACATGGCCTTGGCTTCCAGATCACGCAAATCCTGCTCGACACCGGAGCGAATGTAGCGATTAAAAGCCGTCTTGTGTTCCATAGCGCGAGGAGACAGCAGGGAAGCATTGCGCGCCGAAGACACCCCATCACCAAGAGAAGGTCGGCGGGCTTTGAGGATGAGGTTGTCGAGGGCTGACTGCTGATCATCCAGAGCCTTGGAGATGCGATCGACCTTGTGCTCTGTCAGCACATCGGAAGACCGTTTCTCGATTTCATCAAGGCGATCGTCATTGGCGCGTTTGAAAGCTTCAAATGAGACCAGAAAGTCGTCAAAGGCCGTTCCGAGGTCTCCATTGACCATGGACTTCGTCTCAGGAGACGGGATATTCAGTTCTTTCATGAGAAGACTCTTTTCGTTTGAAATGAGTGAAGGTTTGCGAGAGCCGAAAGGCCTAAACGTTTGCTGCCCTGAGCATGGCTCGGGTCATCTTGCGCAAGGCCGCAAGCTCGCATGAGGGCTCAAGAAAGGCAGCGTCCTGCTTGCCACTGAGGCCAGTGAGACCATGGGCCATGAGGGCCCGGGCCTGGGAACGGCTCAGCCCAGCGTCGTGCATGAGCTTGCGTTCCAATTCTCTTTTGCTGAGGGGATCGTCATCAGGCTGCAAACCAGCCCCAGCCCCCAGCCTTGATTTAACCGAAGAGATGCGCGCGTCCGGCTGCATCGGGAAGGTGACGATGGAGATTTCCCAAAGATCCAACTCCAGCAAATGACGGATACCGCTCTTGGGATCTTTACTTCCGCGCACGGTGCGAAAACCAATGGAGAGGCCATCCAGAATACCGGCCTTCATCATCGAGAGGATTTCGCGCGCTTTGGCGACTTCGGTTGCCAGCTTGCCACGGACGAATAGCCCCTTGCTGTCTTCCCGGATGGTCAGCCACTGACCGATTGGCTGCGCCGGATCATGCTGATAAAGCAGCTTGATCCCGTCCAGCCCGCGGTCAGCAAGGCTCTTGGCAAAGGCGCCCTGTCGGATTACATCATGGCCAAGATCTTCTTTGCCAAACAGGCAGGCATAGCCTTCAAACAGCCCATCATCCTTAACAACATCCAGAGCAGACGGCAGCGCCTTCTTCTCTGTGTTCAGGTTCGAGCAATGCTTTGAAGCGTGATAGACATCGATATATTTCATAAGCTTATATCTATTGTTTCACATTGATGTGGAGATGAGGCGGATGCGTGCAACCGGTTCATGGCCCAGATGCGCTTCCAGAGAACGGGAAAAGCGAGCAAAGACCTTCTTGTGATCTGGCCTTTCCACAACGCCCCAAAATAAACTGAATTTCAGTTTACTATTCGAGTAAACTGGTGAGGCGCGCAATCTCCTCGACAAAATCTTGAAAGCGCTTGTTGGATGCAGCCTGTTCTCGCAAGCTCCAGACGAGCAAGCCACTGGCCGCACTAGCCCAGAGAAAGAGCGCAACATGGGCCAGATCTCCCTTTGTTGCGAAAATCTGCAAAGCATCTGCCACATCATTTCCCTCCCTCGCCTGTGCTGCGGGTCGTGCTCATTGGTGCGTCCGTCGGGCTGTAGCCGACTGCGGTGCGTTTTTCGTTTTCGGTGAGGAAGGACGCATTGCCGACGCGGTTCCAGAGAGCCTCCCGCTCGCTTGCCAATGCGGAGATGAGATCAAGATCAATCTTCAAATCGAACGTCTCGTCATAAGCAGGCGAAAGCCAGCGAGCGATATTTTGTAAACAGCGGCTCGCCAGCGGCAGAACCGTTTGACGCCAGAAGGCCCGGTTCGCTTCGGCATAGTTTGAATAGGTATTGTCTCCGGGAATGCCGAGCAACATGGGCGGGACACCAAAAGCCAGAGCGATTTCTCGAGCTGCGCTATTCTTGGCGTCGATGAAGTCCATATCACGCGGCGACATGCTCATGCTCTTCCAATCCAGCCCTCCTTCAAGCAACAAAGGGCGTCCAGCATTCATTGCCCCTTGATAGCCTTCTTCTAGTTCCTTCTTGAGACGTTCAAATTGCTCGTCACTGAGATTTCCTGCTTCAGAAGCCGCATAAACCAGCGCGCCGGATGGACGGGCAGAATTGTCTAGCAAAGCCTTGTTCCAACTGGCAGCCGCATTGTGCACATCGAGACTGGTTTGCGCCGCTTCCAGCGGGCTGAGTCCATAGTGATCATCATGGGGATGGAACAGGGTGATATGCAGGATCGGCGGCACGCGTGCGCTGTCGTCATTCTGATGAAACCGCACTGCCTTGTTGCCAATGGTATAGTCGTAAGCATCTGGCCAGCCGTTTGGACCGGGCACGACCTTCATCCTGTCTGGCCGCAGGCAATGCAATTCCTTCAAACTGCTAGCGCCGAAAACGGCCTCAATATAGGCATTGCCGGAAACAAGCAGATGGCCATAAAGGCTTTCAAGCCATGTCGCACCATCCTGCCGTTCATTCGGGTGATGCAGAAGATCAAGCACTGGATGCTCGGTCAGTCTTTCTCCCCCCACTAGGCAATAGACGGTGGCAGAAGCAGCAGCTTCTGAGATCATGCGGATAGACCGATAGACGATCGGGTTACGCGCATAGCCCTGCATGGCCAAAGCGCCATAATCTCGTGGTGTCCAGCGCGGGCGTCCTGTCTGGTGCACAGAAACAAGAGCGCCGGTCCGAGAATTTTTGCCTTCCAGCGCGCCAGTATCTACTGTGAGATCAGTGGCGTTTGACTTGGCTTTGTGAATTTGAGGCGAGCGCGAACGCGCCGGCCCTTTCAAGGTCCAGCGAAGCATTTGCTTCTTCCTTCCTTTCTTGCTGTGTCAGATTGCCCGGACTTTCGGTTGAGACCGGTCAGCGAGGCAGAGATGCGTCACAGCCCAAACCATGGCATCGAGCCTATCGGGGCTTTTTCCAGACGTCAGGCCATCTAGCCCGAAGTCACACATTTCATCTTCCAGTTCGGCCATGTTGCCGACATGGCGCACCCTACCTTGCTCATAAAGAGCACTGACAGGCTCTGCGCGCAGATATTTGCCGCGGGTCGCCCGCACGGATCGCACTGGCACGCTTGCATCAATATTGCCGAGAATAGTGGTCACCATCTCCCCGCCCTGATTGACTTCCGCCACAACACAATCGGCTTCGAAGCGATGATATAGCGCGATGGCCTTATTGGCCCAAGCTTTGGGGCTTGCACTGTTAAGGGTGCTGTCTCTTAGAATGAAACACAGCCCATCTCCATCAAGCCCTGCGACAACAAGGCCACAGGCATCGGCGCTTTTGCCAGAGGTCGCAGGCGGGTCAATGGCGACCACAATCCGGCTGAGGGTCGCGGGAGGATCATCAACCCTCAGCCGGTCGAGCTGATCGCGCTTCCAAAGCGCATCGGCCCTGTCTTCAATCAATTCTCCGTCCAGTTCCTGCCGCCCAAGACGCGACCCTTCATAGCGGCGCACGATCGTATCCAGAAAGCCCGGCGCCAGATTGGCCAAATTGGCTCGTGTTGGTGCATGGCTGATTGCAGATGTTGGATCGGCCATCAACCTCTTGAGCAAAAGTGTGGGCTTTGGTGTCGTGGTTACAATCTGGCGCGGCTTTTGACCAAGGCGCAGACCAAATTGCAACATGTCCCAGGTGGCTTCTGCGTGACGCCACTTGGCCAGCTCATCACCCCATGCCGCCCCAAACTGCGGGCCCCTTAAGCTTTCCGGGTCTTCAGCGGAAAAGATCTGAGCAACCGCACCATTGGGCCATTCCAGCCGACGTCGAGACGGTTGCCAGTTTGGCCGGTCCTGTTTGTCGTGAATAGCCAACAGGCCGGATACCCCTTCCACCATCACATCACGGGCATCCTGCAGGGTTTCTCCAATCAGCGCGATGCGACCATAGGGCTGGGACGCAAAGGGCGGCCGCCCTTGCACCAGCGCCTTGACCCATTCTGCGCCCGTGCGCGTTTTACCTGCACCTCGCCCGCCAAGAACCAGCCAGGAGATCCAATCACCATCGGGCGGCAACTGGTCTGGGCGTGCCCAAAGCTCCCAGTCATACACGAGGCGCCGCAATTCATTGGGTGTCAGACTCGCCAGAAAATTTGCCTGAAGGTCCTTGCTTGAGTCCATCAAGGCGACGCGCAAGCTCTTCGCGGAGGAAGTCAAGGGTGCCTGTATCATCATCGCTGTCATCCCCATTTCCGTCCTCTTTCCTTGCAGCATCCAGATCAGCCCCTTGCGGGTTGAGCTCCATAATCTTGTCCAGCGTACGAGCTATTGTGCCGAGCATGCGCGCTTCCTTTTCGTCAAACGCCGCGCTGCCATTTTGCAACTGCTGTTCGAGATGCCGGATTTGCTGATCTGTTGCGTGATAAAGCCTTCGGACCATGGCCAGATGATCAATTGATGGAGCAGATAGGCCTAACGGCCCTAGAGATGCAGACTGAACAGATGATCCATCTATTGTGGAAGCCTCTTGCGATGCTCCATTTTTCGTTACCTCCTCCGATTGCTCCCAGAGTTTTCGCTTCTTTCTCAATGTAGCAACGCTGATGCCATGGGCGGTTGCGATTGCGGAAAAAGAAGCGCGCCCCGCTTTCTCGCACTCGGCACGAATGGCCTTCCAGTCCGGTCTCTTTGACTGTTTCTTTGACATGCCTGTTCCTGATTGTGTCAGTTGTAAATAGCCCGCAGTCACACCGATGAACCATCTGAATGCCGCGATCACTCGCAAGGCATTCAAGAGCCAAACCGGCCCCTTTAGGCATTTGCAAGAGCATAAAAAAAGCCGCTACGGCGGACCGAGCGGCGAATAGCTAGATGGACTAACAAGCCCAATTATGAACACACGACAGTCGGAGGGAGCAAAAGTTGCTCACACCTTTCCGACTGTAGCTAATATGTACCTCAGGACCGTTCGCAAGTCAAGAGATTTTCTTGTTAAAGTTGTAAATTACTATTTAAGGTTGTATTTATATTGATTTTTCAGCAGCTTACAGTTGGGAAAATCTCACTTGTGGTCTCGGTTCAACAATACAGGCTCGTCATCTGGGTCTTCGCCGGGCCAGCTGGCCAGATGGTCTTCATAATCTTCCACTTCCATGCCCTCTTCCGAGACAACACGTCCGCGCACAGAAATTCCCGCCTGATGGATCGTATCGGGATCGCCCGACACCAGAGGATGCCACCAGTAGAGATCATAGCCCTCATCGAGCAAGCGATAGGCACAAGTTGGCGGCAACCATGAAATCGAGGACACTTTTTCGGCATCCAGCGGAACGCAATCTGGGATCGTTGCCAATCGATTGTGATAATCCTTGCAGCGGCAGCTATCGGAATCCAGCAGACTGCAGGCGACGTTGGTCCAGATGATTTCGCCCGTGTCCCAATCTTCCAGCTTGTTGAGGCAACAGCGCGCACAGCCATCGCAGAGCGATTCCCATTCCGCTTGGCTCATCTCATCGAGCCTTTTCACCTGCCAGAAGGGCTTTTCATATTCAGCAGTCGGATCGACTGTGGCGATAAGGTCCGGTTTCTTGTCGGTCATTCTTTTGGCCCTTGTTGGCATTGGGCAGTACCAAAGGGCACTACGGCTGGTCTCGTTCGGGCTTGAGGCATTCTGGTGAATGGCTTATAACTTCATGTTGCCCGTTTCCATAAGATCTGTCGACCATTAGCAATTGGTTCGTCAAGTCCTGTATGATGCCAGAGGTGATTATTCTTGCCAAAGCTCAAAAATCGGGGCCCAATAAAATAAAATTTATGTCTGGCCCGGGACTTGCTTCTTGAAGAGCATTAGCTAACAAAGTATTGCTAGGTCCATCAATTTCAAAGACAAAGTGTCAGAGCCGTGAAAGATCCGTTTCAAAATAGCACAAAGGTCAAGTGGAAGTACCGTTTCCTCGCCCTAGATGCCGCTGTCGATACCGGACTTTATCGGCTCCGGGAGACCCTGCTGCGTTGGCTGGAAAATGTGAATTCCGTGATGCGCCACTTGCGTGTGACGGGGTGGCGTTTCTGGCTGATCCAAATGCTCTCGGGCGGCTTGACCATGGGCGTGTTCGGGGCGCTATTTGCTCTTTCATGGGCGCTCAACGATATGGACCGGACGATAGGAGGCCTGCCCGAACAGGAAGATTACGCAGTCACCTTCCTTGATCGTTTTGGCAACGAGATCGGGAAGCGCGGTATTCTTCAGGACGATTCCTTTGAGCTTCAGGATCTGCCGGACAATTTCATCAAGGCAGTTTTGGCAACTGAAGACAGACGTTTCTTCGAGCATTTCGGGATCGACTTTCTGGGGTTGGCCCGCGCGGTTGTCGAAAACGCCCGAGCGGGCGGTGTCGTTCAGGGGGGGTCCACGCTCACCCAGCAGCTCGCCAAGAACCTGTTTCTGACCAACGAACGCACGCTCACCCGCAAGATCGACGAGGCTTTTCTTTCGCTCTGGCTGGAAGCACGGCTCACCAAACGCCAGATTCTCAAACTTTATCTTGACCGCGCCTATATGGGCGGCGGCACCTACGGCATTGCAGCAGCGTCCGAATATTATTTCGGCAAATCGGCCAAGGATCTCACGCTGGCAGAATCTGCCATGCTGGCTGGTCTTTTCAAGGCTCCGACAAAATATGCGCCGCATGTCAATCTGCCCCGCGCCCGCGCCCGCGCCAAGGAAGTGCTGATAAACATGGTTCAGGCAGGGTTCCTGACCGAGGGTCAGATTGTGGGTGCCCTGCGCAATCCGGCTACGCCCGTAGATCAGGCAGAGAAAGACACGCCAAACCATTTTCTTGACTGGGCTTTTGAGGAAGTCAAACGCATCGTTGGTGGCAAGCATCGTGTGTTGACTGTCAAGACGTCTATCGACATGACCGTACAGCGGCAGTCGGAACAGGCCATCGACAGCATTCTGCGCGAGAATGGCAAACGCTATGATGTCAGCGAAGCAGCCGCCGTCCTCATGGAGCCTGATGGCGCTGTGGTCGCGATCATTGGTGGCAAGGATTATGGCAAGAGCCAGTTCAACCGCGCAACCGATGCCCTGCGCCAACCGGGCTCTTCTTTCAAGCCCTTCGTCTATACAACGGCCCTGATGAATGGCTACACCCCCAAGTCCGTCATTCAGGATGCGCCAATCACCATTGGCAACTGGTCACCGAAAAACTATGGCCGCTCCTATTCCGGTCCGGTCACACTGCTCAATGCCTTGAGACGCTCGATCAATACCGTCCCGGTGCGTCTGGCTCAGGCCATCGGGCGCGACAAGATCGTCGAAGTCGCTCACAGGATGGGAATCCATTCCGAACTCAAGATCACGCGCTCTTTGCCGCTTGGGGCTGCGGAAGTCTCGGTGATGGATATGGCAACCGGCTATGCCGTTTTTGCATCGGGTGGCAAGAAGGCAATCGCTCACGGGGTATTGCAGATTCTCGATTCCAAAGGGCGTGTCATCTATGATTATAATCGCACCCACAAGCCCGAACAGATCATTCCGCCAGAAACCATTGCTGGCATGAACGAGATGTTGGTGTCCGTCGTCAACGCCGGCACAGGACGCCGGGCACAGCTGGAAGGTATTACGGCGGCAGGCAAAACCGGCACGACCTCTTCCTACAAGGATGCTTGGTTCTGCGGTTTTACCGGCAACTATGCAGCTGCAGTTTGGTTCGGCAATGATGATAACCATGATACCCGACGCCTCACCGGCGGCAATCTGCCAGCCATGGCATGGCAAAAGATCATGACTGCGGCCCATCAGCAGGTTGAACTGAAGCCCATGCCCTATGTTGAAGACCCGATCCTCTTCCAGAAAAACCACCAGAATATTCAGATCGCAGCAGCTGGTCGCATCAAGGACTTGAAGACCCAACGGTCCAATCAGCGTCTGTCTCCCAGTGTGGTCAATCAGCTGGATCAGCTATCGAAGCTATTCAACCGCGAGGATGATGCTTCCGGTTCTCAGCCGCAGGCCCCAGAGCTACTCCCCCTACCAGCAGCCTCTCCAAACAAGGCCGGCTCAGCTCCCGGTCTAACCAAGCTCAAGCAGCCACCATCTGGAGGTTTGAGCGAACTCAAGACCGCATGGCAACGCGACCAAACGTCAATCATAAGCCGTTGATCGGAAAAGATGCGGATTTGTCGGACTGGCCTTTCTCAAATTGGCGATCTGCAATTGACCTTTGCGTAAATCCCTGTACGGATACATTGAGGACTTGAGGAAAACGAGAGTCGAGCGTCAACTTTGAGCAAACCAGAACGAGAGCTGTAGAGCGTGCGCCTAATCGGAGATATCATTCTTTTTGCTGTTGTCGCCATCGGCCTCGGCATTGGTAGCGCTTATTTTGCTGTCAATCACGCAGATCGTTTCGGGCTGTTCCAAATCGGCCCCTGGCACGCTTGGCCAGATGCAGCAGGGCCGGACGTCAATCCCTACTCCCGCGCAGATCAGGCGCGGCGCGGCTCGCTGAAGTTAGCATCGGGAGAAGGCATCGCCTTTGTTGCCACGACGGATGACAAAGGCACGCCGCTGGATGGCGCCTGTCACTATCGCGTCGAAGGGAGCGAGCTGCCTTCGCGCATATGGACCTTGACGCTGACGACGAAATCTGGCGAGTTGATTGACAATCCATCCAATCGTTATAGCCTGCATAGTCAGGATGTGGCCCGTGTGAGTGGCAGCAGATTTGATATCGTAACCGGCCCCGAGATCGTGGGGGGAAACTGGTTGCAGAGTCCAGCTAGCATTCCTTTCAAGCTTGTACTGCGGCTCTATGAGACGCCCCATACCAGCGGGGGTGGATACTCGGAAATCAAGCTTCCATCAATAGAAACGATGGGATGCCCATGATACGCGAAGCCCTTGTCTTTTTTGCAGCTCTCATTGTCGCCGCGATTATTCATATCGCGACCATTTTTGCCCTTCCCTATTTTGCAGAGAACGACCTGTGGAACAGAGTTCAGACGCTGGGGCCACCGCATGAAATGTATGTGCTTTCAAACCCGAAAGACGCAATCGACATGTCAGTCGATCTGGACCCAACCTTCGCTTACGGGCTTTGCCGCACCAATGTATCTGAAGCTCCGGTATTACTGAAAGGCAGCCTGCCGAGCAATTTCTGGAGTCTGGATTATGTCGATCGGAATGGGCGCAGCCAATTCAGTCTGACCAACCAGATTTCAGGATCAAACCTCAATGTGGTTCTCGCGACACGCGGACAGCAGAGGCTGTTGGCGGAGCGCCCAGACCTAACCGATGAAACGGCCATCGTCATTTCAGCTGCAGGGGAAAAGGGCATTCTGGTCGTTAGAGCCATGGTCGCCTCCGAACGGGACCGGGGCAATATCGCCAGCGCGCTGGAAACACTCTCTTGTGGTCCTCTCTGGAGCCAAGCTTCCTTTGAATAGGCCATTGGCGGACCGATAAAATTCCCCGGAGGCAGTCGCTGTTCGCATCCCTTTGAATCCTGCGTTATTTGATCAGGGTGCGATCCACTTTGTCCCACTGGCGACGTGTGTAGCGCGAGGGCAGAGGCGTATTGGCGGCTCCATGGCTATCCGAAGTGGCAATGGTGCCATTCTGTTCTTCAAAATCGGCCAAGAGGAACCGCAGCGCCTGATTGGCCTCATGCACGCGAGGCGATGGCGTTTCTATTTCAAGCTTCTTGATCGCATAGGCATAGGCGGTCATGCGATATTTCAAGGATCGCCAGACCCATGCAATGTAGCGCTTATTTTCATCAACACGGGCATAGGCGTTTTTCAGCTCTCGCGGATCCATATCGACCTTGCGCTCCAGCGCAGCCATGCGTTCGTTATCCATAGCCACCACCCGTTCCGCAGCCGGAACAAAACTGGCCAAAGCGTCACGGTCTTGCTGGATATCCTGAATGATGCGCTCATAGCGCACATGGTGGGAGGCATATTTCTCGGAATGCAGAACCCAGTAATAGCGTTTTGGATCAAAGCCCATATCGATGAGCGGTGTCAGTCGGGCCGTCTGCGTCTCCGTGAGCAGGTGTAACCCGACATTCTGGAGCGAGGAATAGAATTTCCACAAATCCGATGAAATCCAGTCCTCAGCATGCGGTGGCCTGATGAGGTTCCAAGCCAGATTACGCATGGTCTTCTCTTCATCGGTGAAATTGAAATCCGAGACCAGTTCGCCGGTTAGTTTTGCCTTCAGTCTGCCGGTATTGTGCATGAAGCCTTCAGCGAAACTGTTGCTCTCGGGCCGACCAAGATCCCCTACCCGCGAACTGCAAGCGGAAAGCCCCAGGACAAGCGCACAAAGGACAGTTAGACCGGCTCCACGGCGTCCGCTAGGCATGGATGGTAAGTCTGTGAAATAATTTCTCTTTTCCAAAGGCCCTGCAGTCCTGAAGCAGCAAGCGAGAGTTGATCGCGCATCACCATACCATTACAATTTCGTGATATCACTCGAATCGATTTCGTCCATTGTTCAGCATAAGAATGCAGATGCCAAGGGGCCGATTTGGAAAGAAAGCACCCGCGGCTTCAGTCCCGATCTCAGACTTGCATTCAGCCGATGAAAAGTCAGGCCCAAATGCTTATAGTTAACAGGATATTAAAGAATAACCACGAAGATAAAGACTGATAGTTGGGATATGGATTCAAACACGAGGACGACTGGATGGGAACGCCTGTTTTCTCTTCTCTAGCCGCGATTTACGCAAAGGGTTTCTGACGTGAAATCACTTATTGCCCGGTCGCGCCTAGCTGAGGAAACAGAGACCTACCTGATAGCGGGTCAGTTTGATCGTCTGGCGCAGGCACAATTCACACATATTTTTCGACGCCATTTCGGCGCGACCCCCATTGCAGATAGGGTCGCGATCTCGCAGAAGCTTTGCTCTATGCGCCGAGTTTCGCGTGATGTGGTGCTGCTGCTTTGCTGCGATGTCGATACGGTAGCCGCACCGGTTCTAGCGCATTCGCCGCTGCTCGGTGCTACGGATCTGACGATACAGGTTCTGCAGGGGAATTGCACCAAGCGGAAAGCCATCGCACAACGAGCTGACCTGACGCCGTTGCTGATATCTCAACTGCTTCTTTTTGAAGAGCCCTCCGTTGCCCGTCATTTGGCGGAGAACCGAGCGGCCCGTCCATCTATTTCCGCCCCGATGCAAGCCAAAATCGAGCGCATTGGAGCCCTAAAATTTGAACAATTGGAGCCCAAGGCAATGTCTCAGGAAACAGATAAGCTGGATGCGCTGGTTTCTTCCATGGAACAGGATTGGTGCGCGCATTACAAACCAGACTCTCTTTTCGAAGACCACTCAGCCAATGCTTCCAGTGCGGTGCCCCCAACGGCCTCTGAAGACACACGGCCCGAGACTTCCCAAGCCTCTGCATCCCAACCTGCCCTAGCCCGCGCCACCTCAACGAAGAATGATGAAGCTCTGCTGTTGGATGCAGAAGACATGAAGCTTCTTGATCAGCTTTCCGAAAGCGATTGGGATGCGCTGGATGATGATGCAATCGAGGCTTTGGCAAGACAGCTGGCCGAAACGGATCAGTCCCAGCTCGATGATGCATTGCCCTTATCTGCAAGCAGCGACACCGTCTATGGCGTCGCAGCTGCGCTTGAGCAGGAAGCTCCTGTTGTATCAGCTTCAGAAAAAACGCCGACGGCCCTTGCCCCTTCAAATGAGCAAGCAACAGAAGACACTCCCCCCGTTTTGGATCTATCCGACATGGATCTTTCTTCCATGGACATCTCCGAGCCTGAAGAGCTGATGGACGATGTGGAAATGCTCGAAGCGGCTGCCACAGCTCAGCCAAGCGAATTCGAAGAAGAAACCGGGCCGGCTTCCTTCACAATCGGTGTGTTCGATAGCGAGAATGCCGATTTCCCATTGTTGAAGTCCCCTCTCTTAGGCGATGAACGCGAGGCGACCATTTTCTTTGGCCCTGCGGATAAGCCCGAAGAAGACGCACCAGCCATGTCAACGTCTTATGTGGCTCCTGATGATGATGTTGATTTTAATGCCTGTGATAAAACCTCCTTTGTCATTTCCGCAGAAGAGCCGCCACTGGCCGAGCTGCTTCCCCCTATGCAGGAGGAAGCGCCACAAGAGGAGCCATCTGCGCCATTGACCACGAAGGTGCCGCTCGCTTCCTTTAGTACATCACCAATGGACAACTTGCGCTCTGCCCTCAAGCGTCCTCTTGATAAGCAAGAGGCCGAACTTCTGGCACAAGCAAGCCAGAAGCTGGCCAATCGCACCGCTGGAGAGCCTCTTTCAAAGGAGCCTGTTGCGTCCAGGTCTTTGGAACGCAAACCTCAAATCACTCTGACCATTCGCAAGTCATCCAACAGTGAAACTGTTTCCACACCAAATGCAGGCGAGGCAGAAAAGGCAACCAAAGCGCCGACAGCGGCTCCGGTTTCAGAACTGGCAGATTCCTCTGCTCCAAGCGACACAGCTCAGAATGATCTGTCCATTCCACGCGCCCATTTAACTTCGGCGACCGAAGATGACTGGGAGCGCGCATTGGCGCGTCTCACCGGCGATCTTCCTGCCTCGGAAGAAGACGGAGTTGCGCCAAGAATTTTCTCTGTCCCTGCTTCGGAAAGCACCAACCAACAGACAGAGACAAAAACCAATCCCTTGGCGCAAATGAGCACAACGGGACTTGAAAAGGTCGTGGAAGCGATTGAAAGCGAACTGTCGCTTGATAGCATCGCAACAACCGGCCAGAGTGAAATATCCTCGCAGGACGAAGAGCCAGTAGGCTCCGCTGAAGAGGATGCAGTCGAAGGACACGCCTCTTCGGAGGATATATCCATCATATCCGAGGCTACCGATCAGCCACTCATTGCCGAGCCTCTGCCCATTCCCCACGGCGCTCCTTTGTCCGCAAATGATGACGATACCACAGACGAACCTCTGATCCATGAACATGCGCCCCTTGGCTTCATGCCGGACATGATCAGCTTTGCTGGTCTGGAACTTGTCGAGGCCGAGCCAGACCTGCCGTCTGTCTCTGATTTGCTTCTCGAGACATCATCAAGAGCCATGCCTCATGTGGAGTTGGTTGAACCTATCGAGATCGACATTCTTGAAAATGGCGAAATCACTGCCCTGGAAGATCTTGAAGCAACCCCGATGCAAGTGATTTCCGAACAGTTGGAAGCCCAGCGCGAAGCGTTGAATGCCCTGCGCCAGAAGATGAAGGACTATGAGGACGGAACACGCCAAAGCGTTAGCGCAGCATCATTTTCTGTAGGGTTCCAAGCCGATCATGATGCGCCCGCTCCGATCGAGAATATGGATACTGAGAGCGAAGCTCACGACATTTCGTCCCTGCCTGAGTTGTCTCAGCACACGTTGGTTGATGTCGAGGCCTATGAAGCCATAAAGGGCTCCGAGAAGAACCAAAGCACGAATGAGACAGCGGCTTCTTCATCCTCGTCATCGGACGAGAGTAACGAGACAGACCCTGTAGATCTCGCATCCATGGTTCTGAACGCAACTGCACGGGATGGCATGGCAAACAGCTTCTATGGCTATGACGCGGAAACAAGGCTCACTATCCTGCAATCCATTCTGGCAGAAACCATTGTCGATGCGGGCCAACAATCCAAAGATGATCAAGCACGCGCCATGCTTGATGACTTCACGGTGCAGGAACTGGTTGCGGCCCGCTTTAGCAATGATCGCATTCGCGCGGCAGACCTCATGCATGATATTTCAGGCCATCGCCGTCTTGATATGACGCAGCTCCTTCAGGACAAGGGCGGCGAAGCGCTGGTGGTTTATCTCTATTCCATCGGACTGGATGAGAGCAGCACCCTTTCTATCCTGCTGCATGGACCCGATGCTATTGCTCATAACTATGAGAAAATCACCCAGCTCATGACATTGTATCATCAGCTCTATCCTGCTGCAGCGAACAAGATTGTTGCCCAATTGTTTGGCCAGCCACGTACCGTCGCCTCCATGCAGCATGCGCCACTCCATGATGAAGGCGCGGGCAAAAATGCCGCCCGGCTAAGAACAACCGGTTTGCAGAGCTTTTCAGATGCCTCACGAAAAACAGCTAGCGAAGCCTCTGCTCTGCCAGAGTTCGGCCGCAGATTAAAGAGACCGGAACAAGGCTGAGACTGACAGCACAGAAAAATCCAAAAACAAAACCCTTGCCGCTTTTCTCAAGTGGCAAGGGTTTTTGTTTATCAGCGGTGCTCCGAAGCCATCAGTCTTCAGCAAGCATCAGATCATGGCCCGCATCGGCACATTCTGTTTCGACGACCCAGAAATCACTGTCAAACTTGGCCTCTTTCTCCAGTCTGTCCATGATATCGAATGTCGATACAGCTTCCAGGCAGCGGTGAAAAAGCCGGTCTCCCTGTCTTGAGTTGTCCTCACTATAGGAGAGCTGGCTTGCCGGCTCATAAAGGTCATGCGTACCATCCAGCCGATCCACACGCACAAAGATGGCGCCAGCCTCTTTGGCTCCACGACGAACAAGGACGGATGGCTTGCCCGCAGAATTACGGCGGTGCAAGTAGGCAGAGACCCACAGGTCAGAAGTTAGGCGCATTGATTGTCTTACTTGAGAGAGGTTGGAGTTAGCCCAGATCGAGATAACCCATGATCATCATTTCCTGCAGCAGACGGTCATTCACCTGACCGGTAACAGGGTGACCTCGGCTCCGCTGGAAATGTTCGATTGCAGAACTCGTCTGGCTACCCATAACGCCGTCAACGGTCAGATTTTCAAAGCCGATATTTTTCAATGCCTGCTGCACCTTGGCCAGAACCGGATCTCCCGAGGCGCTTACAGATGCGGTTGCCATCGGAATGCTCTCAGGCGGAACCGGACCGATGGACACCAGCTTGCGCGGCACTGGCTTCGGGGTGATCTGCGTGCGTGTTGCCGAGCGGGTGGCCGCAGGTTTTTGTGTTGAACCGGCCGGTTTGATACGCGGCAATGCATCGAGCTTTTGTGACACCAGCTTAGGTTCAGGCTGAGGTTCCGGTTTGGTAATCAGAACTTGCTCGGGCATTTGGGTTTGATTGGTTGGAGCAACCTTCACGCTCTGTACCTGAGCCACACTGCCGGTTGCCAGTTCTTTGCGTCGGGTCAGAATATCATAGAGTTGCTGGGATACCTTGCCGGTGACATTGAGGCCAATGGAATCCTGATAGGCCGCGATGGCCTCTTCCGTCTGGCGTCCTTCTACCCCATCGAGAGGACCGGCATAATAGCCGGCAATCATGAGCGCATTCTGGATGGTCAGGGTCATAGCCTGCTTGTTAACCTGCTCCAGAGCATTCCCACCGGATTTTGCGTTGGCACGATTTTTCAGATGCTCGTTGCGCACATCCTTCATGATCACAACACCGGCGGAATTGGGCTGTCGTAACAGGGCATTGCCAATTATGGCGGCGCTAGTGAGCGCCATGACCACAATGACAACCAGGGAGAGCGGACTAACCCTGCGCTCTTCTTCCCAGTTTTCATAATCGTCATATGTCTCTGACATTGCGTTTTGCCTCTTGTTCAATTGCTCTCTACCGGATTTGGTTTTCTTCTAGCGATATTTCATTCAGGGAAATCACTATCAGGCGACCTTGTGCGCCCTGTTTGCCTGGGTCTCGGTGTCTTCCTTTATCAAGTGCGATTCAATAGGAACGATCAGGTCATCAGACGGATCGTCACTTTCAAGCGCAGTCCTTGTCATGTCTAGCGGCAGGGTTACGGTTACGGTCGTTCCTTTGCCCAGCTCACTATCAATAGTCATGTGGCCATTCTGCAAAGTGCTTAAGCCCTGCACGATGGAAAGTCCGATGCCAGCGCCCTCGAAGCGACGCTGCAAACTGTTTTCGGCTTGAACGAATGGTTTTCCTAGTTTGGGAATGTCCTGCTTGTCAATGCCAATGCCGCTGTCGGACACAATCAAATCGATCATGTGATCCTGTTTGCGACCGCGATGGTCGCGGGCATGACGCACAGAGACCATGACCTTGTCACCACGGTCGCTGAATTTCAGCGCATTGGTGATCAGATTGAGAAGGATCTGACGACAGGCACGCGGATCAAGGCAAACTTCGTGGATATCTTCATCATTCTTGCTGTAGAGCGCGATACCCCGATTTTCTGCATCCCCCTGCATCATCTTGCAGCAGCTTTCGCTCAGGTCAACAATATCGAATTGCTGTGACACAACTTCAAAATTGCCCGACTCGATACGAGACATATCCAGCAGAGCATTCACCAGCTGCAAAAGGTGATTGCCACCCTTATGAATCAGTTCGGCATATTCGATGCTCTTGGCTTCATTGTCATGCACCAGATCCGGATGGCAAAGGATTTCAGAAAAGCCAATGATGGTGTTGAGCGGGGTTCTCAGTTCATGGGTCACATTGGCCAGAAAGCGTGTTTTGCTCTCGTTGGCCAATTCCGCTTCGCTGCGCGCTTCTTCCAAAGCCTGCTGCTGCTTCTTGCGTTTGCTGATATCGCGAGATGCGGCAATGGCACCAATGACAACGCCGCTATCGTCGCGCTCTGGTGCGCATTTCATTTCACACCAACGCAGCTGTTCCCTACCCTTGGCTTCATCCGAGGCGTCAGCAGAGCCTTCCGGCTGAGCCACGATGCGCACTTCCACCGTCACCGGTGTCTTGTCATCATCACTCTTGTTCATGCAATCAGACAAGGCCTGCAGAAAAGCAGGGCGATCCGGAATATGCACTCTCTGGAAAAGCCCGTTGCCCATGAGATGCTCCGGTTTGACATTGATGAGCGACTGAGCGGTGGAAGAGGCAAAGGTCACGTCTCCACTGCGATCATGGCGCGTAATCATATCGGAAACCGTATCGGCAATGGAGCGATAGCGCATTTCTTCCGCCTGAAGCATGCAAAGACGCCCGCGATGCAGAAACTCGATGCGGATGGCCAACATGCCGGCATAAAGGATAGCGACCATAACTGACAATGCTCTAACCAGCGAAAGACCACCGTTGGTCAAAGGCGCAGGTTTAAGGAAACCGGTCATATCAACGCAGCCTATCAGACCAAGGGCCAACAAACAGATGGCCAGTGCCTGCTTGATGATTCTCTTATTGCCGGAAAGGGCAACTTCCAACGGAATGACACCAAGCCAAATCAGATGGGGAGACTGCAATCCGCCTGTCATGCTGGCAATCCAGATGATAAAGGCCGCAGTCATGGAAGCCGTCAGCAAGAAGGCATTGCCCAGCTTACCCGTTTTCGACAGATACAGTACGGAGATGAGCGGAGAGAGCATCCACATGGGCAACAAAGACAAGTTGGAGGCGGCAGCCCCCATGGCGTCGCTTGCCGTCAGGATAATAATTGGCAGAGTGGCTAGAGCCAACAGGCCAACGGCCAAATGCACCCCAATGAACAGAGCGTGGCGCGCTCTGTCCTGATCGCAAAGTTTGCTGGGTTCATAAAGAAGACCGTCTATAACAGACCGAAGGGGCGACTTGTCCCAAATGGCGTCGAGCACGATTTAACCTCACCTGGTTTATGGCACCCTCTTTTTAGGGCCCATAAAAATTACGCAATACAAACACAGGTCGTCGACCCTCTGGTCGGCAGGCAGCGTTGTCATCAGAGTGCCACGCATACTTTTAAGGAACGCTAAAAAACCAACGCTCTCCTCACGACTAATTATGATGAACAATTGGTTTTTGCCGATTAGGGCAAAGAAAACGCTCTTATGGTTAACAATTCACTAGAAAAATAGGGCTAGAAACCGGAAAACCTCATAAATTTCAGTCTTATAGTTGCGTCCACAGCTGTTCATAGCTGCTTTTTCGCTGGTCTCT
Source organism: uncultured Cohaesibacter sp. (assembly GCF_963678225.1). Classification (NCBI taxonomy): domain Bacteria; kingdom Pseudomonadati; phylum Pseudomonadota; class Alphaproteobacteria; order Hyphomicrobiales; family Cohaesibacteraceae; genus Cohaesibacter; species uncultured Cohaesibacter sp. The sequence continues at coordinate 3,104,446 of NZ_OY782764.1, read as the reverse complement.
CCTGCCCGTTACAGGCCATTTGAGCCCTTGGCAGTTAAGGTTAAAGCCGCAGGTTTCTGCGGACAATCACCTTGGTAAACAGACTCTTTTTTGAAAGATCAAATTTGAATCTATTTTGACTCTTTCTTTCAAACTGCTTTTGACATGATCACGCTATCGTAGGGTCAACATCAAATGCACCGACTTTCAGCACAATACAAAATAGGAAAGTTGGTGATGGTGTGGTTCGTGGACGGATGTCGCCTTGCAGGGGTGTGAGGCATATGTGGGAATTGAAAGGGCACGGGAATGTCATTTCTTATCAGAGCTGCTTTCTGGCTATCGCTGGTTATTCTGATTCTGCCAGCAGATCGTGAAAACACATCTGACAGTGCGAATCTCTCAACGTCTGAAGCGTTGGTAGCAGCACAAGCCACTCTAAAGGATTTTACCTCCTTCTGCTCGCGGCAGCCTGAGGTTTGCGCGGCAGGAGAAGTGGCAATCGAGAATTTCTCCGCCAAGGCCCGATACGGTGCCAAGCAGGTTTATATGTATCTGGATGGAGACAAAGATCAGTCAACGGACACCACCGCCTCTACACCAGAAAACACGTTGGCTATGAACGAAGCCACGCTCAAACAACAAGAACTTGATCGCCAGACTTTGGCGGAAATGGTTCGCAACGCCGACTGACACAATCGGTCAATTGAATAAGGAACAGTGAAAACCAAACGAATTTCGGCCTTGTCCTACCTTTTAGGCGAGCCGAACTCCAGGTCGGACACTTGATGTAATCTCTATTGTTATTCACTGACAACGGCCTCATCATCCGTGATTGCATCAAGCATCTGACCGTACTCGTCCCACTGGGCCAGTGGCCGCGCCGAAATGAACCTGCCCTTCATTTCGGCGCTTTCTTTTTTGTCTCCTCTCCCTATCCACTCAATTTATATTGTCTCTATAGCCAGTCTTGCTCATAGAGGGCTTGCCCCTTGCTCCGCGCCACCTGCTTGATTAGTGTAGTCGCCAAAGAAGTGGATTCAGACAAGAACCGAGACTGCCATGCCTTTGACGATTGACGAGATTATTGAGAATTTTTCTTTTATTGACGATTGGGAAGAGCGCTATCGCTATGTCATTGAGCTTGGCCGCGAGCTGGAAGACCTTCCTCCGGAAGCCATGAATTCTGAAAACAAGGTTGAGGGATGTGTTTCTCAGGTTTGGCTGACTACAGAAGTGAGCGGCGATGCATCCAATCCGACCCTCACCTTTCAAGGCGACAGCGACGCGCATATCGTAAAAGGGCTGGTTGCCATCGCACTAGCCACCTTTTCAGGCAAGACAGCCAAAGACATTCTGGATACGGATGCTGATGCCATTTTCGACCAGATCGGCCTGCGGGACCATTTGACGCCACAACGTTCAAACGGTCTTTCCGCAATGATCGGCCGTATCAAATCTGATGCCCAAAAGGCATTGGGCTAAAATATGCGCTGATGTTCCTCGCCCGGACCATCAAATAGCATATTAGAAATGCCCTCTCCGATCAGCGCTCATCTGACGAGAGCAGAGACGGCCGATAGTCTTGGGTGCCCCAATGACGCATGGCGTTTCTGCTTGGTCCCGAGGCCTCATCGAATAGCCCGTAATGCCGCGCCAATCTGGCAAGAGCCAATGACAAGACAAGCTTTGCCGACCTTGCAGGCCAATTGCGCGTACGCTCCATTTCTTCCAGTCCCTTCTGGAAACAGCAAAAATCGATCAAAGGGTCGGCAAACTCTTCTCCCACATATTTCAACGCAGCTCTGAACCTGTCCTGCGCATCCTGCGCCACTACACCGAAGTCGGGACCGGCATTGGCTCTGCGTGCATTCTTGGAAACAGATCCCTCGGCTTCTCCCAATCGTTGCCAATTTATGCCAAGTGTCTTTACCAGTTGCCCCCTATCGAAATCACTGCATAGCCTTTCGCCTGCTTCAATCTGACTGGCCGTAAGATAGTGGCTACCATCCGCTTTTTTGCGGTTGGCCAGATAATGCAGAGGGCTCTCTGCCCTGATAACGCCGACATCATCACGAACCCTATTGCGCTGCGCTTTCGCTCCACCAACCTGAGCACCACTTGTCCCTTTTTCGGCTAGCCGAATTTCTTCGCGCTTGAGCTTTTCACGCCGCAGCGCGCTTCTACCCTTATCGGTCAATACCAGTACCGTCTCTTTCTTCTCCAACCAGCCGCATTTGAGCAAACTCTCAATTTGAGATTTGGGCCAACAGTTTACCTGTCGGTTGTTACTGCGGGCTATTTGCCCAAGAAGTCTGAGGCATGCTCCTTCAAGGCCCTCCTCACACTCAGTACTATTCTGACACTCACGGCTATTCTTGCTCATTTTTCCCTCATTCTGGTCAATGGGGTAACGAGCATCATGGTTTCGAGCGCACTCTCCAGACTGTTGATCAGCAATTCGGTTTCTTCCTCCTCGCGGCGGTCCTCAACCACGCGGCAGGCATAAGCGACCGTTGTCCGGTCCCGCTCATAATAGCTAGCAATATCCTTGAGAGGATAACTCAAACAGACATGGCAGAGATACATGGCCACTTGGCGCGCAAAGGCCACGCTCTTTCTGCAACGGGTGCCAGCATGCAGGGCGCTGCGCGGCAGCCGGTAGGTTCGTGAAACCAGTTCATCTACGAGCGCAAGAGAGTGCACGCCATTGCGCACCTCTCCGCTCTCCATCGGATTTCCTAGCCAGGGAGATGCGTTGGCGGCCAGACTTTCGATATTTAATGCAGTTTCCATTTTTTACTCCATGAGCCTTGCTCGTATTTGTTGCAATCAATTGTACTAATACAAATATACAACCTTTACTTGAATCAGGAATAAATTCCTCGCAAAAAAAGTGGAATATTTTTAAAGCCAGTCGCCGCAAACCCTGTAAATCTCTCATATTTGTCCCCTGGCATGGTTTTAGTCTTTATTCACCATCCCACTTTGGAAACTCTCCTTATGCCCATAATGCCCATCCTTTCTGGCTGGCAGACAATCTGGGCATGGTTCAGAACAGTCTTCGTCCCAAAGGGGCGCCTAGCACTCGGTCTTTCGCGAATGGCAAAACCGAGCAGCCGTCATCACCTTCTCACGTTACGCAAAGGGGGGATCTTGCCAATTGCATTCATACCCTCACAGGCAAGGGGAAAAATCATGGCACAAAATTCATCAGAGACATGGAACGCATCGGAGAAAAAGAGTATGTACGCGATCGCGATCTGCCAGGCCTGCTTCACATGTTCCCGGGAGAGGTCCGCAGTTTGGAAAGCAAGAGCGAAGGTGCAATTCTAAGAAAGCTAAGTCAGGCGCTCAGGGCAGAAAGACGGCGTGGGCGAGCAGACCATTATAGATATTCCCTGATGCGGCATATTGCGCTTATGCAGGCGGTCGCTGCTGAAAAGTCTCTAAGATCTGGAGCCCCTTACCCACAATCGGAATAGAAGGACAAAACCAACGTTAAAGAAGAAAACCGTGAAGCAAAAAGGCAAGACAAAACAGAAAAGGCAGCTTGAAAGCTGCCTTATTCTTTGCGTCTACGCAAACGATGTTGCGCAATAGTTCATTGAAGCTTTGAAGTATCTTACTTCTTGCGGCGCTGCTGACCCAGCCCCATTTTCTTGGCAAGGCTGGAGCGTGCTTCTGCATAGCTTGGAGCAACCATCGGGTAGTCTGCGGGAAGACCCCATTTCTCACGATATTCTTCGGGAGACAGGTTGTAATGGGTGCGAAGATGACGCTTGAGCGACTTGAACTTCTTACCATCTTCAAGGCAGATGATGTAATCTGGCGTGATTGATTTCTTGACCGAGACTGCTGGTTTCGGTGCTTCGACAACTTCTTCGGAAACGGGAGTTTTGGTGTCTTCCAAAGCTTTGTAGATGTCGCCAATGAGGCCCGAGAGATCATTTACCGGCACAGCATTGTTGCTAACATATGCGGAAACGATATCAGCGGTAAGCTCAATCAGTATGTTGTTTTCTGTGTTTTCTGACATAATCCGGACATTCTTTCCAATTGACGCTCAAGATGATTGCTGTTCACCTGAACAATCTGGCACTCAACTGTTGGATACTAGAGTCACCAGTTTCAAAAACCATTGGCGTCATTGGTAATGTATCTATGTTTTTACTTCAAGAAATAATGCATTTTTCTTTGTATGCTTGTGGGAAACAATTATATGATGCGGAAATTTCATAGTAAAGCAAGATTATATGTGCGCGCAGAAACAAACATAAGAAAAGGTAGTTTCGGCTCGAAACTCCCTAGTTAACAATCATTCAACGGCCAGATATAGAGAAATCACTTATGGTCTGAATTCTTCTCCATACTATCTGCATATTCGTCAATTACTGTCCCTTTCCAGGGTTTTGTTCCGGTAGAGTACGCAGCTTTTGCAACCAGATGTGCTGTAACCGGGGTAGTCAATAGAAAAAAGATAATACCAGCTAACGCACGCGAGAATACGTCGAATTCCCCCGAATGCAGGGCTAGAGCCAACAGCGCGATACCAGACCCCAGCGTACCGGCCTTGGACGCAGAATGCATTCTGGTGTAGACATCAGGGAAGCGCAGCATACCGATGGACGCTGTGAGCACGAACACTGCCCCCAGCAAAAGCAAAAGCCCGACGAACACCTCGGATATCATAGTAAGGGTCAAACCAATCATTCCCGTCCCTCCAGCGCTCTCTTGGCATCAGCTTCCGCTTTGGCTGCCTCTTCCTCATCAAAATATTCTGAACTATCCCCATGATGCAGCACGAACCGGGCAAAGGCCAAGGTGGACAGAAAACCAACCAGCCCCAGTGCGATTGCAATATCGGTGTAAAGATAGAAATCGGTTTTCACCCCGATCACGGCGATGAAACCAATACCAACTGCAACCAGCATATCAAGGCCGATAATCCGGTCTCCCAATGTTGGGCCCTTGATGATGCGATAGGCTGTGAACAGGAAGGACAGCGACAGGATCATCAAGGTCAGCAGTATGGCCACATCGAGAAATGATGGCATATTCATTAGTGGATCCATCAGCGAAAGGCCTCCATGATCTTGCGTTCAAAGCCGGTTTCGATTTCCTCGCGCATGTCTTCCAGATCATCAATCGTGATCGCATGAATATAGAGGTATTTCTTGTCGTCGGACACATCGACAGACAAGGTGCCCGGCGTTAGCGTGATCAAGTTTGCCAGAATGGTTATTTCCAGATCACGGTCTGTTTTCAGCTCATAGGCAAAGAAACCCGGCTTGAGCTTGATATTGGGGCAAACAGCGAGAATGGCCACCTTGGCGGCAGATTTGATTAGCTCAACGACAAACAGGAAGAGCAGCGATACGATCCGTCGCACACGTTGAAAATAGCGCAGCGTGCCAGCTTTTTCCCTGATGATGAACAGAACGATCGTGCCCAGCACAAAGCCGAAAAGCAGGTTGGGCACCGTGAAGGTTCCGCCAACGGCCGCCCAGATGATGGCCAACAGAACATTGACCAGAAACAGATATTTCATCAGTGCGCTCCTTCCGAATTCTGCGAAGCCTCATGCTCAGACGCTTCGTTAAGACGATGCCCTTCAGCAGCCTGAGCTTCTGCGCGCTCTTTCTCCTGCTCCCTTACGGGTCCGAAAACGGCATCGAAATACTGATCAGGTTTGAGAATCGTAGCCGCACCATATTGCGAAACCGAGAAAACGGGAGATGGATACACGCCGATATAGACGATCATCGCTACCAGAGCCATGACCGGCACAAAAACGCGCCTTCTTACAATCTCGGACAAGGTATAAAGAGGAGCGGCATCCCGTCCGTCCTGCGTGCCAATCGGCCCACCACGCCAGAAGGCGTGCGCCCAAACGCGCCCCATTGCAATGGTGGTTATGAAGCCGGAAAGAAGGACGGAGAAGGCAAGCCAGCCATACCCTTCTTTGAGGCTGGATTCCACAAGCACCATTTTGGGCCAGAAGCCGGAGAATGGCGGCAAACCGGACGCAGCAAAGACCAAAGCCAGAAACAGAATGGAGAGCCAACTGGATGCTTTGTAGCCTCCGCCGAGATCAGCAAGATTCACCTTGCCGCCGTTCTTGCGCATCAGAATGCCGAAGGCCAGATACAAAGCCGTCATCACTAGAATGGAATTCACGGCATAGAGAATGGCACCAGTTATGGCATCCTGCGTGCCCACGGCAACGCCAACCATTGATGAACCGATACCGCCAACAACCAGAAAGCCGAAAGTCCGGCGCACGTCATTCTGCGCCAAGGCACCAATTGCACCAACGATCATGGTCAAAGCCGCAATCCATGCAATGAGATCACTCAGCAGGTCCCTGCCCTCGGGCATCACCAGAACCAGTGTGCGGATCAAGGCATAGACACCAACCTTTGTCAGCAGTCCAGCAAAGATCGCGGACACCACAATTTTGGGCGTATGGTAGGACGCGGGAAGCCAGAAATTGACAGGAAACGCCGCAGCCTTCATAGAGAAGGCCAGCAGGTAGAGTGTAGCAATCGTGCCCATTGGTGCGGCGCCTTCAGGCATTTCCCTTAAGCGCATGGCAATGTCAGCCATATTCAGCGATCCCACCGCGCCGTAAAGATACCCTGTGGTGACGAGAAACAGGGTCGTTGCCATCAGGTTGAGCACGGCATATTTCATCGCGCCATCCAACTGAATGCGCTCGCCATCCACGATCAGGAGACCGAAGGATGAAATCAGCATCACTTCGAACCAGACATAGAGGTTGAAGATATCGCCGGTGAGGAAAGACCCGGTAATACCGGTCATCATCCAGAGCAATGCAGGATAAAAACCAAAGCGCGTTGATGTGACCGAAATGTCAGCCAGTGAATAGACACAAACCGCCAGAGCAACGATTGCGGCGATAAGCGCCATCAACCCACCCAGGGCATCAACCACCAGTGTGATGCCAAATGGCGGCAGCCAGCGCCCCATTGTCATGGTAATCGGCCCTTCGGCCATGACCCGCGACAAAAGCAATGCGTCCACCACGACAAGCGCAGCCAGATAGAAGCATGACAGATAGCCATGCCATTTCGCCTGATAGCGCAGCATCACAAGTGACGCGCCGCCAATGATGGTAATCAGCGATGGAGCCACAATCAGCCAGTCCGCCAGCGAGGTCGGCGCCATCAGCATTCCTGCGGCATAATCCACCGCGTGATCAGCATTTCCAGCCATAGCTGTCTTTCTCCTTAGTAACTGACAGGAGGCAGATCTTCATCTGCCGGTTCCGCGACACGCATCTGCGTTATGTCGTCGGTTCCCAACTCCTGATAGGCCCGATAGGCAAGCACGAGGAGAAAGGCCAGAAATGAGAATGAAATAACAATCGCCGTCAGAATGAGAGCCTGAGGCAACGGGTTGGCCGTCGGCATTTCGGGCACCGAAGCCCCTTCAGGGATGATCGGCGGCACCTCACGCATCAAGCGGCCGCTGGTAAAGATAAGCAAGTTGACTGCGTTACTAAGTGCAGCAACCCCCAGCATGATGCGAATGGTATAACGCGACATCATCAGATAGATGCTCACCGCGAAGAAGATACCAACGAGAATAGAAAGAACGCCTTCCATGGTCGCTTTATTCCTCTTCCAGTTTCAATGCGATGGATGTCAAGCTGCCCATGACCACCAGATAGACACCGATATCGAAGAACATCGGAGTGGAGATAGCCACCTCGACCCCCATAATGGTGGGGAAGGTCCATTGGCTGGTCATGAATGGCTGCGCCTCGAACATGGAAAGCAAGCCAGATCCGGACGAAAGCACCAAACCAAAGGCGGCCACGGAAATCGGGTGGAAATACAGTGCCCTGCGCACATATTCCACGCCGGCTGCGATACCATACATCATAAAGGCCGATGCGGCGATCAAACCACCGATGAAACCACCACCGGGATCATTATGCCCGCGCAAGGTCACGAAGATGGAGAACAGGATCATCAGGGCCGCCAGAAACGGGGCTGTTGTCCGAAAAATCAGAGTTTGCATTACTCTGCTCCTTTCTGACCAGAGGTCGCTTCATCAAAGCCGGAAGCCTTATTCTTAAAGAACTTGTTTTTGAGCCCGGACCGCCCCGTGCCCAACGTGAGGGTATGCACGCACAGAGCCGTGATCGTAACCACTGCGATTTCGCCCAGCGTATCGAAGCCACGGAAATCAACGATGATGACGTTCACGATGTTACGGCCATGGGCAATGACACGGCTGTAGTCTGTGAAGAAATCGCTCAGGTGACGATCAAACGCCCCTTGCGTGACCGACATGAGCAGCAGGCAGAAACCAAGCCCTACAAGGACCGACAAGCTCGCATCAACCATCATCTGCTGCGGAGGCCGCTTGTCATGCTCTTTCAAAGAAAGACGGTTCATGATGAGAGCAATGATGACCACGGCCAGCGTCTCGACCATGAACTGTGTGAAGCTCAAATCAGGAGCGCCAAACAGCAAGAAGATCAACGCAACGGCAAAGCCCTGAATGCCCAGTGACACGATCGCCGTCAAGCGCGTCTTGGCGACGATCAAGGCATAGAGGCCAACCACGGCAAGACCGAGGGTAGACCATTCATAGATATAGAGATCAGGGAATTGAGGCCAGTCGGGCAGTTCGTCAAACACGATCATCGGCACAAGCAAAGCAAGCGCAATGGTGGCGAAAGTCGCTGCCAGATAGACCTCCATGTTCCCGCTCTGCAACAGGCGCATCGTGCGAGCGGAGAAACGCACAAGACCGCCGATAAAGATATCGAAGAAGCTGTCTGGCCCCTCCCCCAACGTGCGGATGAGTACTCCGCGCGTGGCTCTGATGGCTTCATATCGAAAATAGAAGCCGACTCCGAGCGCTATGGTGATCAAGGACAGCAAGAAGGCGAAATTGACATGAACAGCGCCGATACCGACTTGTAGATGCCCGTGATGCCCATGCACAGCATTGGCCATGGGGCGCAGAAGCTCCGCCCCCACGAAATCACCAAACAGCATGGCCAGAAGACCAAGGCTAGCAAGCGTTACTGGCCCGGCAACTAGCAGAACCGGCCCTTCATGCGCATGCTTGGGTGTATGGACCTCTTCGCCGAGAAATGGTTTGAGTGCGACGACGAAAGCGGCGCCAAACATCATAGCGTTGCCTAATACGGCAGCAAGCGTCAGTAATAAGGCAGGCAGGTTTGTTCCCAGCAAGCCCAGATACATTTCTTCCTTGGCGATAAAGCCGATGAAGGGCCAGATGCCGCCCATCGACAGAGCGCAGGCCACAGCCGCATAGAAGGAAACCGGCATGGCGTTGCGCAAGCCGCCAAGGCGCGTTACGTCGCGGGTTCCGGCTTCATGGTCGATGGTTCCGACAATCATGAAGAAGCCGCCCTTAAAGAGCGCATGCGCAAACAGATAGACCACTGCGCCGGTAATGGCGGTTTCGTTGGAGGTTCCAACCAGCATCACCAACAGGCCGAGTGAAGCGATCGTCGTGTAAGCGAGTGTCAGTTTCAGGTCGGTCTGACGCAGGCTCATCCATGTCCCCATGATCAGGGTGATCGCGCCGAAGATAGGCAGAATGGTCATCCAGAGCGTCGTGTCCCCCATGACGGGATGCACACGCATCAACAGATAGACACCCGCTTTGACCATGGTTGCGGAATGCAGATAAGCCGACACGGGGGTCGGCGCTTCCATGGCATTGCGAAGCCAGTAGTGAAACGGAAATTGAGCGGATTTGGTGAAGGCTCCGCCCAAGATCAAAAGCAGCATGGCTACATAGTGGCCATTGTCGCGCAAGACATCGCCTCTGGTGAGCAGTTCACTCATCTCCATCGTGCCGCCAGCCTGATACATCATCAGCAATCCGGCCAACAGAGCCAAACCACCACCGCCGGTCACGATCAGGGCCTGCAGGGCCGCACGACGGGAGCGCTCTTCCTTGTGATTGAAACCGATGAGCAGAAATGACGTAATCGAGGTCAGCTCCCAATAGATGAACAGCGTCATCAGATTGTCAGCCAGCACAACGCCGATCATAGAGCCCATAAACAGGAACATGAAGCTGAAGAAACGCCCTTGGTCGGCGTGGCCCTTCATATATCCACCTGAATAGAGAATGATCAGGGTGCCAATACCGGATATAAGCAGCGCAAAGACCAGGCTGAGACCATCGACAAAGAGGGAATACTGGATGCCATATTGCGGCAACCATTCCAGCGGTGTGATATGCACTCCATGACCGGAGGTCGCGACCGTTCCAATAAACTGGCACAAATAGACGAAAATGCTAGCAGGCACCAAGGCAAGCAGCCAGGCAACATTATGCCCCATCAGCCGCTTGAGATATGGAGCAACCACTGCTGCAGCAAAGGGAGTGGCCAATGCCAGATTGAGACCGCCACCGAATTCCAACGCCATGCGCTTTCCTCATCAAACTATCCAAATGGCCAACCATCCCTAAAAGAGCAGTTGACCTGACTTTAAGCCTTGGGATTACAGGGTCTATTTTAAAAAATAACCCATAAACTCAAATTTTCCTGTGGAAAGTTGCGCACCCAAGCCTTCAAACGTTTCTTTATTGCGCCCCATTGCGAATCGCAGAAATTCTTGCCAACCCATTATAGCGGTTTAGCAAGCAGTTTCTACCGCCCTTTAAACCACAATGCGAAACAACTGAACCGCATCACAGTCAAATAACTTCTCAAGCCAGCCGCGACGATCTCTCGTCCTGACGTCATAAGAGAGATGGTGTTTCACACCCAATGAAAAACCACAAAGGCCTTAGCCTTTAGACTAGGCTTCCGGATACCTATATGATTCAACGTATCAGAACCATACAGTGAAAACCCGGACAAACAAGAAATTCGCGAAAGTTTAGCCGGTCATTTTTGCAAGATTTAAGTGTCTTGGTTGGGAGCCATGCTATGACAAAAGAATTAAAGAAAGAAGAAGAGTGGAAGCAATTACTAACCGATGAGCAATACCATGTGATGCGACAACATGGCACGGAACGTCCCGGGTCCTCACCGCTCAATTTCGAGAATAGAACGGGCGAATATTACTGTGTTGCTTGCGGAACACGTCTTTTTACATCGGATTCGAAGTTTGATGCAGGGTGCGGCTGGCCCAGCTTTTATGAAACAGCCGACGCAGAGGCCGTGACAGAGCATTCCGATCACAGTCTTTTTATGGAAAGAACCGAAATTCGCTGTGCAAATTGCGGTTCGCATCTGGGTCATGTCTTTGACGATGGCCCCATGCCAACCGGTTTGCGCTATTGCATGAATGGTGTCGCACTGCGTTTTGAGCCGGAAGACGCATAAGCTTCTGGCTACCCCACTCATTGGCATCTTGCTTTTTGCGTTCAGGCCCTTAAGGTCGCCCTGTCTCAAACCAAGCGGAGGCTTCCATGAGCAAACCGGCATCCTGCCCCAATGCGTCCCCTTGTATTCTTAGCTATTTCATGCTTGCGATTTCTCTTGGGGGCTTCGTTTATGCAGGGTTGGGTTGGATGGGGCTACAACAAGCCCAAATTCCAGATAGCTGGCAAGCGACGCCCGGCCAAATTCTGAAAAGCCATGTGGAGTCTCTTACGCAGACCAAGGCAAACGGCACCCCAATAGAGATGTTCCAACCTCATGTTCGCTATCGTTATGAGGTGGATGGGACATTCATGATTGGTGACCAGTTGAGCATTCATCATCCGGCGCGCACTTTGCGCGGGGTGGCAGAAACCGAAATTGAGGATCTGCCGCAAGGCACCGATGTCACGGTTCATTACAATCCTGCGGCACCCGATGAGGCTGTACTAAGGAAAGCTGACACGCTCGGCCCGATGCAGGCCCTTTCGGCGGGACTGGTCATCGCCCTGACAAGCCTCGCAATTGGCGTCATATCCTTCCGCCGTAATAAGCAAAAAACCACCTGATCCTGCTACGCAGTCGTTATAGTGGCTTGGCCGACAGAAATAGAAAGGCCCAGCGAGACCGATCAACGATCGCAGCACCGAGCCTTTCGCGCAAGTTCTCTGCTTTGCGGGAAATAGAGCGCACCTTATGACTTGGTGTAGGCCGCCTTATCCATATCGATCGCTTCAGCGCTCACGGCGACATCCTTCTCGACCAATCCAGACACCGCATCGAACAGGCTTTTGGTCAGTGTCTTCTTTTGCTCTTCGGTGCGGCCGCCAAACATCTTGGCTTCTACATGCACAAACAGTTGATCAGAACCGCCAGTGACAAAATGCTCAATCGGCAATGCCCGTGACTTGATCGCAGCTGGCGTGAACAGGCCGGATTTTTCGGCAGTTTCCCAAACGGTTTGAACGATCTTTTTGATATCAGCTTTGTCTTCGAGTGGTTTGGCGTAGGAAATAACCATATGCGGCATAAGAAGGCTCCTTGTTCTTTTCTGGCAAAAGGCGGGAGAAATGGGTTGCCAGAATTTGTTGCCATATTGCTAGCATCTGCGCGAGAATTTGCAACATAAGACAGATCAAACCGGCCCGAATGCGTCTAAATAGGCCTTGTCTTAACAGGACCAAGTGAGTGAACCGTGCCAAAGAGCAGGCTCAGGCTCTCCTTACCTTGATTATCGCACTTGCACATTCAGCATGAAGATCATAGGTGTAGTCTGGAATTATTGCCGTTTAACAAGGTCGTATGATGTCATCACAGAACAGGTCTTCTTTCACCAAAGCCGCTTTTCCTTCTCTCGCCCCCAAAGCGGAAAAACGCGATCACCGTGTGACCAATCACGGGATAGAGCTTAGCGACGATTATGCATGGTTGCGCGCCGACAATTGGCAGGAGGTCATGCAAAAGGGGCGTGAGGTTCTTGACGATGATATCGAAGCCTATCTTGAGGCCGAGAATGACTATACGGTCAAGGAAATGGCCGACACCGAAAAACTGCAGGCCAAACTGTTTGTAGAAATGAAAGGCCGCATCAAGGAAGATGACAGTTCGGTGCCCGCTCCTGATGGCCCCTATGCCTATGGCACGCGCTATGTGCTGGGTGGTCAATATCCGCTCTATGTTCGTATGCCGCGCGATGGGGGAGACGAGACCATTCTGCTGGACGGCAACAAGGAAGCAGAAGGCAAGGATTTCTTCCGCCTCGCATCGCTCTCCCACAGCCCCGATCACAACAAGCTTGCCTGGGCCGTGGACACCAAGGGGTCTGAATATTTCACCATCCGCATTCGCGATCTCAGCACCGGCGAAGAAACCGCAGATCTGATCGAGCGTACCACTGGCGGCGTTGTCTGGAGCGAAGACAGCACGCATCTCTATTACACCTGGCAGGATGACAACCACCGGCCAAGCCGGGTTTTCCGTCACAAACTGGGCACCGAGCAATCAGCCGATGAACTGCTGTATGAAGAATCCGATGCCGGCTTTTTTGTCGGGTTGGGTAAAAGTCAGTCCGGCAATTATATCTTTATCGATTGCCACGATCACCAGACCAGTGAATGCTATTTGCTAAGTGCCAAAGACAATGCCAGCAAGCCGCGCCTTATCGCAGAACGCGAAACGGGCATTGAATATAGCGTCGATGAAGGTCATGGCATACTCTATATCCTGACCAATGCCGACGATGCAGAAGACTTCAAGCTTGTGACTGCAGCCCCGACAATGTCTGGCCGAATCCACTGGAAGGATCTCGTGCCGCATCAGGTCGGGCGCCTTATACTCAGCCATAGCATCTTCAAGGAATTTCTGGTTTGGATGGAGCGGGAGAACGGCCTGCCACGCATCCAGATTCGCAGCCTGCGCAATGGTGCCCAGCATGCCATTGCCTTTGAAGAAGAAGCTTATGCCCTTGGTTTTCATGGCTCCTTAGAGTTTGAGACGGATACCGTCCGCTTCTCCTATTCGTCCATGACAACCCCAAGCCGGATTTATGATTACAACATGTCCAGCCGGTCACGCACCTTGCGAAAGGAGCAGGAAGTGCCGTCAGGGCATGAACCGGAGGACTATGTCACCCGCCGTTTGATGGCGCCTGCCCATGATGGCGAACTGGTACCCGTCACCCTGCTCTATCGCAAGGACACGGCGCTTGATGGCTCCGCCCCCTGTCTGCTTTATGGTTATGGCTCTTATGGCATCTCGATTCCGGCCAGCTTCTCAACCACGACTCTGTCGCTGGTGGATCGAGGGTTTGTCTATGCTATCGCCCATATCCGCGGCGGCAAGGAAAAAGGCTTTGCCTGGTACACCAATGGCAAACGCGGAACCAAGACCAACACCTTCAAGGATTTCATTTCTGCCGGAGAATTTTTGGTCGCGGAAGGCTACACCTCGGAAGGCAAGATTGTTGCCGAAGGAGGCTCGGCCGGCGGCATGCTGATGGGCGCGGTTACCAATATGGCGCCCAACCTCTTCTCTGGCATTCTGGCTATCGTGCCCTTTGTTGATGTGCTCAACACCATGCTTGATGACACATTGCCACTGACACCGCCCGAATGGCCGGAATGGGGCAACCCGATTGCCTCTGAGGAAGAATATAAATATATCGCGGCCTACAGCCCATATGACAATGTCTCCGAGCAGGCCTATCCGGCCATTCTCGCCGTCGGCGGTCTAACAGACCCGCGCGTCACCTATTGGGAACCGGCAAAGTGGGTTGCTAAGTTGAGAGAGAAACGCACGGATGACAATCTGCTGCTGCTCAAGATCAATATGGGCAGCGGACACGCCGGGGCATCCGGGCGGTTTGATCGCCTCAAGGAAACGGCTCTGGAATATGCCTTTGCCATTAAGGTAAGCGGCAAGCTCTAATTCGCCGCAGCACACCACTTAAAGCACACAAAAGACCGCCGACAGTTCTCTGTCAGGCGGTCTTTTCGTCTGTCGAAATAGCGGCGCTGAGCGCCTACTTTTTCCTAGTCAGTGCAACGAGTCGCTTGGCGAAATCCTTGACCGGTCCACCCTGCATATAAGCTTTAAGCGCCAAACTGCCAAAGATGGTCATTGGCCGAGCCATCAGGCGCAATCTGGTCGGAGTAGCACCGAAGCTGCCTTTATATTCTTCATCACCAATCGTGAAGTCGATCCGGGTATCACCCAGCGCGACGCGATGATCGAGAATATAGTCAATCAGATGCAAACCGGGAGACATCTTGTAATAGTCTCCCCCCTGCATGCCAGAGAGAATGAAATGATAGCAGTGATCATGGATGAAGCCCAGTTCTATGCCGATGATGTCGTCCCCAACATAAAGCGCAGAAAGCTCGGACAACCCGGTTTCTGCGCCCTCAAGCGCAACATCGCTGTAAAACTCAAAATAGTTATCTTCCAGAAACAGATCATCAGGATAGCGATCACGCCGTTGATCCTGCAACGCCTTCATAATCGCCTTGATATCATCTGCCTCTTTGCAGATTTTAAGCGAAACCTCGCCAATTGCAGCAAGCTTCCTGTGTTTGCGGCGCAGTCCGGTCCTGAGCTTATTGGATAGAATTTCTGTTCGCCATTCCTCATAAGGCGCCCAGATTGGCATGTCATGGCCCGATGAGGTCATGTCTCCCACACTCACCTTGCCCAGCAGATGGGAAAGCATTTTGCTGTCCCCTTGCATCTTTCGGAAAAAGATCAAGTGACATGGCTTCAGCAAAGACACGATAACCTTGCTGATCTGACCATCGCTCAAAATCTCTTCTTCGAATGCTGGGTCGTAGACAATGGCGTTATAGTCAGCGGTCCCGAGATCTGCAGGCTCAACGCATGCCAGCCCGAGATAGGAAGTGTGCAACAGCGGCAAAAGCAGACAAAGCTGGCCTGTGTCTTTTTTCTTTGCGGTTATGATCAGAGGTTTGGCCCCTGAACGAGGAACCAAGCGTCCGTAAAGCAGCGCCAGCCATTGCGGGTTCTGAAAGACAGTGGCGTTGCTTGCCTCAAAAAGAGAGCAATAGTCTTCACCTTCGAAATCAAACTCAGAATGAGTTTCGATTTCGTAGTTTTCGCTGAAAGGCACGTCCGGTCTCCTTCAGAATATTACAATATACAAAATTTGCGATATTTTAAATACCACAAATCTTGTTGTGTTCAATGGGCCTTGTTTTTATGGATTTGCTGCCAAGTATATGTCTGAGAGAAATGATAGCATCTCTGAATTCAAACATATCTAAAACAAATATATGTTATGCTATTTTTATCTAGAGCAAGACCTTTTAACAGTATTATAAAGCAGTAAAGTTCACATATATTTAAAACCAAAGGATGAGCCTGCAAAACTATTTCTAGCGACTTATTCACTGCACGCAAAACAAAAGGATGCTGTAGAATTTCGCTAAAATCAGCCAAAAGCAGGCGTCATCCACTCTGAGCTTCACGCAATCGTGATCAGTGAACACGCTTATATTCGATCATGCGGGCACGGCTAAGAGCCAATTCAATGCAGTCCGTTTCAAGACAATTGAGACAAACGCGCTTGGTCCAGAGGCTATCAACGATCGTGAACAGATAGCGTCCGCCCCCAAGAGACGTGAGCGGAGCGCTCTGGCGAACGGGGCCCGCCCCCATCGTGAGGCGTCCGTTGGAAATCTCGAGAAACGCCCCTTCTTCGCTGCGCCACAAACCATTGAGATGATCGGAAACAGTGCCAGCCGTTGCTCGAACCAATTGGCGAGGCACATAACCCACCGTTCCCACGAGGGCCTCTCCATTCCATTCAAGCTCCAATTGGGATGTGGCAGAGCGTGTAGACACTTTGCTATCGCCCTCGTCATAAAGCACGCTGGCATCATCGAGCCATGTTGCGTTGCCATCTGCCACTTCGAGCCAGAATGGGCCTTTGTCCGCTACATATAGTCCTTCAGGAAGGCGTGATGTTGCTGCTTCGGGCATGGGAAGACTGAGCAAGGCCGCCATGACACGCGAGGCTGTGCCGCGGGAATCCGCATCATCCCTGTTCGAGAGGAAGACAACGCCGGTTCCGGTTGGCCGATCCATCATGATATAGGCCTTGTAGCCGGGATGGCTGCCTCCATGCCCGATCAAAACACGATCACCCAACAGGGTATCCGTAATCCCTAGCCCGTAGCCGGTGACGGTACCATTTTTGAGGTTTCTAGGGGCGGATAACTGATCAAAAATACCGGCCCATTTGCCCTTCCCGGCCATAAGCGTGCGCAGCCACTTGCTCATCCCAGAGGCCGAAGTAGTCACACTGCCTGAAGCAGAAATCTGAAGACCGGCAGCCGATTGCAGCCATTTCTCACCATCGAACCAATAGCCCGGGCAAAGGTCCTTGACGGGTTCTGCCCATACATGGGGAGCATCAAAGGCGGTACCCAGCTCGGCATTCATCGTATCCTTGAGGAAATCCCGCAATAGAATGCCTTTGCGCTTGAGGATCATTTCAACCAACCGGTAGCCCGTATTGGAATAGGACACTTCGGTACCGGCATCAAAATTAAGCCGCCTCTGGCGCGCCATGAAGGCATGGTTGGCTTCTTCACTTGTCTCTGTGTAAACCGACAGTCCGAGTAACGAGAGGCACTCACGCATATCCGGCAGACCGCCGCTCATATCCAGAGCCTGACCGACGGTGACGCTGGCCAGCGGCTCGCAAAGCTCAGGTAAATGCGCCCCGAGCCGATCATCAACAGACAACAGATCTCGATGCTGCAGAACCAGAGTGCAGAAAAGATGCTTAGTAATTGAGGCAAAGCGGCCCACGGATTGATCGGAAAAGGCTTTGCCCGTGGAGAGATTTTCAAGGCCGGCAGCAACTGAGACCCTATCCCCTTCGGCATCGAAAGCCACAATGACACCACCGGGCGCATCGGCGCTCCAGACTGAGCAGATTTCTTCGGCGACTCGTTCGGCTTGTTGCCAGTTAGGAACAATGGTCATGGCATTTTCTTCTTTATTTATTGAAAAGCTGGTGTTGAATTCATGAAAGAGAATGGTCGCAGATATGCGACATATTTGGAATGAGGCAGGTCTGGCGACCGTCAGGCTTTGGCCATCCTTCTTTTGGCCAATCACAGAGCAGAAATCAAGCGATCAAGGGTTTTCCCAACCATTCTGTTGCGGTGTCTTGTTCAACATTGCCACCTTGTTGCAGTGGCGCAGGAATTCTGTCATAGACTCAAAGGGTGGTGTGGATTGCCAAATGCACGGGTTTGCCCGGTAGTCCTTTCAAGTAGACAACCACCGGAGACACAGGAATGCAGACGATGGATAGTCACGTCAATCCCGAGCAGCCGCGCAAATCACTGCTGTTTTTTGCGCCCGAGCGGAAGGATGCGGCTATTCTGGAAGCCTATGACATCTATCTGCATCACCTGACCCATTCCAAGCGCTTTGACATCACCATAATGGCACCCAATGGCTCACCATTTGCCGAAGATGCGCGCTCCATGGGCTATAATATGTATCCCGTCTCGGACTTCTCGCGAAAGCTGCTTCAGCGCACACCGCAGCTCTGGCCTATTCTGACAGCAACGCGGCGCTTTCGCTTCGACTTTGCCATCAGTCATGAAGCCTTTGCCTGCCGCGGATTGGGGCAGATCGCACGCAAGGTCATCGGCGTCTGCCATGACGATATGCTTGAGGGGTTTAAGCATGCCAACCGCCTGGTCACCCTGACATCAAGCGTTGCCGAAGAGGCCGAGCATTTGTTCGAGGGCGAAGTCCCTGTCGATATTATGCCCTACCCTTACGAAACCCAGTTTTCGGAAATCAAGCCTCTGCCTTCGGCTGAAGATACCCCCTTGACGATCGGAGCAAGCGGCCCCTTTGAAGAAGGAGACGGACTGGGCACCTTCCTTCATGCAGCCCAGCTACTGCATCAGAGCTGCCCGGATGTTAAATTTGTCATCGCCGGGCAAGGTCCGCTGGAGCATGAACTGAAGGAGCTAGCGGATCATATCGCACCCTTTGTTGAATTTATGGGTCCGATGGACGCAGCTGAAATGGCTGAGGCCTTCGATCTCTATTGCCTTGCGGCTGCCAATGCCCCCTATTCCTTCTCCCTCTGCCAGATGATGGATGCAGGCATCGCTTGCGTTTCTTCTTGCGCCAGTGGGCCGATGGACATTCTGAAAGGCGGCATGGTTGCGCCACTGGTTCCCATCGGAGATGCGTTTCTGCTCGCCGTCAAGCTTCAGGAGCTGCTGGAAGATCCCCCCCAGATCAACAGAATCAAACAAGCCTGTTTTGAACGCGTTCGTGAAGAAGACTTTTCTCCAAGAATTTTTGAAGAAAAGCTGATTTCCCTGTTCGGCATGGAACAAAAGGCTTCCTCGCGCATTGATTGAGAAGATGATAGGTTGCTTAACCTATCGGACCAGGAATTTTTGGTCTTCCGCAACCTGAAAGTATGTGAATTTGGTGCTGTTTCAAGAAAATGCGTTGAGCTCCCCTTGTGGTCATAAGCAATAACCATTATTTTTGATACAGATCAATATTCGCCGACTTTCCCGCCGGTAGCCCTTTCAATTAAATGGAGATATTTCAATGGCTTTTGAACTTCCCGAACTTCCATATGCCTATGACGCTCTTGGCGATTTCATGTCTGCAGAGACCCTCGAATTCCACCATGACAAGCACCATATGGCTTACGTCACCAACGGCAACAACCTTCTCAAGGATTCCGGTCTGGAAGGCAAAAGCCTTGAAGACGTGATCAAGGAAAGCTTCGGCAAAAATGCCGGTCTCTTCAACAACGCCGCTCAGCATTACAACCACGTTCATTTCTGGAAATGGATGAAGCCTGTTGCCAAGGAAGGCGGCGTTCCGGGCGCTCTGGCAGCCAAGATCGAAGAAGATCTCGGCGGCATGGACAAGTTCCGCGCTGACTTCATCAATGCTGGTGTAACCCAGTTTGGTTCTGGCTGGGCATGGCTGGCTCTGGTAGACGGCAAGCTTGCTGTAATCAAGACTCCGAACGGTGAAAACCCGCTGGTTCACGGTGGCACACCGCTGCTTGGCTGCGACGTTTGGGAACATTCCTACTATATCGACTATCGCAACGCGCGCCCGAAATATCTTGAGGCCTGGTTCGACAATCTGGTCAACTGGGAATATGTGGCAGAGCTTCTCGAAGCCGCTTCCTGATAGGTTTCGGAAAGCACAGGGATGTGTGGTTTGCCTATCGCTTGCCACGCTGCCCGCACTATAGATAAAAAGAAACCCCATCTCATCGAGGTGGGGTTTTCTTTTTGTCGATATAGTATGCTTTAGACAGTCATGAGGGCAACGAACTCACGCAGAGAAGTTTACAAGCCCCTGCGGCATGGACTGATGGAGGCAAAAATGGGATATTCTGTTCGCTTCCAATAGAGCCAGTTCTGGCAATCCTTTTTGGTGCGGAAGCATCCGATATCATCGAACTCGACCCTGCGCGGACCGACCGAGAAGAACAGATCATCATCTTCCACTTCCTTGGCCCCCACATGACGCCCCCACCATACGCGGGATGCGCCGATCTGCTTGGCAAGCATCAAGCATTTGGATGGTTTCGGATTGGGACGAATATTGTGGGCATTGCCGGTCGTAACCTGCTTGGATGGCCTGGATGAAGCGGCCTGAACGAGCATCCCCAGCCCATGGAGTGCTCTATCCGGCGAGGCTGCGGGTGACAGCGGCGATGGCCCTGTCCCCCCTCCCTGCCCGGATGGGAATGCACAGGCTGCTTCAATGACAGGCAGCACAAACGCAATCGACAGGCTTGCAACAATCAGAAACGATAGGGGCCGTTTGCTTTTCATCATTTTGCTCCTGACGGTGGTCTCCTGTCCAGATCATAAGACAGGCTGATCTCGCCGCTCCTGATCCGGCTGCGCATCTATCACACATCGCTCTCTTTCTTGCTCTCGTCCCCCTGATCTGTGCAGACACAGAGGATAGCGCATATGAAATGGCCATGTGTTCTGGATGCTTATCTTGCTCTGGTCCACTAGTTAAGCCATCAAAATGTCAAAAGCAGGGCAAATCACAACACTCAACCACTACCGGCAATCTAGAAACAAATCAGGAAACAAAAAAGGGGAAGGCCTATCCCTTCCCCTTAATTCTTCAGGATCCACGGGTTACTCCGCACTCCTTATTTCTTGAATGCGAATTCCCAGTAAAGCTCGCGCGCCTTCTTGGCGATCGGACCATGATCATACTGACGATCATCAAATGCGAGAATCGGAACAACCTTGGAGTAGTTGCCGGTCGAGAACATTTCATCCGCTTCACGGCAATCATCAAGGGTCAAAGAGCATTCGACAACGGTTTCACCGGCATCGCGCAGCAACTGGATTGTACGCTGACGGGTAATACCATTCAGGAAGCTACCGTTGGGAACTGAGGTCTTGACGATACCATCCTTGACGATGAAGAAGTTGGCGGTTGCCAGTTCAGCCACGTTGCCAAGCATGTCGCAGACAATGGCATTGTCAAAACCCTTGTCCATGGCCTCTTTCAGGCAACGGGCATTGTTGATGTAAAGACCGGATGCCTTGGCGTTGGTCGGCATGGTCTCAAGGGTCGGACGACGGAATTTGGTGGTGGTTACACGCGTGCCATTGTTTGGATCCGGCATCGGAGCATCAAACAGCGTCAGGCAGAATTCAATGTCGTCAGGATCCACATTGATCACGGACGCCAGGCTACCAAGGCCCCAATAGGTCGGGCGAATATAAACGGCGCGACCGCCAAATTTCTGACAACCTTCAGCAGCCAGTTCCATGATTTCGCCGGTTTTCATGGTCGGTTTCATGAGAAGGGTTTCGCAAGAGCGATTGATACGCTCACAGTGGCGATCAAGATCGGGCATCACGCCTTCGAAATAGCGGGCACCATCAAATACGGTCGAGCCCTGCCAGAATGCGTGCGCGCGCGGGCCCATCATAGCCGGGTTGCCTTCGAGCCATTCGCCTTTATACCAAGTCCAGGTTTGTGAAAATTCTGCCATTTAAATATTCCTTGCTTTTATTTCCTCTCGCTCGCTCCCCTATCCATAGCGGAAAACCGACAATCTTGGAGAAAAGTCTCGTGAGGCAAACTGTCTCATTTTGATTGGGCTGATTGAACCGGGTTCAAGGGGTGGGAGCTGGATGACTGCCAGCTAGATGGAAACCATAAAGCAGTCTCAGGTCAAGCCATTCCTTGAGCGGAGTGCAAATAGATGAGGTTCATTCTTATAGGCTCAAATTCTGCAAAAAGCGATACATATTGTTCGTCCAATCAATAAAATTCTTCCAGATAACTCTGGAACATATCCTGTGATCACACGTTGCATTCTTATAACGCCTGTGCAAATTATAGGGCCTCACTTCAGTTGCGAATGGTGCAATTTTACCCGGACGACTTCCGTGGCCTATCCAAAAGACATTTCAAGGAGAAAAAAGCATGGCTGGCTCAGACGCATGCTCGATTTATGTATTTGATGCTTATGGAACCCTTTTCGATGTGCATGCTGCCGTGCGTCGATATTCAGACCAACTCGGCCCCAACGCAGCACATCTTTCCGAAATCTGGCGATCAAAGCAGCTTGAATATAGCTGGGTGCGTGCCCTCACTGGTCGATATGTCGATTTTTGGACCCTGACGGAACGCGCCCTCGATTTTGCCTATGAGCGCATTCCCGATGCTGACCAATCCATGCGTCAGGCATTGCTGGACACTTATCACGAGGCAGATGCCTTTGAAGATGTTCGCCCTGTTCTTGAAGAATTGAAGGCCCGCGATGCACAGTTGGCCATTCTATCCAACGGCACTCACAAGATGTTGGAAGCCGCTGTTGCGAAAAACGGCTTGGGTGACCTGTTTGACCATATTCTGAGCGCCGACGATGTAAAAACCTACAAGACCCAGTCATCAGTTTATGACTTGGCCATGACGGCGTTCCGCTGTTTCCCTGAGGCGATTTCTTTCCAGTCTTCCAACCGTTGGGATGTGGCTGGTGCGACAGCTTACGGTTTCCGTACGGTCTGGATCAACCGCACATCCGATCTGGATGAATATCGCGATCTTTCCCCGGTTGCCCAGTTCAAAGATCTGAAAGGCCTTTTGACCTTGTAGAAATAAGCAAGTTTGAAAAATTCAAAGAGCCCCTTTTATCTTCGGTCGGCCAGACCATGACAAAAGGGGCTTTTTGTTACTTTACAATGCTTTGCCAAGCACCCAAAAGGTCTCTCCACCTCTCTCAAAGGCTTCTATCTCGGAATAGCCTCGCGACTCAAACCATCCCCGCTCGTCTGCATGCACGAAGATCTGATCGTGGCCAAGATCCAGAGCCAGGTTTTCAACCTGATCGCTCAGCGCAGATTTCAAAGCCTCATGATCCTTGACTGCGGGACTGATCTTCATGCCGGTTTGCCAAGGCCCCAGTTCTTCGAAGGCCTCCAACTCGGCTGCAAGCAAAACAGCAAGACCTGCAATCTTTCCTTTCTGATAGCCTTCATCAAAGAGCGCCACGATGCCATCTTCCTGCTCACCATCAAGAGCGAGACGACGGAAGGCTGCTATGCGCATCTCCAGCCCCTCGCCACTGT
The DNA here is from genome assembly GCF_963678225.1 of uncultured Cohaesibacter sp. Classification (NCBI taxonomy): domain Bacteria; kingdom Pseudomonadati; phylum Pseudomonadota; class Alphaproteobacteria; order Hyphomicrobiales; family Cohaesibacteraceae; genus Cohaesibacter; species uncultured Cohaesibacter sp. The sequence continues at coordinate 3,080,935 of NZ_OY782764.1, read as the reverse complement.
CATCGCCAGAGAGCGTTGCATGAAAGCTGGCGCATTGCTCGACGATGGCAGGACAATCGGACAGTCTTATAAATTCAACCATAAATGCCTCTTTCATGTCGGGGCCAAAAGTCTTCGATACATAAGGATCATGCCAGAAAACAGACGCGCTGCGCTAGAGAGCATCATCCTTTGGAATCCATTTGCCAACCTTGGGGGCGATATAATTTTCCAGGCGGTCGAACAGCTGCGCAATGTCCGTTTCGACAATCAGCATGTCTCGATGCTCCTGCTTGACGAAAGCATCCTGTGCGGTTCGATCCAGAAACCGGATGAGATCATCATAATAGCCAGCAACATTGAAAAGTGCAGAAGGCTTTTCGTGCCAACCCAGCATGGCCCAGGTCCACATCTCAAATAGCTCATCCATGGTGCCAATGCCGCCAGGAATCGATATAAAGCCATCGGAAAGCTCTTCCATCAGCTTTTTGCGCTCATGCATGCTTTCCACCAGATGTAGCTCGGTCAGCCCCTTGTGGTCGATTTCCTTGGCTTTGAGCGCATCAGGCAAAATGCCGATCACCTTGCCCCCTTCGGCGAGGGCGGCATCAGCACAGGCCCCCATCAACCCGGCAGAAGACCCGCCATAGACAAGGCCGTAGCCGCGCCTTGCTATCTCTTTTGACAGGGCAATGGCGGTTTCTTCGAATTCCTTTCTGCGCCCCCAACTGGAGCCGCAGAATACACATAGATTTTTCATCTGATTGTCTCACCTTTCAAAACGCCCTCTTCTGCCTCCGCTTTAGAGCGCACGTCACGCACCGGATAGCGTTGGCCGTTGCAGGGCATTTTCAAATGAGAGTATCGGCGATTCGTTACTCGATGACGACAGCTGTTCCTGAGGCGGCGACCATCAGCATAGAGCCTTTGTCGCCAACGGTTTCATAATCGACATCCACGCCGATGATCGCATTGGCGCCCAGACGATGGGCGTGCTGGGTCATTTCATCAAGCGCGATTTCACGAGCGCGCTGGAGCTCGGATTCATAGGCGCCCGAACGCCCGCCGACGATATCCCTGATGCCTGCAAAGAAGTCCTTGAACACGTTGGCGCCCAGAATGGCTTCCCCATTGACGATGCCCTTATAGTCGCGAATGACGCGGCCCTGTACGCTAGAGGTGGTGGTAATAAGCATGAAATATGAGTCTCCCGTTGAATTGATCTTCAACAAGTGGGGAGCGCATCACAAGAGTCAAGAAAGAGGCCGCTATTTCCTGCCAAGACAGTCTGTCGCAGTTCAGATGCCGCACGTTATCAGATCAAAAAAGAGGCCACCCAAGGGCGGCCTCTCATAATTTCATATTGCTTGAAGCAAAACACGCTGTGCTTATTCAGCAGCGTCCTTGGTGTAGCCAAGGCGTTTGTTGAGCTGACCGATGAGATCGATAGCAGCTTCAGCAATAACCGTTCCTGGAGGATAAATGGCAGAAGCGCCCGCAGCATAAAGCGCATCATAATCCTGTGGCGGAATAACACCACCAGCAACGATCATGACGTCCGGACGACCTTCAGCAGCCAGAGCATCACGCAGAGCCGGTACGAGGGTCAGGTGGCCTGCAGCCAACGAAGAGGCAGCAACCACATGAACGTCGTTCTCGACAGCCTGACGGCCAGCTTCTTCAGGAGTCTGGAAGAGAGGTCCGATATCAACGTCAAAGCCAAGGTCAGCAAAGCCGGAAGCAATAACCTTCTGGCCGCGATCGTGGCCATCCTGGCCCATTTTGGCAATAAGGATACGAGGACGACGACCGTCGTTTGCTTCGAACTCATCAACCAGTTTGGAGACTTTCTGTACGACGTCGGACATGGCACCAACCTCTTTACGATAGACACCGGAGATGGATTTGATTTCGGCGCGATGACGACCGTAAACTTTTTCCAGTGCGTAGCTGATTTCACCAACAGTCGCTTTTACGCGCGCAGCTTTAACGGAGAGATCAAGCAGGTTGCCAGTGCCCTGCTCGGCTGCTGCAGTCAGGTCTGCAAGAGCCTGATCCACTTCGCCCTGATCACGTTCAGCTCTCAGGCGAGCCAGTTTGTCGAGCTGCTGCTGACGAACAGAGGTGTTGTCAACCTGCAGCACTTCGATGTCTTCTTCGAAGTCTGGCTTGTATTTGTTCACGCCAACAACGGTCTGGGAACCACCGTCGATGCGAGCCTGAGTTTTTGCAGCAGCTTCTTCGATGCGCAGTTTAGGAATACCGGCTTCGATAGCTTTTGCCATGCCGCCAAGGCTTTCAACTTCCTTGATGTGAGCAAGGGCTTTTTCAGCCAGCTCAGCGGTGAGTTTCTCAACATAGTGAGAACCGCCCCAAGGGTCGATAACTTTGGTGGTCATGCTTTCCTGCTGCAGGAACAGCTGGGTGTTACGAGCGATACGTGCAGAGAAGTCAGTCGGCAGAGCCAGCGCTTCGTCGAGAGCGTTGGTATGCAGAGACTGGGTATGCCCTTGCGTTGCGCCCATTGCTTCAATCGCGGTACGCCCGATGTTGTTGTAAACATCCTGAGCGGTGAGCGACCAACCAGATGTCTGGGAGTGGGTACGCAGGGAATAGGACTTCGGATTCTTAGGATTGAACTTCTCTTTGACGAGTTTAGCCCAAACCAGACGAGCGGCACGCATCTTGGCAACTTCCATGAAGAAGTTCATGCCGATGGACCAGAAGAAGGACAGACGCGGAGCAAAAGCATCCACATCCAGACCGGTTTCCACGCCAGCACCGATATATTCCAGACCGTCAGCGATCGTGTAGGCCAGCTCAAGGTCAGCCGTAGCACCAGCTTCCTGCATGTGGTAGCCGGAGATCGAGATGGAGTTGAATTTCGGCATATTCTGGGACGTATAAGCAAAGATGTCCGAGATGATGCGCATGGAAGGATGCGGTGGGTAGATGTAGGTGTTACGAACCATGAACTCTTTCAGAATGTCGTTCTGAATGGTCCCGGCCAGTTTGTCCTGAGAAACACCCTGCTCTTCTGCGGCGATGATATACAGCGCCATAACAGGAAGAACAGCACCGTTCATGGTCATGGACACGGACATCTTGTCGAGCGGAATACCGTCGAACAGGGTGCGCATGTCGTAGATGCTATCAATCGCAACACCAGCCATGCCGACGTCACCAACAACGCGCGGATGGTCTGAGTCGTAACCACGGTGCGTTGCAAGGTCAAACGCGATGGACAGGCCTTTCTGACCAGCAGCAAGGTTGCGGCGGTAGAAGGCGTTGGAGTCTTCAGCGGTGGAGAAACCGGCATACTGACGGATCGTCCATGGGCGCTGTGCATACATGGTAGGATATGGGCCACGCACGAACGGGGCCAGACCCGGCCAGGTGTTGAGGAAATCATATTTGGAGATTTCACTCTCGGCATAGGCGTCTTTTACGTCGATACCTTCCGGCGTGTGCCAGAGGGAATCACCAGCGGTCACAGAAGGGCTGGCCGCCTTGAATGCTATGTCGGCAAAGTTAGGGATCTTGCTCATAATTCCAGCTCCTTATGCTTCTGCCTTGGCGACCGGGGCAATGCCCAGAACGTCATGAATTTTATTGAGTTCGGCAAGCACATCGCAGCTTTCGAAAGCGAAAGAATCAACACCGGCAGCAGAGAGTGCTTCCATGAGATCTTTCGGACGACCTGCGATATAAACCATTTTCGCGCCCGCTTCTTTCAGAGCCTTGGCGAATGCGGCACCATTTTCTTCGTAAAGCCCATCAGGACCAACGATGGCTGCGATGGCAGCACCGGAAGCCTTGAAGTCGGCAACAGCTTCTGTCGGATCGGTGTAGCCTTTGTCAGACAAAGCCTTGACACCACCCGCTTCGAAGAAGTTCTTGGTCCATGTTGCGCGTGCGGTGAAGTCGGCAATGCGGCCCATGTTGGCAAAGAAGACCGGAGGATTGCCGGCAGCCTTGGCAGCATCACGCAGAGCTTCATAAGGCTCAGAAAGGCGAACCACCTTCAAAGGCGTGCAGGTTTCACCTGCAGCCGGAAGAGCCAGAGCAATAGGAGCAACGTCAACCACTTCAACATCTTTTTCTTCGATGTTCGGGAAGGCCGATGCGCCGGTCAGCGCTGCGCGACGGGTTGCGATTACCTTGTTACGTGCATCGTTGGATTTGGCGATAGCATCAACAAAGAGACCTTTTTTCAACGCTTCAACTGCACCACCGGCTTTTTCAGCTTCCTGGAACAGAGACCAGGCAATTGCGCCGGTTTCATCAGTCATGCTTTCAACATAACCTGAACCTGCAGCTGGGTCAGTTACGCGATAAAGGTTTGATTCTTCGATCAGCATGGTCTGCAGGTTGCGCGAAATGCGACGGTCATGCCAGGTCGGCAGACCCAGTGCCATCGTGTGCGGAACGATGCAAACGCTGTCAGCCCCACCAACACCGGCAGCAAAGCAGGCGGTGGTTTCACGCAGAATGTTCACATATGGATCAAGGCGCGTCATCATTGCCCAGGAGGTCTCAGCATGAATGGAGAGAGGCAAGAATTCAACACCAGCGGCTTCCACAATCAGAGCCCACAAGTGACGCATCGCACGCATCTTGGCCAGAGAAGCAAACTGGTTTGCCTCAACGGAAAGCACCACATCAATCATGCCAAGAGCTTCAGACGCTTCAAAACCAGCTTCTTCAAGAACACGCCAGTAAGCGACGATGGTTGCAGCAACGGCACCCAATTCCTGAGCATCGCTTGCACCAGCGTCATGGTAAGGCCGTGCATCAGCAGTAATGAATGGTCCCTTGAAGCCTTTTGCTTTCAGATCCTTGATCGTGCTGACCAGGTTCGCAGCCCAATCGGACGGCAGAGCACCGGTGCTTGCAAAACAACCGATCGGATCCAGGCCGAAGGAAACCTTCACAGAAGCAGCATCAGCGCCCTTGTCTGCAACAACATCCGCGAAAGCCTTGGCAGCAGCATCACCAGCAGCCCCGGTTTCCAGACGGAATGCAATCAGATCCATGACGACTTCGTTCAAAGCCTTTGCAAGAACGTCCTTGTCTGCTGCAAGGCCGTAGCCACGTGCAGCGGCGCTACCAGCAAACGGAATGCTGATCATGTTTACGCCGTTCAGAAGATCATTCAAAACAAGTTCATTTGCCTTGGCTGCATCGGGATGATCCATCCGCTGGCAAACTGCCCAAGGGGTATCTTTGGGACGCATCGCCAAAGGCGCTTTCCCTACGGCCCGTTCGAAAATCGGGCTGATTTCCGTGCCGTCCACTGTTTTCGTTGTGAGGCGAGAAATCGGCTGGCCCTTGAGTGCCTTTTCGACCATCGCGGCCCAGTCCTCACGGGAATAGCCTGGAAATGTCTCGGCTATCCTCAACGCTTCGCTCATCATATTCACTCCCAATTATAGAGAAAAGATTCCGAAGGAGCTGATCGCCCCTGCGCACATTTCTCAAATCGTCTTTTTTTGTGCATCTGCCCTTATCGAGAACTGATACACTGCACTTATTTCTGCATCAGATCGCAAGGATATACACTTTGCATCACCGATCTTTGTCCTATCTCATTATCCTAAGCCAATAATTAAGCTGGTTTTCTGACATGTGTCTTTCTACAGAATAAAAAATTTTGCGAAAAACCGATGGAGCTTCGGCCTTGCATTAGCTCAGTTTGAAAGCACATGAATAGTTCGGATTTTTATCTAGTCCTGAAGATTGGCAAAGAAAGTGCAGCTAAGTCACTCCAGCCCTTAGACTAAAGCCTAAACACCCCACTTCGCAAGCTCTCCGAATGGCGCTGTTGATCGAAAATTTTCGAGCATTGAATAACGCCCCACAGTCTGTTTCCACACGTTTCTAGGCGAGTCTTTCAGCTGGACATCGCTTTTTCGCATAGCTGTCCCTGCAGAGAATCATATGTTTTAGAGCCTGTCAAAAATTACGTACGATTCCTCGTGGCGCCGTATCTTAAAAAATCAAACTGGGGAAAATTTACCTAGCTTTTGAACCATACTGGCGAAAAATTACATTGATAATCTTGTCTCTCCGTTTTTTCGCTTGCCCAGATTTGTACAATAGTCCAACATCTAGAGTGGGTCTAAGTGGGAAGGCGATAGTGTGTCAGGAAAGAGATAATCCAACCTGATTGACTGTTGCTTTATTTTTTGTCGGTCAGGCATTTGTGTCTGATTTTATTTCAACATCGAAACAGCAGTTTATATCCATGACTGATACCCGTTGGGCTCCCTCTGATAAGTCCATTTCTGTCACTCAACCAGCCAGAAATCCCGACGCATTTTTCGAGAGTGTCGTATCCCGATTCAGATCGTTCGGTGCAGAGCATATTCTTATCACAGGTCTTCCCCTTCCCGGTCGAGACCTTGGTAAACTGGTCCTCTATCAACACTGGGGTGATAGCATTCTGTCCAGCGCCCATCTTGCACAGGTGCGCGGTAGTGATGACCTTTTGCGGCGCATTGCCGTCCTCTCAAAGCCGACAAGCTGGAATCTTGATGAAAAGGAAAATAGCTGGATCAAGGAATCCTCGCTCATTGGCCTTTTGCAGCGCAGCGGCACAAGCCCGCGCACTTATCGCACATTGATCGGCATTCATGTGCACCATTTCAATGTCATGCAAGTGGCCATCTGCGTGGCCGGGCCTGAGTTGAATGTGTCCGAACGTGAGTTGACGGCCCTAACGACAACCATCCAGCATGAATTGGCGGAAATGCATTCTGTGCATCCGATCCTTTCCAGCCGTCCGGGCGAGCTTTCAACGCGCGAAAAGCTGGTTCTGAGCATGACCGCCGAAGGGAAAACCGCCGGTGACATTGCCGACGAGCTGCATATATCGCAGCGTACCGTTCATGCCCATCTGCAAAATGCCTCCGAGAAAATGCAGGCTGCCAACAAAACGCAAACGGTTGTTGAAGCCATGCGTTATGGGCAAATCCAGCTTCGCTGATCTTATAAAGGACGGACATCGTTGAGCCGGGCCGCGATATCATTCGGGTACCGTGGTCCCGTTTGGCAACACACCGCGCTTGAAGCACTCTGAAGAACTGAAAAAGCCAGCGAGATATTTCGCTGGCTTTTCAATTTGCTTGCGTCATCAGATCAGTAGGTCATCATGGGAGGCAGTTGCTTTGCCTCTGCAACCCAATTTTCAACATTTCCCAGAGCGGGCACCTGACGGACGAGCTTCTTCTCGACATTTGCCTCTTTCATGGCGGCTGTCAGGTTGGCAGCGTTGCGGTTACGCAATTCCTTGACCGTATCAACACCGGCAGCTTCCAGTAGTTCGGAATATTCTTCCCCCACGCCCTTGATGCGCATCAGATCAGCCATATTCGCCCATTTGAGGATACGGGCATGATCTATTCCGGTTTCCTCTTCCAAAGCCTTGCGCCCAGCAGCATCCTTGGCCTTTTCCAAATAAGCCTTGGTGTTGGTGATGCCAACAGCCTTCAGCTTCTCGGCATAGGCCGGTCCAATTCCTTCGATTTTTGCAATAGAATAAGATGTCATAACTTGCCTCCACACGACTATATGGTGACCAAGCCGTTCACCCTTGGTCCACCCGGCACCATCCTCCTGATTGTTGGCAGCGAGCATAGGGTATGATCACCACCAACACAGTGTAGTATAAAGCCAGGTTCTGCAAGTATTGGATCTGACCGATTAGAGGATCTGGCGAAGTGCAGGCACAGAATTGACGACATCATCCACCAGACTATCGTCTGCATTTTCTTTGGCGACGGTAATCAGCTCAGAAGCGACGGTCTGGATCTCGCCCATACTGAGGCCTTCGCTGGTCAACTGGTTCAGCGCAGCCATGGCACCGCCCATGCCACCCATGCCTCCCATTGCGCCCATCAAGCCACCAAGCAGCCCGCCGCCGCTTTCCTCGGTTTCAGCGGCGCTTTCCATAAGCGGCTGCGCTCCCAGTGCCTCAACCAGCATGTTCATCTTGTCTTCGGGGGCTTCCTTGGAGAGGAAGTTGAGAATGATCTTGACGGCAGTCATGGCGAGGTCTTCGGATATTCCTGCAGCGGATGCGATCCGGGCAATGACTTGTTCCATAATGATCTCCTGAATGTGATTGGTTCAGACTAAGGCGTTTGAGTCTTTACATAGCTTACAATGGGCGATGAAAGAAACAGCAGATTGGACCGCACTTGGGCCAATCACCGGGAATGAACCGCCCAAGCGCCGAAAATATGGCTTCTATTGTCTGATAGCTGGTCCGGTCGCGATCAATCATATTGCACAGACAGATCAACCAACGTAAAAGATTCGGTGTATTGCACTCCTGACATTGCATAAACATTTGCAGCTTTGAAGCGGGACTTGACCGTCAGGATTTGAACCTTCTAAGCGTTTGTACTTTATTTTTACTGGGCGGGCCGGTCTTCTGGCATGATTGGCAAGTCAAAGTCACAGAGCAGGATTCGCCATGACCATGTTGCATGATGAGGCCGTTTATCTCGGCACCTCTTTTCTTACCGCAGATGACGGCACACAGACCAGTCAGGGTGAGTATCTGCCCCTTTCTCTGGCCAACCGGCATGGGCTGATCACGGGCGCAACAGGCACGGGCAAGACCGTGTCGCTGCAAATTCTGGCAGAAGGTTTTTCCAATGCTGGCGTTCCTGTCTTTTGTGCCGACGTCAAGGGAGATCTGTCTGGGCTAGCGGCCAAAGGGGAAGCGAAAGATTTTCTAGCCAAGCGTGCCGAGACAATCGGCCTGGCTGAAGACTATGACTTCGCGTCTGTGCCAACTATCTTCTGGGATCTGTTTGGTGAACAAGGGCACCCAGTGCGAACGACCATCACAGACATGGGGCCTTTGCTGCTTGCGCGCCTGCTCGGGTTGAATGATACGCAGGAAGGCATTCTCAATATCGCGTTCAAGCTGGCCGATGACGAAGGCATGTTGCTATTGGATCTTAAAGATCTGCGCGCTTTGCTGGTCAATATGGAAGAGCGGCGCAAAGAGCTTTCAGCCGAATATGGCAATATCTCCACGGCCTCAATCGGCGCGATCCAGCGCGACTTGCTTGTTCTGGAGCAACAGGGAGCGGAGCATTTCTTTGGCGAGACTGCGCTTGATATCCTTGATCTGATGCGCACCACGCGAGATGGTCGTGGCATCGTGTCCATTCTTGCCGCAGACAAGCTGATGCAGTCCCCTCGCCTTTATGCAACCTTTCTATTGTGGCTGCTCTCGGAATTGTTCGAGGAACTACCAGAAGTCGGCGATAGGGACAGGCCGCGCCTTGTCTTCTTCTTTGATGAAGCCCACCTCCTGTTTGAAGATGCCCCGAAAGTGCTCGTGGATAAGGTGGAACAGGTGGTCAAACTGATCCGCTCCAAGGGGGTTGGCGTTTATTTCGTAACGCAAAATCCGCTTGATGTACCCGATGACGTTTTGTCTCAACTTGGCAACCGTATTCAGCATGCTCTAAGGGCCTACACCCCTCGCGATCAAAAGGCCGTAAAGGTGGCAGCCGACACCTTCCGCCCCAATCCGTCGCTTGATACCCGACAAGTCATCACCGAGTTGGGCGTCGGAGAGGCACTGGTTTCCACTTTGATGAAAAAGGGTGTGCCCTCCATGGTTCAGCGCACCCTGATCCGTCCACCGAGCTCACGTATCGGCCCCCTTTCAGAGGGCGAACGCAAAGAGGTCATATCCAACAGCCCCATTCTCGGTGTCTATGATCGAGTTGTGGACCGGGAAAGCGCCTATGAGGTGCTGCAAGAGAGAGCGCAGGACAAAATCAAGCGCGAAGAAGAACAGCGACAACAAGAAGAAACCACCAAGACCAAGAAAAGTCGCACAGGATTCACTCTGCCCGACTTTAACAGGGATGATCGGCCAGAAAGCGCCCCTCGCAGTTCCACCAGAAGACGTAGCTCGGGCCGCCAGACTGTTGCCGAAGCAGCGGTCAAATCTGTCGTCCGCTCAGTTGCCTCTTCTTTGGGCAGAGCCATCGTAAGAGGCATTTTGGGCAGCCTTAAAAGCGGACGTTAAGTAGCTATTCTATTGGCGCAAGTTCCTGTTAACTGACACTTATACAAAAACTTGAATTTTTACCGATTACAAGGAATTGTTAGCAATCATAGGCCATTACCAATAGGAGTGGCCTATTTTTGCATCCTTGTACAAAACAGGGGTCAGAAATAACAATAGGCTCAGACAACTGGGGGTCTGAAGCCTGAACAACAACAATAATAAAGTGAGGCAAAAGTGTCGCGTCGCTTGATACCAGTCAAAAGCCTGTCAGTCATGATTCTCGCCCCTAGGCGTCATGATCGTCAATTATGGGCCGATCTGCTCAAAAACTGCGGAATTGAGCACCCGCTCTCCATGTCAGACATTGAGCAGGCAACGTCCATTGTTGCTGCGGGACAGGCAGATATTGTCTTTGTTGATGAAAGTTATGGCCCTCAGCATCTTGCCAAGATGCTCATTCCGGCAAGGCAGGTTGAGTTTGCTGGTGGACGCGGCGTGTGTCTCATTCTGTGCTCAAAGAAAGCGACAGCGCAGGATGTACTCAATGCGCGCAAGCTCGGCATCGCATCCCTAGTCATTCTTCCCACATCGATTGACACGGTTCGAAAACATCTTGAACTAGCCGCCCGCTATATTCCGCAAACAGATGAAGAGCTCGGCTGGACAAAGCCCAGAGAGAAAGCCCCTATTCCCACTCTCAAAAGCGAAGCCCAACCACCAAAAGATGCGGAGAGTGCGGAGGCTTTGAGTGAGCAGTTTGCAACGAGAAGCGGTGTATCCGAAAGCAGAGCTTCGAGCGATCACGATGAAAAGCCGACCCATATCAAAGGTCCTTCCGCAAAGTCAGCGACTGCGGCTAACTTGACAGCAGCACAAGCCTCCATGAAGGACCACAGCCCTCGAGAGGCCTCCAGTTCTGTTACCATTAGAGACAATGGCTCTACAGGAGATCTTGCTTCAGAGTTTGCGGAAAATATAGCGACCAGCGAGCGGCAGTCCCGCAATGAAGGTGGGACCAAGGCTCGCGCAGACCACTCTGATCCATTTCTCTCGAACGATTTTGATGTCGATATTCCTGCGCTCACGGCACCGAGACGATCAGGACACTCGGCAGAAGAAGAGGTGGTCTTCCTCTAGCCACAAGGCTGCCACAACAGCCATCCGAAGCGATGCGGTAACATATGTGAAAGTTACGAGCGCAAGGCTGGCGTCTCCATCAGGAAGCTGATAGCGTCTTGGCCATCAGCATCGCGTGTGAGCGCGGGTCTATTCCGTTCCGATAAGGTAATTTCATGACAAATCTTGATTCCGTTTTGGCGCAGGTCGACGCCAATTTCGATGATTCCCTCAAACGCCTGGTCACTCTGGTCGGTTTCAAATCCATTTCTACCGATCCTGACTATAAGGAAGAATGCCAGAAGGCTGCCGCATGGATTGCCAACGAATTGAATGGCATCGGAATCGACACGCGCGTTCACGAAACCCCCGGACACCCGATGGTCGTTGGCCATGACAGCGACACTGCCGACAAACCCGGCCCTCATGTTCTGTTCTATGCCCATTATGATGTCCAGCCCGTTGATCCGCTGGAATTGTGGGACGATGATCCATTCAATGCCAAGGTCTTTGAAAAAGACGGGGTCAAAATGATCTTCGGCCGCGGTTCTTCCGACGACAAGGGCCAGATGCTGACCTTCGTGGAAGCGTGCCGCGCTTATAAAGAAGTTCATGGCTCCCTGCCGATTGCGGTTTCCATTTTGTTTGAAGGGGAAGAAGAAAGCGGCTCGCCGAGCCTGTTGCCTTTCCTCAATGAGCATAAGGACGAACTTTCCAAGGATCTGGCTCTGGTCTGCGACACCACCATGTTTGATCCTGAAACTCCGGCGATCACAACGATGTTGCGCGGACTGATGGGCGAAGAAATTATCATCACGGCAGCCAACCGCGATCTGCACTCGGGCGCCTATGGTGGACCGGCAGCAAACCCGATCAAGATTCTCTCCCGCATTCTTGCCGATCTGCATGATGACAATGGCAAAGTTCAGATTCCAGGCTTCTATGATGGCGTGGAAGAGCTTGCCCCGGATGTAAAAGCCCAGTGGGATGCATTGCCTTTTGATGACGCGGAATTTCTCAAGGATGTTGGCCTTTCCATCCCGGCAGGGGAAACGGGCTACAGCGTTTACGAGCAGTTGAACGCACGCCCGACCTGTGAATTCAATGGCATTACGGGTGGCTATACCGGCTCGGGCTTCAAGACCGTTATTGCATCTCAGGCATCGGCTAAGATCTCCTGTCGCCTCGTGGGCAAGCAGGATCCGGACAAGATTCGAAAAAATCTGCGCGCTTTCGTCGAGGAGCGCCTGCCAGCGGATTGCTCGGTTGACTATATCGAACATGGCTCTGCCCCCGGACACAGCCTTTCCGCCGACTTCCCACCGTTGCAAAAAGGTGCTGCCGCACTCAAGGACGAATGGGGCAAAGACACCATTATGATGGGTATGGGCGGTTCCATTCCGATTGTTAGCGAATTCAAGGATATTCTGGGTATGGATTCCATGCTCATCGGCTACGCGCTGGAAACCGACAATATCCATTCGCCAAACGAGAAATACAATCTGGAAAGTTACCACAAGGGCATCCGCTCTTGGGTTCGCGTTCTGGCAGCTCTGGCCGAATAGGCAAAGAGCAAGCTTCCAATCGATGTGAGGCTGAGCCCTCAAGGGTTCAGCCTCTTTTTGATCTTTTCTTTCCCTCTCTCAGGCATTTGCCAAACTAACGCCCAGATCCGGACTTAGTTATTGGCAGATCACATGAAAGAAGACGTCAGCCCCTTGCGATGCATCGCATTCCATTGTGGTTTTTGTCCGGAAAAGTATATGTATTCAGAGCTTGAATAATTTGGTCACACATATACACTTTTGCCGGATTTTTCAGGATCTCCGCCTCTGGATCAGATTGGGAGGATACAAGCTTGTTCGGTGTTCCGACTGGCCTTCTCTTCCGAATCTGTTATGCATTCAGCGGCTGGTGTTTCGACCATGCGACGGGCTGCATTTGCGCCTGCACTTCTGTTTCAAATCGGTATCATTGATGCACACACTATTGCTTAAATCAGTTTTGCGTTCCCTTCCCGGTTTTGCCCTCTTGCTCACTCTGGCTGGTTGCAGCGTCCCTATGGGCCCCATGACGGATTCTGCTGGCGCTCCGCCACCACGGGCTGTTCTGACTGTCACCGATGCAGGCATCAGCGGCCTCACGCCAGAAACCGGTTATGGCCCCAAATCCATTGGAGCAGCCCTGCCCGGCTTTGACATTGAGACAATCCAGACCGCTGGTGAAAATGACACCCAGTGGACCTACGCGGCCTTTCGCGATGGCATGCAGATGGTTCAAATTTTCAAAGGCACCGGTGGCAAAATCGGTGTTGTCCATGGCGTTGGCGATGCGGTTGCCGGTCCCAATGGTGAACGTCTTGGCATGACCTTCGCACAGGCGCATCTGCCACGCAGAGCCTGTCGCGTGGGCAAGAATCTCTGGCGCGGCATGGCCATTTGCAAGGCGGCCAACACAGAAAAGGTTTCGCTCGTCTTTGCCATTTCAGAATATAAAGGCCCGTTTGATCGACTGCCGTCTTCATCTGATTTGCAAGGGGCAACACTGCAGCGCATTCTCTGGACCCCCTAGCCTTTTAAATCATTGACTTAGTGCCCGTTTCTGCGTGATGGTCTCACGGCTATTGCGAAATGCGTATTTTGGGGCATCGGCCTCAAAAATGACCGGAACTTTTTTTAAACCGAATCTTCCGCAAAAGGACTTTTGCGAAAAGAGTGAGTGAGATGATAGCGCAGACTGGCAAACAAAGCCTCAGGCTTTCAGACAGAGGTGACAAGGCACCCGCAGCGATTGTGGGCTTGTTCAGTCTTATGGTCGCTTGTCTTGCCGGATCTTCTGCCCTTGCCCAGCCGCTGCTTGAAAAGGGCAACGCGAATGGCTCTGTGCCTGTCGTCTATAAAAGGATCAATGTTCGTGGAGCGAGTCACCCCCTTGTCGCGGGCGACAAATCACCTTGGTTGCTTCAGTCAGATATTCGCACCGCTCCCTTTGTCATGAAGGCCGGTCGACCTTCCGCACCCTTCTCGCTCTTGGCCGCAGGCGCTACGACCGATACTGGAACTGACAAGGCAGAGCCGACACCGGTAGCCCCTTCGGGACAGTCAACCATGCCGCCTTCCATGACCAGCCCGCTTCTGCCCAATGTGCCCTCCTCGCTTAATCAGGATGAGCTGGATATACCAGCCCAGACAGGCGAGCCGACAATTGGCGCCCCCATTGCGGAGGTTGCGCCCGCTACCGGCGATGGTATGCCTGCTGAAAGTTCCGACGCGTCAGAAGAGCCCCAAAATCAGCCAGCCGCGCCTCTGTCTGCTGCAGACAAGAATGCGTCAGATCTTGAAGAAGCGGCGAGTGCAGGCCCTGCGCTGCGCAAAAGTTTTTCTGCTCTCTTCACGCAGCAGCGGCCATTTCTGCTTTATTCTCAAGACGCGTCCATAACCTATCTCATGCCCAATGCGCTGGTGGACCACACCAGACTGAGCCGCTACCTGCGCAATATTCTCGAAGAGCGGGCTCTTGAGCAATGGCAAACACAGCGGCAGAAGCAAGTCGCAGAAGGCAGTCCGGCAAGCGTACAGGAAAGCACCACCCTCAATGGCAAAGCGCCGCTTGAGGAACGCCCCGCTCTGGTGATTACAGGACGGGTCGAAGACCGATTTTATTCGGCAGATTTCAGCTCTCTCTATCTTGAAGAGGTCAAGAGTCTCGATGGGCAGAAACAGATAGGCCAGATCCTGAGCTTCAACTATGACAATGTGAACAATGCCCCATTCGGGCTGCAGGATTTGTTTCAGGCCAAGGATGCCAAGGAGCTGGGCAGCACAATCGAGTTGATCGATGCCTATATCCAGACCGATATCGTGCGGCAGAAATCCATCCGTCTGGGCACGCTGGTACGGCCTGATCAGGATTCATGGCTCAAGGATCTTAATCCAAGCCTGTCTCTGTTACAGAATTTCACGCTTGTTCCTTCGCGCGAAACAAGCAAGATCGCGGGCCTTTCCTTCCATTTTAATCCCGGCATTCTGGGGGCTGAGGCGGACGGTCAATATGATGTCTATGTTCCGGCCTCTATCTTCAGTGCGGCCCTGTCTGATCGCTTTGCACCTCATTTCGGAGGAGAAGCGCTTAGAGTGAGCCGACATAATGCCAAGGGCTTTTCTGCTGCCAGTGTAAATATTGAGGGACTTCGGTCCGGTGCAGAGCTGGGCGGCGACATGCTGATCGAGGGCGAGGTTCCGGGCAATTGGTGCGATGGCTTCCATCTGACGCTGACAAGCAAGAGCAATCAGCAGATCGTGACCGAAGGAGTCGTCAAGCTGCTACCCGATCTGCCAAGCTATGGTCTGGCCAGCAACATGATGCGTTTTCGCGCCGAGCTTTCGGTTGCTGGCGACGGGGAAAAGTCCGGCACCCTGCTGTTTGAACCCTATGCAGTTACGGTTCAGGATGACCATGTCGTCTTGCGCGAAGACAGTGCTTGCGATCCAGCCAAGCCAATCGCTATGCCAGACCCAAGCCGCGATCAAATCGCGATCGATGTAAACTATTAGGCCTTAAAGCCACGACTCAAGGCCTACCCAACCGAACGATCCCTTCCCCGACGAATGACGCCAAGCGGAAATCAACAGCCCATTTTGACAAGCAGACAAGGCGCTTTTGATGCGCTAGGCATTGTTCCGGCCTTGCCGCCATGCGACTCACATGGCAAAAAGGCCCTGTAAATCTGATCGTACGAACCATTGACACTGAGACAAGAGAGCGCCCACCCAACGGGCGAAGGAAAGACGTTATGGTACCTGCTCATTTGAATGCTGATCTTCTGGCCAAACAAATCCTGGAGGGGAACAGAGCATCCCTTGCCAGAGCCATAACGCTCGTAGAAAGCCGCAAGCCTGAGCACAGAGCCATTGCTCGCGACCTGCTGACCCAGTTGCTTCCCTATTCCGGCAAGGCTCATCGCGTTGGTATCACCGGCGTACCGGGCGTAGGCAAATCTACCACGATTGACCAGTTGGGCAAAAACCTGACCGAAGCAGGCAAGAAGGTCGCAGTTCTGGCTGTTGACCCCTCCTCCACCCGCACTGGGGGCTCCATTCTGGGTGACAAGACCCGTATGGAACAGCTCTGCAATGATCCGAACGCTTTTATTCGCCCTTCTCCGTCTGCTGGTACATTGGGGGGCGTGGCGGCCCGTACGCGCGAGACCATGTTCCTTTGCGAAGCTGCCGGATATGATGTCATTCTGGTGGAAACCGTTGGTATCGGCCAGTCGGAAACAACGGTTGCCGACATGGTCGACTTCTTCCTCGTGCTCATGTTGCCCGGCGCTGGTGATGAACTGCAGGGGATCAAGAAAGGCGTTCTGGAAATCGCCGATATGATAGCGGTGAACAAGGCCGATGGGGATGGCTGGGCCCGTGCCCGCAAGGCTGCGGCACAATATCGCGCTGCATTGCATATCATGACGCCGGTTAGCCAGAACTGGACCCCACCGGTAATGACCGTCTCGGGCCTTGCCAACGAGAGCCTTGACAAAATGTGGAACAAGGTGGTCGAACATCAGGAAAAGCTCTCCGAAAGCGGTGAATTGCAAGAAAAACGCAGCGGACAGCAGGTGCGCTGGATGTGGTCCATGCTGGAGGACCGCATGAAGTCCCTGTTGCGCGAGAAGGAAGAGGTCACCAAGCTGCTCGAACAGGTAGAAAGATGCGTGGAAAGCGGAACGCTGCCTGCCTCTGTCGCTGTTGAGGATGTGATGAGCCAACTGCTAGCAAGCCTCAAGAAGGATTGAGCGCCCTCGCTTTCTGCTGGCCCCCATCCAGCTTTTTATCCCTATCAATATCAAAAAGTCGCGCGCCCAAGGCTCGCGGCTTTTTCTTTGGCGCTTCGAAGTTTGCAGCTTTGCGTTGGTAGCACCTCTGATCCCACAAGCTACACGCAACATACATGTGCAAAATGCCAAGAGACAGAAAATGCAGGTTTGCCCTCTATATTTCTGATTGTAACATTTGTTTTAACGACTTTTCTGTAAGGTATAAGAAATTGAACTTGAAATGGGGACGAGGTTCAATGCGGAGAGGCAAGGGAGCCATTGTCGTTGCAGATGCAAACGCCAGTGAGCGCCAAGGCTTAGTACAAAAATTTTCCGAACAAGATCAAGATGTTGCCGTTTTGGAAGCACCATCCGCTGATCTGTTGCGAACCATTCTGGCAGAACAGCCCGTCGATATGCTGCTCATCAGTGAGCAATTTTCCAACAATTCCGGTTTGGATATTCTTGAGCAACTGGGCCCCCTTGTCCAGGGCGTGATAACCATTTTGATGGATGAATATTTCAGTCGCGACACACTTGCTCAGGCATCAAGAACCAACCTTTATGACTGCATTCAGACCCCGCTCAAAGAAGCGGATGTGGTGCGCCTACTGAAACGACGCGATGCGCAGAAGACCCGGTTGTCTGCCCTCGTTGTCGACTCGCAGCCTGCAGCGCGCCATATCATCTTCAAGCTTCTTTCCGACAGCCGGTTTGATCTGATGACCTCCGAAGCAGAGAGTGGGCCACTTGCCGTTTCACTTTGCAAATCCATCCCCTACCAGATCCTGCTTGTCGACCCAGCAACCAAGGATTGGCGCGGAGCTGGAATGGTTAAACATATCACGGACCGTCAGGCCCTTTGTCGTATTGTGCTGATGAGCGCCAACGACAAGGAAAGCCTGCAAGACCAGTATCACGACGTCAATATATCGGGTTTTCTAAAGAAGCCTTTTTACGCACGCGATCTGGATCGTGTGCTGCATCAGCTCATGAAGGTTCCGGTTAGTAATCTTCTCAAAGATGATTTCTACGAAACCCAGAGTCCGTTGTCGGGCTCCTCCCTGTCTGGCAAGTCACGCAACCGTGCGCCCGATGGCGGTAGGGAAATCGTCTGGCTTTAAGTGTCTACGCCAATCACGCCGCCCGATCCACAGTCGTGATGGGCTAAGCCTTGAGCTTTTGCATCAGGTGAGACAGTGCACCGTCCACCAGTTTCACTGTGCCCACATGAATGCCGTTCCAATTGACCAGCTTATGCTCGCGCCAATCTTCCATGGCGACAGCCTCTCCTTCACTCATGGGCACAAAGGCATCAATAGCAGCTGCCATCATGATTTCTGCCGCCCGGGTTGCGCCGTCCCAGCATTTGATCGCCACTCCGAGCCCCTGCTCCGGAAAACTGGCACAAAAGACGCCTTCCGCTCCGGTTTTGACAAAGGCTCGCTCACCGAATATCTCCATGACGGACGTGCAGAAACGATCATGCCCTGCGACCATGTATGGGGCCTTAGCAACCGCTTGCCTCAATCTTTGGGCAGCTTTCGCCCGTTCCGGCGCAAAATCGGTACCAGTACCAAAGCGAGCGAAGGCATGGGCGAGATTCTTGAGTGGAATAGCATAAGTGGGGATTGAGCAACCGTCGATGCCGCACAGATCCATCCCTGCCTCTCCTTCAAGAGAGAAGCCGGTAGTTTGCTCAAGAACGGCCCTCACCTCCCGCTGTACAGGATGATCAACTTTGACATAGCCATGATGATCAAATCCTGCCTCCTGCGCAAAGCAGAGGAAGCCGGCATGCTTGCCGGAGCAGTTGTTGTTTGCTGCCGTGGGCGCTGCACCGCGCCCATGCAAAATTGCCTGATCAATCTCATATCGTGGGCTGTGAGCACCGCATTCAAGTGCGCCTTCAGCCAGACCACATGCCTTGAGCATGGCTTTGACCGTATCAACATGAACCTCTTCGCCATTGTGGGAAGCACAGGCAATGGAAAGCGCTTCGGGAGGTAGATGAAAATGATCGGCGGCGCCGGATTCGATCAAAGGCAAGGCTTGCAATCCCTTGATGGCAGAGCGCGGAAAGACCGGGCTTTCTATGTCGCCAATGGAAGAAACCAGTTCGCCAGACGCATCGACCACCGCTATGGCTCCCATATGCCAGCTTTCCACCCGCACACCGCGTGTCACTTCCACCAGAACAGACATTGCACCCTCGTTTCTTGATCTTTCGTCGTTTTGGACACTCATAAAGAAAACGACTTCAATTTGCGAAAGAGCCTAGCCCCAGTCCTCACGAAGCACAAGGGGATAGTCATTCCCGAAGGGAAGCAGAATGTCTTGAGAAACGGTGCGCATTTGTCTAGGGTTCGCCCACTTTTCCTATGATGCAACGAGACTTCAGATCATGGCATATGCGCGCGACTTTGACATTCAGATTGGCAAACGGCCAACAGGCCCGACCAATAGCATGGCCGACATTGATGGCCTCTCCTTTGGTCATGTCACCTTGTCCGATGGCGCGATGCAAACCGGTGTGACCGTTGTGCACCCAACGCCGGATTCGGTTTTCCAGAAAAAGTGCGTTGCGGCTTGCCATGTGATCAATGGCTTTGGCAAAAGCATCGGTCTAATGCAGTTGGAGGAACTTGGGCAATTGGAAACGCCCATTGTTCTGACCAACACCCTGTCGGTTGGCACTGCCTCGACCGCTCTGGTCAAGCATATGCTCGACGGGCACCCAGCCATCGGAGAGACGACGGGCACCGTCAACCCAATCGTCATGGAATGCAACGACGGGGCATATCTGAATGATATTCGCGGGCTGCATGTTTCTGAAGACCATGTTTTGCAGGCCCTTGCTCATCATGATCCGCACCTTGCGCAAGGTGCTGTTGGCGCGGGAACAGGCATGAGCAGCTATGGCCTCAAGGGTGGCATCGGCTCATCTTCACGCATAGTCGAGATTGGTCCGCACAGCTTTACGCTGGCCGCCACGACCTTATGCAACATGGGCCGCCTGCCTGATCTCATGGTCAATGGCCGGCCAATCGGAGCTGAGATCCTGACCTATCAGGAAAGCGAGCAGAACGCGGAACTAGGCTCAATCATCATTCTACTGGCAACAGATGCACCGCTGACATCGCGTCAGCTCAAGCGCATCTGCAAGCGCGCGACGGCAGGTCTTGCGCGCACAGGCACCCAGTTTGGCTCAGGCAGTGGCGACGTCGTGCTCGGTTTCTCGACAGCGGGCCGCCTGCCTCACGATGCTCCGGACACGCCCATCCTCACAATGGAAATGCTACATGAAGATCAATTGGATCATCTGTTTAGCGCGACAATTGAAGCCGTAGAAGAAGCCATTCTCAATGCGCTTTTCGCCTCGAAGACAACCAAGGGCAAGCATGATCGTGTGCGCGAAAGCCTCGCGGACTGGTGGCTCAAGCTGAAATAGAACAGGAGCAGCGCTTAGCGGCTACCGAGCAAAGCGCGTGTAACCAAGGCGACCATCAAGGCCGGAATAGCCTTGAGCAGAGCTCCGGCTGGGTCCATCCATAGAGCTGGTACCAGAATACTGGCGGATAGCAGATAAATTACGGTCATAATGACCATGGCCAAGCAGACCTGATAGGCCATCCTGCGGATAAGGATGGCAATCCCCAGCGCAATATCAATGAAGGCGGCACTGGCAAGCAAAAACTGCACCTGAAGCACCGTCGCGCCAGAGCCTGTCAGATTCTTGGCTGCCAGTTGCATGTCAAACAGGGTGAGGACACCGGTCAATATCCAGAATAGGGACAAGGTGGCGACCAGCACCGGCAACAACAAAGCCAGCTTCGAAAACCAGCGCTCCTGAGTCGTGCTCGGCATCATAGCCAGAGTTTCTTCATAAGAGCGGCAATAGCGCCCGGAGATGGAATGCCACAGGGTCGGATCGCCATTGACATGTCCTTCGAGCACTTGAAGCGCAGTGGTACGCATGGGCGAGCGCCAGCCCAAACGGCCAAGTCCATTGGCAATGCTGGTAATCAGATCGGCAGTCCAGCCCGAAAAGCGAAAGCTTTTGACAGCAGGTGAAAAGCCAAGCCAGTTTCGCATATTTGCCACCAGCTCCTCGAAGGAGTGGCTCTCGGCTTCAACCAGATCGATATCGGCTTGCGCAGGGATACGCCCTTCAACGGCCATAAGCGCGGCTTCAGTTAGTTCATCAATATGAATGGTCTGAATACGGCGATCCGCCATCATGAGCGGTTGCACATAAGGGAACCCAGCCAGCAGACGCAAAAGAGCCGTGCCGCTATAAGCGGATGGTGCCAGAACCAGACCGGGACGCAGCACTACCCATTCAATGGAGGAATCCATGACAATATCGTCACCAATTGCCTTGGTGCGCATAAAGGCTGTCGGGGCGTTGGGTTCAGCCCCAGTTGATGAAATCTGCACGAAGCGCAAGATGCCGCGCTCTTCGCATGCATCAAGACAGGCTTTGACCGAAAGATGGTGCACCGCTTCCAGATCGGCCATCAAGCCATCCTGCAGGGCGCTGGCGGCGTTGACCACAGCGTCAACATCATCCAGCAAATGCACCCATTCGCTGGATTCGAGCATGCGGCGCATGTCACCGGTATGCCACTCGACTTGCGGCAACAGCCGAGCCGCTTCTCTGGGTGTTCGAGACAGGCTCACGACCTCATGCTCAGCACGCAGTAAGGCTCGGCATATTTCCGATCCGATCAGGCCATAACCACCAAGAACCAGAATACGCATGATTGTCCCTGTCCACTCCTAAACGCAGCAATTAATAATAAAGAGCCACAATACCAGTTTGAAAACCTGATTGTGGCTGTCGACTAAACAAGTTTGATCCTAAGTCAGCGCGCGTTAAAATTCGTGCAGACTTTAGTCGCCCCTTTGCAAGAGGTCATCTTCGCAATTAGCATTACATATTTGTACCGAAATGTATCAAAAGCATAGCTCGGGGTAAATATGGTATACTAGCATATTCTCGTGAGCCCATAAAAACCGCCACAGCCGCCAGTGCTGGCCAAAAAAGCTTTGACCATGAGATATGAAAAGCAGGTTTGTGAATGATCTCAATTGTCTGGGGATATCATCTACCGCAGACTCTTCGCAGGCTTCAACGGAAAATTTCGGTGAAGCAAACTGTCCCCTGCACGGTCTTTCCGAGACCCTGGCACATGATTCACGCACCAAGGTGCCCGCGCAAACCAATTAGCCGCAGTCTCTATCACCATGAAAGCACTTAAGAGTAAGGAATGGTTAGGCGCAACCGGGTCGCTGTACCTGACTAAGGCCACCAATCTGCTCTGCCATACCCAAAAGTGGCTTGAGACAATCGGGTTGGGCAACCATATCCGCAAGCGTTTGCGAATCCAGAACCTTCAAGAAGGCCTCCAGGGCATTTTGCAGCAAAGTGCGGAATTTACATTCCGAGATCAGCGGGCAGGTGTTGCTCTCTTCCGAGAAGCACTCGACAATGAGCATATTCTCTTCGGTTTGCCGAATGATCTCACCGACATTGATGTCCTTAGGGTCTTTGGCCAGACGAATGCCACCATTGCGGCCGCGGATGGCATGAATAGCTCCGATATGAACCAAACGTTGGGCGATTTTATTCAGATGATGACCGGAAATGTCATAGGCCTCGGCAATCTCAGCCAAGCGTACGGTTTGCTCAGGCTTAAGAGCGCAATACATAAGCAGGCGCATTGCATAGTTTGAATGCTGAGTAAGACGCATGAAACCTCCAAACCTTGGCTACATATACCAGAGCCGTCGTAGCGATCTCGAATCGCAAATACCGACGCCCCCAACTGACTCTATACCTTAGTATAGCATCTTGGGTCGCATAGCCAACAATGACAGATTCATATTCAATCGAACATAAAAAATGCACTGCTGCCCATATCGATTAGAGACCGGGGTGATCGATACAGGCAGCAGTGCCATCGACTCTCCTCGTCGGAAAGCGATGAATGCCGGATTGTCTTCTTAAATTTTCATACTTTCGAATAAATTTAAGTTTGTTATTTCCCAACAATCAAATGTTGGTTATGTTGTAACACTTCTGATAAGAAGTATCAAGTTTACTTGTTTAAATTTATGCGGATAAATGGAGAGACAGAATGTCGCAGACAAACAAACCGCAGGAGGCAATCTCCTCCTCTGCCGCAGCGGCCCATAGCGGCACATCAGGATCATCCGCGGCAAAACCGGACTCCCGACTAGAGCATTTTCCAAATGCCTTCTTTGCCATGGTGATGGGGCTGGCTGGCTTTACGCTAGCCACAGAAAGACTTGAGAAGAGCTTTGGCATGGAACACAGCAACAGCTTGTTTCTGTTGACTTTTACAGGAATTATCTTTGCCATATTGCTCGGGATCTATCTTCTCAAGGCAATCAGATATCCCGCAGCCATCTCATGGGAGTGGCATCATCCCGTGCGGTTGTGCTTCTTCCCTGCAGCCTCTATCGGGCTCATTCTGATGGGCACCGCATTCGGCCCGTTTTCCCATGCGCTTTCATTCGGTTTCTGGGCGGTGGGTAGCGCGCTGCATCTATTTGGAACGCTGGCCGTTCTCTCCACATGGATCGGCCACAGGAACTTTGAATTGATGCATCTCAATCCGGCCTGGTTCATTCCTGTGGTGGGCAATATCCTTGTTCCGATAGCAGGCAGCCGACTGGGATATACGGAGATTTCGTGGTTCTTCTTTGCAATCGGCATTCTCTTCTGGATCGTGCTTTTGACGCTGGTTTTCAACCGTCTGGTTTTCCACAATCCACTGCCTGAACGCCTTTTGCCGACGCTAATGATCCTCATTGCTCCGCCTGCTGTGGGATTCGTTTCCTTTGTTTCGCTGACAGGCGGGATCGATCCCTTTTCGCGGATTCTCTATTATACCGGCGTTTTCTTCTTCATGATCATCCTGCTTCAGGTGCCAAAGCTCTCACGCATCTCCTTTGCCATGTCGTGGTGGGCCTATAGCTTCCCGCTGGCCGCGTTGACCATCTCCACTCTACTCTATGCGGAGAAGATCCAGTCGGGCATTCATGAGACGATCGGATATGGACTCTTCGGCCTATTGGTCCTTGTGATCATCGGACTGCTGATCAGAACGATGAAGGCCATTCTGGGAGGCGACATCTGTCAGCCGGAGTAACCCAGGCGCGCTCCGCTCACCTCTTTATTCAGCCCTCCAAAGCACTGAGAGCGCTCAGTCGTAAAACCGATTCGCGCGCTCTTTTTCTAGTCGCCCCTGTCCGAAAAATATTCAGAGTTAATCCATTCTAAATGGATAGGGATGAGCAGAATCCAGTCATTTCAGCTGATTGCGAAGCCCCTCCACCAGAGGGCATTGACTCAAGACAAAATGAAAAACAAATCGGTGTTTTTCCTCATTTTTCTTGTCCAAAAATTTACAAATATTCGTCAATAGTTCACCCTTGGTCCGAATTCCCGCTACCTTTTGTTGGTGTTACACTTTAGGATGAAAAGAGCCATTATATTTGCGGTTCTCAATCAGGGAATACCCTCAAGACAATGCATGACAACCTGTCTCAGGCAAAGAAGATGTCAACCACCCCCGGAGTGGCAAAAGATCCGGCTCGCTTCTCTTTCTTCGTAAGCACGGCTTTGCGTTGCCCGTCGGCCTGTCTGGTCGCGCGCACTCGCGAAACGGAAAGATCTGCGCGGCTGACGACCTCCGAACTGGCCTCTTCCTCCTCCCGGTTGCATCATATCAAGAGTTGCTTTTCTGAAATGCGCCCACACACCTCCCGCTCGGAACGTTGGGCAGACCCGAAACATTAAAAACAGATCCTCACAGGAGAAAACAAGAATGGGTAAGTATGGAACACTGGAAGATCGAGTCCGCTGTCCATTCCTTATGAACAGAGTCATGAAGGTGGAAGACACCATCGACATGTTCAAGGATGGCATGAACTTGGGTTGGTCCGGTTTTACGCCTGCAGGGTATCCAAAGGCAGTGCCTATCGCGCTGGCCGAGCATGTCGAGAAGAATAACCTTCAAGGCAAACTGAAGTTCAACCTGTTCATCGGAGCTTCCGTTGGTGCCGAAACTGAAGGACGTTGGGCCGACAACGATATGATCGACCGTCGCTGGCCTTACCAGACCGGCAAGAACATCGCCAAGGCCATCAACGAAGGCCGCATCCGCATGGGCGACAAGCACTTGTCGCTGTTTGCACAGGATCTGGCCTACGGTTTTTACACCAAGGATTCCAAATCCGGCAAACTCGACCTCGCCATCATCGAGGTGTCTGCGGTTACCGAAGACGGATGTCTTGTTCCTTCCGCTTCTGTTGGCGTGATCCCGGAAATCATTCAGACCTGCGACAATATCATTCTCGAAGTCAACACTGCGATGCCGTCCTATGAAGGTATGCATGACATCATGGTTCTGCATGCTCCTCCGCATCGTGAAATCATCGGCATCACCAAGGCAAACAGCCGCGTCGGTATGCCATGCATTCCGTGTGATCCGAGCAAGATCGTTGCCATCGTTGAATCCGAACACACCGACAAGGGCCGCGCTTTGGCCGATCCGGATGAAGGCTCCGTGGCAATTGCCAACCACCTGCTCGAATTCTTCAAAAACGAAGTGAAGCATCATCGTCTGCCAGAAAACCTGCTGCCGCTGCAGTCTGGTGTTGGCTCCATCGCCAACGCTGTTGTCGGCGGGCTGGCTGATGGTCCTTTCTATAACCTCAGCGTTTACACAGAGGTGCTACAGGACGGCATGCTGGATCTGTTCGACTCCGGACGTCTTGACTACGCCTCTTCCTGCTCGCTGTCGCTGTCTCAGGACCACGGCATGCCGCGCTTCATCGAGCGCCGCGAATTCTATCAAGACAAGATCATCCTGCGTCCGCTGTCCATCTCCAACAACCCTGAAGTGGCTCGCCGCCTCGGCGTTATCGCGATGAATACCCCGATCGAAATCGACATGTATGGCCATGCCAACTCGACCTTGATCAGCGGCACCCGCATCGTGAACGGCATCGGTGGATCGGGCGACTTCCTGCGCTCCGGCTTCCTGAAGATCATGCATACGCCATCGGTTCGTCCATCCAAGACCGACCCGACCGGCATCTGCTGCGTTGTTCCGCACGCCCAGCATATCGACCACACCGAGCATGACCTCGACGTGGTAGTAACCGAGCAGGGTCTTGCTGATTTGCGTGGTCTGGCTCCTCGCGACCGTGCGCATTGCATCATCAATAACTGCGTCCATCCGGATTACAAGGACATCATGAACGAGTATTTCGACATGGCCGAAAAAGACTGTATCCGCCGCGGTGTGGGCCACGAGCCTCAGCTGTGGGATCGTGTCTTCAAGATGCAGCTAAACCTCGCCCAGAATGGCACGATGAAAATCAAGAACTGGGACATGAAGGTCGATCTTTGCGAATAGATCGCCTAAAGGTTGGCATGATGTGGTCAGCTACGCATCACGCCCGCCCTTTATGACCTTCCCGGTTCGATCAGGAGCGGTGGTTTCGACCATCGCTCTTTTTTGTGGCAAGCCTTCTAGAAGCTAAAGTTCAGCCGCGAAGGTGTCACTTTAAAACCCAGATAGAGTGAGTCACTTCAGTCTCTTAGGCGCATTTTATAACAAAGAGATTCTCCCTCTTCACAAAATGATTCAAGCAGCTTCAGATATTGATTCAAATGCTTGAGAAACTGATTCAAAACTCGCCCTTAGTGCGCAGGTTCAAGACTCATCTCGTCGGTTTAAAAACGACGCGACATCCTTAGAATTTTATCCATGCCTTTAAACGAAGCGAAAGTAAGATGTGATAGTCTTCTTATATAGCCCGACTGGCTCCCAGATGAGCCCTTCAAGATCGAGCCGCAAGAAGCAGGCATAAGACAATGAGATTTACGGTTTCCACGAAAGCACTGTTGGGATTGCTCTTCACCGTCACCTTTTTCTGGGAGACGCTGTCGCTACTGGGAAGCCATGGTGAATTCAGCAGCCTGCATTTCGAAGCCAATAGTGAACGCTTCCTGCTGATCGTGCCCGCAATGACCATTCTCTGGCTTTTGCGGCACCTGCTGCCCTACCGTGCGCACAAAGATGAAACCCCTTGG
Organism: uncultured Cohaesibacter sp.; assembly: GCF_963678225.1. NCBI lineage: Bacteria > Pseudomonadati > Pseudomonadota > Alphaproteobacteria > Hyphomicrobiales > Cohaesibacteraceae > Cohaesibacter > uncultured Cohaesibacter sp. The sequence goes on along the minus strand of NZ_OY782764.1, from coordinate 3,053,848 downwards.
CAAGGTGATTGATACCTTTCCATGGGCTTTTAGACAATATCACTCATTCTTGGCTCCGTGGCGGCCTCACCTTCTCCGCAACCCTTTATGAGTCGTTTCCAGCCTTTCTAAAAATCCCTGTCAATTTTTACGAGCCTTGTTTGATTTTGGTAAGGCTGGCGATAAAAGTACTGAATTATCTCCATATTTTTCATTGCCTTTATTTCGGCCAAATATCTGTGTTTACTACGAAATATAGTTTCCCAAGGCTTTACAGAATAAAACAATGCCTTGAAAAAGGCTTCAGTATCAGACCTTCGGGACATCTCCCCTTGCCCGACACGCCTTATGAAAACGAATCGTATAAAACCGTCGAATCAAGGTTAATTTTTCGTTTATAATTGATTTGAAATCCCCCATAATTTCTCACGCCTTCTTTAAAAGCCCTCGCTAGGCTTGTTAGGCGTTGTTCACTTAGGGGGTCACCTTGTTTCGGCATTCACAACTGACAAGCTTTGCAAGAAGAAGTCTGTTGGCAGGCGTAGCGTCAGCCGGCCTGATTGCCGTGCTCGTGCCGAACAACGCCTTGGCTGCGGCCGGCACAATGCGTATGACGGAACGGACCAGCCCTCCTGCCGGACATGTCTATTACTGTGCAAACAACCCCGCTGCGTGCAATCGCTACGGGCAAGGCACAGTTGCGCTCTCTCAGGAGAGCTGGAACCAGCTGCTTGAAGTGAACGCCTCGATCAACAAGAGCATCAAGGCCCGAGCTGATGGGCAGATTGATGAATGGTCGGCCTATGTAACAGAAGGCGACTGCGAAGATTACGCGCTGACCAAGCAACAGGAATTGCTACGAAAAGGTTGGCCATCTGATGCGCTGTTGATCACAACCGCCTTTCTGAGAGATGGCACCTATCATGCTGTGCTGGTGGTTAGAACCGACCGCGGCGAGTTTGTGCTGGATAATCTGAACCCCACAATCCTGCCATGGCAGGATGTGCCCTACCGCTGGAACAAGCGGCAGGCCGTAGGCAATCCCACAATTTGGCAACGAGTGGCAGGCGCCCCCGAGCCAAGAACGCAGCGCCCAGTGGCTGGTTTCCGACTTCGCGGAACCCAATAGGGCACGTTATTTGACAGATTTACGCAGCCTGGCTGCGACCTCTCACTCCCGGAGGTAAAAGACGCCACAGGTCCCTCAAGGCGTCTGGAGCATGGTTCCCAGTCAATCACAGCGGAGGAAAAGACACACGCACCATGTTCAGGGAGACCAATCGTACTTGAGCCCGGACGGCCCACTCACACTGCTGTCCCAACTGGCCTCGAAACAGGGTTTCGAGGCCTTTTTCTGTATGACCCACAAATGCCCCTAGCCATTGCGCTGGGACGGCGATAGGTCTGTTGGATCAGAACAAGAGGAAACGGGCGCATGCAAGAGAAAAAGAAGACTGTCGCGATTGTTGGCGCGGGAGCTGCTGGCCTGATGGCAGCAGACAGGCTCTCGACACTGCGCCCTGATTTGTCCATCCATCTGTTCGACGCAATGCCGAGCCCGGCGCGCAAGATCCTTATGGCAGGCAAAAGCGGTCTCAATATTTCCCATCGGTCAGGTCTTGCCGATCCCGAGGCCTTTGCCAAGCATTATGGCAAAGCGACTGACTGGATGCGGCCCATGCTTGAGGAATTTGGCACCAAGGCCATTCTCGACTGGATGGAAATGTTGGGGCAGCCTTATTTTGTCGGCTCGACGGGTCGGATTTTTCCCAAAGTCATGAAAGCCTCTCCCCTTCTCCGCGCCCTCATGAAACGTCTTGAAGACCGTGATGTCACGCTGACAACGAGGCATCGCTGGATCGGTTGGAACGAGGCCGGTGCATTGCTGTTCGACACCGAGCATGGGGAACAGAGCTTTGAAGCAGACGCCTGCCTTCTGGCTCTTGGAGGCCCCAGCTGGCCACGCCTTGGAACAGACGGAGCCTTTTTAGCGCCCCTCATCGCGCAAGGCATCGCATGTGCGCCCTATCGCCCTTCCAATTGCGGTTTTGATGTAGATCTACCGGAAGGCTTCGGCAAGACATGGGCTGGCACTCCCGTCAAATCGGTGCGCCTATCCTTTGGAGAGAGATCTAATAGCGGTGACTTTGTACTCTCTCACCATAATCCCAAGAGTGTATCAGGAACCGACGCATCGGATATTGATCATAGCGGGGGCCATTGCGGAATCGAAGGAGGGCCTGTCTATGCGCTCTCTGCCCCTATGCGCGATGCGTTGGAAAATGACGGCAGTGCCATCCTGAGCATCGATCTGCGCCCCAATCTGACACTGGCGCAAGTCAAAGAACGCCTTTGTCGTCCGCGCGGCAAACAGTCATTCTCAAACCATTTACGGCGCAGCCTCAAACTTCAGGGCATACAGGCCGCTCTGCTCAAGGCTCTGACGGACAAATCCGTAATGAATGATATTGATCAGCTCTCAAGCGCCATCAAAAGTCTGTCACTCAGGGTAACGGCCCCTTGCCCCATAGCCGAGGCGATAAGCACCGCGGGTGGCGTGTTGCTTGAAGAGTTAGATGAAACGCTGATGGTAAAAAGAGCGCCGGGATTGTTTATCGCCGGAGAGATGCTGGATTGGGAAGCTCCAACGGGAGGCTATCTGCTCACAGGCTGTCTCTCACAAGGCTACCGTGCAGCCAAAGGCATTGCACATTATCTGAATGCAAAAGCCTGATGTCAGCTCAAACCACGCCAAAAACCTGATTGGCTTGCCAGCCCGACCAGAACGCAAAGCGCAATGAGAGACGGGCTTAACCAACGTTTCCATAGCCTTTGTCTTTGCTTGGCAGTCATAGTGGCCTCGTGAAAATGTTTGTGTCTTTGCAAAAATGGCTGATCCAGCCGATCGCCTTTAGAAGCTTTGAAGCATGTTGCTGGCAAACATAGAAAGCATGACAATGCCGGAAAGTGTATAAACGACGATCTTGAGCCATCCCCGATATCCGCGCATGCGGTCTTTCAAATAGACGTGCTCAACGGCGGAATTCTCTGGCGTCGCTTTATCGGTCATAGCCAATTCCTCTTAAAAAGATCATCCCGGAGCGCGCCGGGATGTCCAATCTTGTAAAAGGGTCTGAATTTTTGACGTCTACCCCCATCAAAGAAGCCAGACCAGCACCATTGCAGCTACGATCATCAGGCCTACGAGCAAGCTCATGACCGGCTCGAAAGACGGTTTATCGAGATTTCCCATAATGCGGACCTTTTCTCCATGCATCAAAGTTGCTCCGATGAAATGGGGTTAAAGCCGTCAACATTCAAGGGGTGATGGTTTTTAGCTCAGGCTCTTTTTGGCAAACTCGATATAAAGATCACGCAAGCGCGTTGTGTGGGGGCCCGGCTTTCCGTCGCCAATCTTTACGCCATCAAAGGAGACAACAGGCGAGACAAACATGGTGGCGGAGGTAACAAAGGCCTCTGCGGAATCCTTGACCTCTGCAGGCGAGAAACTGCGCTCTTCGACCGTTAACCCGGCTTCCTTAGCTAAGGCCAGTACCGCCTTGCGCGTGATGCCATGCAGGATCTTGTTGGACAGGGCGCGGGTCACCAGCTTGCCATCCTTGGTGATGATATGGGCGTTGTTGGAAGTACCTTCCGTGATCATGCCATCTTCAACCAACCATGCATCATTCGCCCCTTCGGCAATAGCCTTGCGCTTGGCCAGAGAAGCAGGCAAAAGCGCCACGGTCTTGATGTCGCGGCGCTGCCAGCGGATGTCTGGCTGGGAAATCACATCAAGGCCCTTCTCTGCCACCTTGTCCATCTTGGCGCCACGCGTCTGGGTGAACATGATTAGCGATGGCTTCAGGCCCTCAGACCAAAGGAAATTGCGATCTTCAGCACCGCGTGTCACCTGCAAATAGATACTGCCAGCCGTAATAGCGTTGCGCTCAATCAGGGTGTGTTGGATTGTTTCGATCTCTTCCATAGAGCAAGGGGCCGGAATATCGAGCTCTGCGAGCGAGCGCTGCAGGCGTGCAAGATGGCCCGCATTATCAACCAGCTTGCCATCAAGGATGGTCGAAACCTCATAAACACCGTCAGCAAACAGAAAGCCACGATCAAAGATCGAGATTTTGGCTTCTTCCTCTGGCAGATATTCTCCATTGACATAGACGATGCGCGACATGAGGGGCCCTTTCTTTTTCTTCTAAACTATTCAATGATGAAAATCGATGAACCCCTTTGGAGCGTTAATCGGCGCGAGGCCCTCGCTGCAGGAGACGCACACTGTATAATCGGCACTCAAGGGGAGTTTGCCTAACATTAGGACTGTCGGCGCATCATTACAATTGCCCCGAACCGCTCACCAACAGGCAAAGCCAGTTATACACGGCAAAGCCGTTAGGACAATTTCACATATGGGAATCACCATAGGCCTATGCGAGAAGCCCACTACCCGTCTCCGATCTGCTTGACAGATCCACGGATTGGGCGGCATCTATCAAAAACATACAAAATGGACTCGTCTGACAAGCCATGAATGATCCAGCATCCTTGAAAAAGCCGGTGAGCAAATTGTCTTCCAAGCAGTTGGCAATTGGGTCCGTTTTGGTTGCCTTAGTGGTATTGGCGCTGAAGTATGCAGCCTATGCCATGACCAACTCGGTCGGGCTCTATTCTGATGCATTGGAAACCCTGATCAATCTGGCCGCCGCCTTTGCGGTTCTGATTGCTCTCTGGCTCGGCGAAAAGCCAGCAGATCATAATCACCAGTTCGGCCACCATAAGGCGGAATATCTTTCGGCGGTGGCTGAAGGTGTGCTTGTGGTTCTGGCTGCAATCGCGATTTTCATGGAGGCCTATGCGGTTTTCACCAATCCACGCGACCTTTCAGTGCCGGTTATCGGACTGGTGCTCAACGGCCTTGGTGGCATCCTCAATGCCGGTTGGGCCTTTACATTGGTGCGCATCGGCAAAAAGCTGCGCTCCCCTGCCCTTGTGGCAGATGGCAAACATCTATTTACTGATGTTGTCACCTCTATCGGAGTCATCGCCGGTGTCACGTTGGCCAAGCTCACAGGGCTCGTGTGGCTTGATCCGTTGCTCGCCATGTTTGTCGGCGTTTCCATTCTCTGGACGGGATGGGAGCTGATCAAGGGGTCATTAAGCGGGCTCATGGATGAAGCCATTGATCCTGAGGAGTTGTTGCAGCTGCGCACGACCATCATGGCCAATGCGGACGGCGCAATCGAAGCGCATGATATCCGCACGCGCCATGCTGGCCGAGTGATATTTGTCGAGTTTCATCTGGTAGTCCCCAGCCAGATGAGCGTCTATGACGCCCACGCCATTTGCGACAGAATCGAAAATGCCCTGCAAAAAGAAATGCCTCACGCCGTGGTGACGATCCATATCGAGCCTGAATATATGGCAAACAGGTCTGTATTCGATGACAATCTGACGCTGGATTGAGGCCTGCGGACTCAGCGTTCATGTATCAAAAGAAAAACCCGGGAAACCGCTCGTGCGCAAGGAAACATCTTGCGCGTCATGCGTAACGACCATCTATAACTATTGAGAAAATAAGAATAAATGGTCGGAGCGAGAGGATTCGAACCTCCGACCCTCTGGTCCCAAACCAGATGCGCTACCAGGCTGCGCTACGCTCCGTACCTCTGGTGGAGGCGCTTATAGCCTCCCCATCACAGTATGGCAAGAGCAGAAAAGACAAATTTCTAAACTCTTTGAAAGATTTCCACGTCGGATATCATATGGAGTGCTTTTTCTGCCCTTACAGCCTCTTTTCTGCCAAGACAAAGAGTGGACACCAAACCGATTTATGAAAGATGGTCCTCACTTGTGAAAAATTTGGTTTAAAGCATTGCACGACCCATCGGCCTTCTGTATAGAAAGCCTACTCTAAGCCGGAGCAATTATTCGGGCTTGCTGGGGTGTGGCCAAGTGGTAAGGCATCGGTTTTTGGTATCGTGTATCGTAGGTTCGAATCCTACCACCCCAGCCAATTCTCTTCTTCAAAGCGATATCATTTGTCCTCCTCTGATATAGGGGCTGATCACGCTGTTTCTTCTCGCCTTTTGAAATCCACTGATGCCATGCAAGGGCTTGGTGTCAATGCGGAGCCATTTCTTCAGCGCACAGCTATGAATGTTTGTGTTTTTTTTGCCAGCATTCTGTGGCAGATCGTCCCAATGGATTTCACACTCAGCTTGCACCTGATGCGTATTTCTTCATATTTTCAGACATATAGACCAAACTGAGCTTATGTGAGTCATAAACCGGCCAAGTGAGAGAAAATTGAACACACAACCAAGTGTTAAATCTTGGATAGTAGATTTAGCCAGAGTTGAATATTAGTGTTGCGGTTTTCTCATGCAGAACATATTACCTCGCCAAGTTATTTTTCTGGCCTTTTCACTTCTGCTTGTGGTGTGCGGCTATCTGTTTTTACAGCAAGCGCCTTATGGCCGAGCGATTTTTGACTTTATTTTTGTACAGGATGGCGCTTACAGAATATCTCTAGGCCAGGTTCCCCATATCGATTTCTTTTCACCAATCGGTTCACTGACGCTCTATCTGGCCAATTGGGGCGAAGCGCTGTTTCCCTACAGCAACGCCTTCGTTTCTCTGCATATCGTGACATGGCTTGTGTTTCTGCCCGTCTTCATGGCGCTCGTCCCCCGTTTCAGATCACATACAGAGTTTGCATCCGCCTTGCTGTTGCTGGCGCTGATCACACTGGTTCCCATGACACTGGACCAGACCCATCTTTCTGAAATCAGCTATTTTGCCACCTATAACCGCTTTGCAACCGCCCTGCTCTTTTTGGTAGGGCTCTGGTATATGCTGCCCAAATCACGCTTTGATGCCCTTCTGCTCGCTTATCTGGTTTGCCTGCTGTTCTTCTTGAAAATTACCGCTTTTCTGGTTGTCTGCGGCATATTGCTCACATCCGTTATTCTGGGGCGCAGCCGATGGACTACCATCCTTGGCGGAATATGCCTGTTTTGGGCTCTGCTGATTGGACTAGAATTACAGAGCAGCTTCATCTCGGCCTATATCAGCGATATCAGATCGATGCTTTTGGTCAACCAGGGCGGAGCCGTTTACAAGCTATTCTATACCGCATTCACCTATTGGCTGGCGGGTAGCATCGTTGCCTTTGTTGGTTTGGCAGCACTCGCACGCCTCTTGTTCTTTCGCAAGGGACACGCTTTTAGCTGGCCGGCCATCATCACCGATGAGACCTATGCCATTGACACTGTTCTGCTCATGGCTGCTGCCTTCATGGCAGAGAGCCAGAATACGGGAGGGTTGGGGTTGATCGCCGGGATTGCGTGCCTGTTTGGAGCGACAGCCTGGGAGCGCCACAAGGTGACCTCTGCGCTTCTACTGGCAGCAACGCTGTTTCCGGTTGCCGACATGGTTGTTCATCGCGGCATGAAAGTGCTTGTGAGAGAAAAACAACCTGCCATCGAGCAGAAACTGGATGCCTTGATTCCCGGTACGCGAGTTCCCTTGCCGACCGATGAGGGGAGCCAATTCTTCGGTCAATTGATCGAACAACAAAGAGATCGCATGCGCGCCCTTCAGACCGATCGCTTTTTCCTCACATATGACCCGACGTCCAATGCGCCAGCTGCCAATCTGGCGCAGCTTTACGCCATTCTGGATGCCGCCCGAATATTCAGGAACAAAGGACTTGGAGGCACAGTGCACCACACGACCACAATCGCCTTTTCCGATCCGTTCGGGCGCCTGCTCGGCCTGACACCAGCCAAACATACCACACTGGTTATGGATATAGGCAGAACCCTTCCAGAGCCCTCTTTAGAGGAGGCTCGCGCCTATCTGGCCAGTGCCGACGGGGTTTTTGCCGATCTTTGCAATGTGACCGATATGAATATCACGCCTTATTATCTGGCTGCTCTGGAACAGGATTTTAAAAAAACAAATCTGAACAGCTGCTGGGATTTCTATACTCGGAGAGGGGAATAGTCGATGAAGGACAAGATGCCGAGTGAGCAGACCAAAGAGGTGCTTCCTCTTGTTCTGGATCTGGATGGCACCGTTGTACGCAGCGACATGCTTCTGGAAGCCATGCTGGTCTTTCTCAAGAAGCGTCCATGGGACATTTTTCTGATCATCTGGTGGATGCTCAAGGGGCGTGCATTCCTGAAACATAAACTGGCTAACGAAACGGATATCGACATCCTGTCCCTGCCGCTCAATCAGGCCCTGCTTTCCTATGTGGCAGAACAGGGAGAAAGGGGGCGACCCATTTATGTGGCGACAGCAGCCAATATCAGTGTTGCTAAGCAGGTTGCTGCCCGCCTGCCCAATATACGCGAAGTCATAGCCAGTGATGACCAGACCAATCTCAAAGGTCCTCAAAAGGCGCGGGTGCTGCAAGAGCGGTTCCCACAAGGCTTTGCCTATGCTGGCGATGCAATGGCCGATCTTTGCGTATGGAAGGTCGCAAAGGCCGCAGTGGTCGTGGAAGCACCAAGGCAAGTGGTATCGGCCGCCCAGAAGCACACGACAATCGAAAAGATCCTGCCGCGCCATTCCCTCTGGAAGCCTTTCATCAAGGCGATCAGACCGCACCAATGGGCCAAAAACGGGTTGGTTTTCGTTCCGCTTTTTCTTGCGGGCAGACTCGGTGACGCGCAGGCAATCATGGCAACAATACTGGCTTTCTGGGGCATCAATCTTGTTGCCTCTGCCACTTATCTCGTCAATGACCTGCTCGATTTGTCAGACGACCGCCGACACTGGTCCAAGAACAAACGGCCGCTCGCCAGTGGCGACCTGCCTATAAGGATCGGCATCCTGTCGGTACCTGTGA